>NZ_JBFBFA010000004.1:0-364599 GCF_040683915.1 Kitasatospora sp. NPDC093102 | reverse complement strand
TGCCTGAAACTGCTCCTTCTGGTCCGGTGCATCGCCGTTCCCCTGACGTGTGCTCCGAAGGCGTCCGTCCTTCGGCCGGCGCTTCGATGCCTTTGGGCCGGGACGAAGTTGTGAACATTCGACTGACGTTCTGTCATACAAGAGCGTTACATTCTGTCCATGATTCGAATGACTCGTGTGTACTCCGCTGCGATCGTCGGCATCTCTGCCCTCCTGCTCACGGCTTGCGGATCCTCCTCCCCTTCACCCTCGTCCGCGAAGCCCGCCGCACCGGACACCGCCGCCGCTTCGGCGCCGGCCGACGGGCCGAAGTCGACGGCCCCCCCGAAGGCGGCCGGCGGATCGGGGGGCGCTGCTCCCGCCGGCGCCGCCAACTCCATGACCATCGCCGGCACCGACGGGGCCACCTACCAGTTCGAGGCGGGCGCCTGCCTGGGGAACAAGTCCCCGTCCGGCAGGCTGGTCCTGACCGCGGAGGGCACCGGATCCGCGAAGGCGGGCCTGATCGTCACGTTCGACGGTGACGGGAAAGCGAACGTGCTGCTGACCGCCGGTGAGGATGCGACCGCCGTCGTGTGGAGCGCAGAGACCCCGGTCGGTGCGACGGCCAGCCGCACCCTGGACACCATCAAGATCGTCGACATGCCGATCAGCCAGCTGACGGGTGTCAAGGGAACGGCCAACGGCTTCCTGAAGTGCGAGAACACCGACGGGCTGCTCTGAACAAGGCTGTGCGAGAAGTCGAGTGGGCCGACTTCCCGCGCAGGTGCGTTCAGGCGTCGGGGAGTTCGCCGGCCTTGAGCGCGGTGATGAAGGCCGTCCGTGCGTCGGGGGAGAAGGCGAGTGCCGGGCCGTTCGTGTCCTTCGAGTCCCGGACGGCCATGCCGCTGTTGACGGTGAATTCGGTCCCTGCGCAGCCGTTCGCCTGCGCGTCTGAATGCGAACTCTCCACGATGTAACCGGACTTGGAAGAGAGGGCGAAGGGTCTCACCTTCGCCGCCACCGCCGACACCCGAGGAGCTACGTGAGACCCGAAGACGTCCCCCTGCTGTTCCAGGAGCTGGCCCGCGAGTTCGCCGACGTGACCGGCATGTCGGTGGCGGCGACCGGCTCGCTGGCCCGTGGAGACCATCGCACGGGGGCGAGCGGCGACATCGTCTCCAATCTCGACCTGGTCCACGTCGTGGCCGAGGACGCGGACGTGCCGGAAGTCCGTGCCGTGGTGGGACGGAAGATGCGGCGGATCTCCGACACCTTCCGGATCGAGACGACGTCCGTCATCGCCAGGCTCCCGGCGTTCCGGCAGGCCGGCCACGCCCACTACCGGATCAGCATGCGGCCCGAGTGGTTCTGCGACGGCCTCGGGCTCGGATCGGACGCCTTCTCCTGTCCCGGCCACGACGAGGACGACCCGCGCACGGCGTTGGCCTGGATGATGCAGCCCGTCCCGTACTACCTGGCGAAGGCGACGGTCCTGGACCCGACGACCAACCTCGCCAAGGCCCGCAGGGCCGCGATGCGGCTGGCCGACCGGTTCGACCTGGCACAGATACGCGACGACCTCGACAACCTCCCGCGCGCGCTGCGCACCCTGATCGCCGAACGCGGCGTCACCCCGCTCGAATCCACCGCCCGCTACCTCGACGCCCCCACGCACCCCGCCATCGCGCAGCTCGTCCGCGACGCGGTCTTCGTCGAGGGCATGGGGCTGTCGTCCGCCGACTCGATGGTCATCCTGCTTCCGTCCGTGCCGAACTGACCGACACCCCCGAACTGACCGACACCCCCGAACCGACCGACCCTGGAGAGCAACCCATGTCCACCCGGCGGCACGTGGAGATCCTGCCCCCGCACCCGTTGCGGGCCGGCTACGACAGGTCCTTGGAGCGCGGGTCGACGGCCGACGACTTCCAACGGCGCCTGGAGCCGGCCAACTTCAACCCGGTCTATCTCGGTGCCCTGACCAAGCGGGTCGAACAGGCCCTGCGGGAGGACCCTGCGGACGAGACCATGCGGTGGCGCCTGGCGTTCCTGCTGCTCCAGAACAACGCCACCGCGGCCGCCGTCGAACGGGCCGGGGAACTGCTCACGGGCGCCACCCTCCCGCAGGCCCGGCGCCTGGCGCACCTCGTGGCCGGGATCCGCAGCCGGGCCGACCGGTCGCGCGCCGGCCGCCGGGTCAGGCGGGTCAACTGGTCGATCAACAACCGTTGCCCGATGTCCTGCCAGGGCTGCTACAACCCGTTCGCCGCGGAGCAGATCGACCTCGCCCAGGCCCGGCGGATCGTCGGGAAGCTGGCCGCGCACGGTACCAGCGACCTGGTCCTGGCCGGCGGCGACCCGTTGCTCTGGCCGCCGATCTTCGACGTGGTCGACGACGCCGTCGCCAGTGGCCTCAAGGTCGGCCTGGACACCACCGGCTACACGCTCACCGCCGAGAAGCTCGCCCGGCTGCGGGGGCTGTCCTCGCTGCGGCTGCCGCTGGACGCCGTCACCGCGGACGTGCAGCGCGCCTTCCGCCGCAGCCCGGACACCGGCCTCCTCCGAGCGCTCCTGGACTCCCTCGCCCTGTGCGACGCCGAGGGCTTCGACCGGGTGCGGGTGCACACCGTGGCGAGCGCCGAGAACCTCCACCAACTGCCCGCACTCGCCGCCGAGATCATGTCCCACCCCTCGGTCGCCCAGTGGGTGGTCTTCCAGTGGTGGGGCCGACGGGCGTCGCCGGCCACGGTCCGCAGGCTCGGGGTGGCGGTGGAGGACGTCCGCGCGGTCGTGGAGGGGATCCGGCGCGACCACCCCGGCCGGGAGATCCACCTCGCGGAGAGCAGCGAGCGGGAGCTGCTGAACTGGATGATCCAGTCGAGCGGGCAGGTCGTCACCTTCGGGTCGGGCGCGGAGGAGGAGTTCATCCTGGGCAACCTGCTGACCGACGAGGTCGAGGAGATCCTGACCCATCCGATCCTGGACTTCGAGGCGATGTCCCGCGGGATCCCGGTCACCCCGGGGACGGTCTTCCCCCGTGCCGACGGGGTTGCCCTCCCGGCGGAGGACTGAACCCGTTCCTTCGCTCTCCTCCGGCGGCGCCCGACCGGCGGTGCGGCGGTGCGTCGGTGCGTCGGTGCGACGGTGCGTGGAAGGCCGTGACGCGCGACGGCGGGCCCCCGGAACAGGTGCGCCGCCGGCAGGCACCACGTGCTGTGCGGTGCCTGCCGGCGGCGATCGGATCAGGCGGCGAGCAGGTACCAGCCCCCGAGGCCGCTGCACATGCTCGCGTTGTAGGCGCCGGCGCGGAAGCCGGCCGGAACGGGCTGGTAGGGGCACATGTACTCGCCGACGCGGGCCAGTTGCTGGAACCACGAGCCGATGTTGCCGCAGCCGGAGTTCATGTGGCCGGTGAGCACGTAGCCGGGCGGGATCGGCGAACCCGCACAGGTGTACTGGCCGTCGCGGGGCAGCTCCAGGAACCAGTAGTCGATGCCGCTGCAGCCGGTGGCGTTGTGGAGGGTGATCACGTAGCCGGGCGGAATCGGCGAGGTGGCACAGGTCCAGATGCCGTTCTTCACGGGCTGGATGTACCAGGCGCCGGCGTTGTTGCACCCGCTCGGCTGGCGCTGGGTGATCACATAGCCGTCAGGTATGGGCGTACCGGGACAGACCCACCCGGGCGACGCCTGGACGGCGGCGACCGGTGCCGGACCCGCCGCCGCACCGGCCGTGCCGGCGGCTGCGCCGGTGAGGACGGCCACCAGCAGGGTGACCACCCCCGCCGCGGCGGCGAGCCGTCCCCGGACTGCCGTCATCCATGAACGACCGAGCACATGGCGATACTTGATGTTCACTTCTCACCGGTCCAATCGACAGGTCCGCGAAGCGCCGCGCGAGGGCCGTGCGGCGCCGTGCTGCGGAGCTGGACCGACCCTAGTCGGACAAACGGCGGACCGGTCGGTGCTGGAGATATACATGACAAACCTGGCCGGAAACCGATACGGGATCCACCAGTCACCGTCCGTCCCCGTGGGAGGGTGCGAGGACGGACCGTCAGGACCGGCTCGTCGACCGGTCTGCCGACGGGCCCCGCGCCGGTCCGGCCGGCGAGGTCGAGCCGCCGGCTGATAACAGAACGGTTGCGGAGCCCGCCCTTCCCGCGCTCGGGGCTTGACGGCACGGGGAGGGCGGGCGTTTGCTGTGTCCGCTCGTTGGAACCTGTTTGGTTCTGGTCTGTTTTGTGTGTTTGAACGTTCAAAAAAAGTCGAGCACCCCCGCAGCCCCCGCCATCCCCTTCGTTTCACCCCCTTCGCATCACAGCCTTCCGGCGCCACCCCACCGAGAGGAATGCAATGTCACACCTTTCCCGTCGCGACCTTCTCCGCGCATCCGGAGCCGGCCTGCTGGCCGTCGCCGCCGGCGGCACCCTCGCGGCCTGCGGCGGCGGCTCCGGCTCGGGAGGCGCCTCCGGTGGGGACGCCGACACCGGCACGATCACCGTCTGGTCCTGGGCCACCGCCGCCGACGCCCTGCGCGGGATCGTCCCGGCCTTCGAGAAGGACAACCCGGGGATCAAGGTCGACGTCCAGGACATCGGCGAGCCCGCCATCTGGGACAAGATCACCGTCGGGATGGCGGCCGGCGGCCAGGGCCTCGGCGACGTCCTGCACATCGGCTGTGACTACCTGCCCGGCTACATGGAGAAGTTCCCCGGTGGCCTGGCCGACCTCTCCTCGTTCGGTGCCGACGCACACAAGGACAAGTTCGCGAAGGGGCTGTGGCCGGTCGTCTCCGGCAAGGACGGCCACGCGTACGCGCTGCCCTGGGAGGTCAACCCGCTCGGCTTCTTCTACCGCAAGGACTACTTCGACAAGGCGGGCATCGACCCTGAGTCCCTCGCCACCTGGGACGACCTGCTGGCCGTCGCCGACCGCTTCAAGGCCGCCAACCCCGGCATCGCCCTGATCGGCCTCAACAGGGCCGCGAACCCCACCCCCGACCTGGACTTCCTCCAGTCCCTGATGCAGCTCCAGGGCGCCTTCTACTTCGACCTCCAGGGCAAGATCACCATCGGCTCGGAGCCGGCCGTCCGCGCCCTGACCATCGTCAAGCGGCTGGACGAGGCCGGGCTGATCGGCGACACCCCCGGTGTCCAGAGCTGGCCGCCCGTGATGAAGACCGGCAAGCTCGCGGTGGCCGCGATGCCCGCCTGGGTCGCGCACTACCTGGAGAAGAAGTTCCCCGACCAGAGCGGCAACTGGCGGCTCACCAAGCCCCCGGCGGTCACCCCCGGCGGCAAGCGCACCGCCCTGGTCAACTCCACCCACCTGGCCGTCGCCTCCTCCAGCCCGCGCCGCCGCGCCGCCTGGAAGTTCGTCGAGTACGCCGTCACCCGCCCCGCCTCGGTGAACGCCATGTTCAACGCGGGCGGCGTCTTCCCGGCCCTCACCGAGGCCTACACCGACCCGCTGTACGCCGCGCCGAGCGCCTACTACGGCGGCCAGCCGGTGCTCAAGACCTTCGCCGACCTCGCCACCGACGGCGGCGACCCCACCAACTACTCCGGCGACTACGCCCGCGCCCTCAAGCTCGTCAGCGACGCCCAGGTCAAGGTCCTCCTCAAGGGCGCCGACCCGGCCGCGGTCCTCCAGGACGCCGCCAAGCAGCTCGCCCAGCAGACCGGGCGCGGGATCGCATGAGTGCCGCCAGCCCGCCCGCCGCCTCCGCGAGAGCATCCGCAGGCCTCCGCTGGGCCCGCCGGCGCCGCGCCGCTGTGCCGTACCTGCTGCTCGCCCCCGCCCTGATCACCTTCGGCGTGTTCAAGGCCTACCCGATCATCGACTCGCTGCTGCTGTCCTTCACCACCGGCTCCGGCTCCGCGACCCACAACGCCGGCATCGCCAACTACCAGCGCCTGCTGGACGACCCGCTGTTCTGGACGGCCCTGCGCAACACCGGCGAGATCCTCGTCGTGCAGGTCCCGCTGATGCTCGGACTGGCCCTGCTGATGGCCGTCGGCATCAACTCCGTGCTGGTGCGCTGGCGTACGGTGTGGCGGCTCGGCGTCTTCATGCCCTCGGTCACCGGCCTCGTCGCCACCGGCGTGATGTTCGCCTACCTGCTCAAGGGCGACGACGGCGCGGTCAACTGGCTGCTGAACGCCGTCGGACTGCCCTCCGTCGACTGGCTGGGCCAGCCCGTCTGGGCCCGGATGGCCGTCGTCCTGGTGCTCACCTGGCACTACACCGGCTACAACGCCGTCATCTACCTCGCCGGACTCCAGTCGATCCCGAGGGAGTTGTACGAGGCCGCGATGGTCGACGGCGCCGGCCCGATCCGCCGCTTCACCTCCATCACCGTCCCCGCGCTGCGCCCGGTGCTGCTGTTCACGGTCGTGCTCTCGACCATCGGCACGCTCCAGCTCTTCGACGAGCCGTACGTGCTGACCGGCGGCGGGCCGGACAACGCCACCCTGACCGTCTCCATGTACCTGTACCAGAACGGCTTCCGGTACTTCGACTTCGGCTACGCCTCCGCCATCGCCTACGCGCTCACCCTGCTCGTGTCGGTGCTCGGCGCCGTCCAGATGCGCCTGATGGGAGAGCGCGAGAAGTGACCTCCAAGACCGTGACCTCCGAAACCGTGACCTCCCGGAGCGCGCCCCTCAAGAAGAACGCGCCCCGCAGGAGGAGCGCGACCCTCAAGAAGAACGCGCCCCGCAGGAGGAGCGCGACCCTCAAGAAGCTGCGTGGCTGGCCGCTGACCTTCCTCCTCGCCGGCATCACCGGGCTGTCGATCGCCCCCTTCTACTGGCTGGTGGTCTCCTCCACCCGCAAGGACACCGAGGTGTTCGACTGGCCGCCGAAGCTGCTGCCCGGCGGAGCCCTCGGCGAGAACCTGAGCCATCTGGAGCAGAAGATCGGTCTGCTCCGGGTGCTCGGAAACTCCCTGCTGGTGGCCGGAGTCCAGACGCTGGGTGCCCTCGTCGTGGCGCTGCTCGCGGGCTACGCCTTCGCCAAGTTCCGCTTCCGCGGCCGCACCCTGCTCTTCGCCCTGCTGCTCTCCACCCTCGTGGTGCCCGAACAGGTCCTGCTGGTACCGCTGTTCAAGATGATGACGGACTTCGGCCTGCTGGACACCTACCAGGCGCTGATCCTGCCCGGCCTGTGCGTGCCCTTCGCCATCTTCCTGATGCGGCAGTCGCTGAGCAGCCTGCCGGACGAACTCCTGGACGCCGCCCGGGTCGACGGCGCGGGCGAACTGCGGGTGCTGTTCAGCGTGGTGGTGCCGGTCATGCGGCCGGTGCTGGCGGCGCTGTCGATCTTCCTCTTCCTGGGCTCCTGGAACCAGTTCGTCTGGCCGCTGATCGCCCTGCGCAGCCCCGAGATGCACACCCTGCCGGTCGCCCTGGCGACGCTGCACGGCAACAAGTCCAACACCGACTACGGCGCGATCCTCTCCGGCACCGCGCTGTCCACCCTGCCGATGATGGTCCTCTTCCTGGTCCTCCAGCGGCAGTTCATCTCCGGCCTGCTGGCCGGTGCCACGAAGGGCTGAGCATGACCGAGAGCACGAGCGACACGACGAGCGCCGCCACGACCGGCACGAGCACGGCCGAGGTCTGGGAGCCGCACGCCCCCAGCGCCGCCGGCGGCCTGCACCCGCTGTACGCCGAGGGCCTGGACCTGCGGGTGAGCGGGACGGGCACCGCCCAGGGCATCGCCGACGGGGTGGTGGAGGTGACCGCCGAGGGCGCGGGCGAGGTGCGGATCGAATGGCGGGTGCCCTGCGTCGACGCCACCGCCCTGTGGACCCCCGAGCCGCGCGGCACCGGCTGGCTGCCCGCCGCCTGGAGCGCCCCGCGCCGCACCTCGCTGGCCAACGGCGCGCCGATCGCCGCGCTGGTCGGCACCGGGGACGTCGCCCTGTGCGCCTTCGCCGCCGGGCGCCCGGACGTGCTGGCCGGGGCCGGAGTGGTCGAGGAGACCGGCGAGTTCCGGTTCTGGGCCCAGGCCACCGACCGGCTCACCGTCCGGATCGACACCTCCCGCCGGCACTTCGGCCGCGCCCTGGCCGACCTCGCCGCCTGGTGGGGCGAAGGCCGCACGGCCGACATCCCGGAGGCCGCCCGCCGCCCCGCGTACTCCACCTGGTACTCGATGCACCAGGACATCACGCCCAAGGGCGTCGAGACCCAGGCCGCGCTCGGCAAGGAGCTGGGCCTGGACGTGATCATCGTGGACGACGGCTGGATGACCGCCGACCGCACCCGCGGCTACGCCCACTGCGGGGACTGGGAGCCGGTCTCGCTGCCCGACACCGCCGCCCACGTCCAGCGGGTGCACGACCTGGGCGTGCGCTACATGCTCTGGTACGCGCTGCCGTTCATCGGCAAGGACAGCGCCGCGTACCGGCGGATCGGCCACCACGTGCTGGCCGACGCCGCCCACATGGGCGCGATCGTCGCCGACCCGCGCCAGCCCGAGGTCCGGGCCTTCCTCACCGACCGGCTCGCCCGGGCCGTCGAGGAGTGGGGAATGGACGGCCTCAAGGTGGACTTCGTCGACTGGTTCGCCCGCGTCGACGCCCCGCCGGCCGGCCCCGGCGCGGACTGCGAGAGCGTGGACGAGGGCGTGGAGCGGCTGCTCGCCGAGATCCGCCGCCGGATCACCGCCGCCGACCCGGAGGCGATGATCGAGCACCGCCAGCCGTACGTCAGCCCCGGCCTGTGGCCGTACGCCACCATGATCCGTGCCACCGACTGCCCGCTCAGCCCGCAGGAGAACCGGCAGCGGACCATCGACGTGCGGCTGGCCGCCGGGCCCGTCCCGGTCCACGCCGACATGCTGATGTGGCACCGGGGCGAGCCGGCCGAGCAGGTCGCCTGCCACCTGATCAACGTGCTGTTCTCGGTGCCGCAGGTCTCCGTCGACCTCGCCACCCAGACCGAGGCCCAGCGCGAGGCCATCGCCTTCTGGCTCGGCGTCTTCCGTGAGCACACCCCCACCCTCCAGCTCGGCGAACTGCTCCCGGCCCGCCCGGACCTCGGCTACCCGATGGTCACCGCGCGCGGCACCGGCACCGTGGCCGTCGCCCGCTACGCCGCGCTGGCGGTCGACGTCTCCGGCGACGACTGGCGCACCCTGCTGGTGGCCAACGCCGACGCCGACCCGGACGTCCGGCTCACCGGCGGCCGCGGACAGGCGGCGGTGACCGTGCAGGACGCCCGGGGGCGTATCGTCCGGCAGGGCGAGGCCGAGCTGGACCGGACGGACGCGATCGCCGTGCCGCGCGGCGGGCTGCTGACCCTGCGCCGAGCCTGAACCGCTCGGGGCGCCGGACCGCCGCCGGCACCCGTCCTGAGCCCCGACCACCCCTGGAGAACCGCATGCCCGAGGGACCGCGCCGGCCGCGCCGCGGCGCCACCACGATCGAGGAGGTCGCCCGGGCGGCCGGGGTCTCCCGGCAGACCGTCTCCAACGCGCTCAACGCACCCCAGCGGGTGCGCCCGGAGACTCTGGAACGGGTGAACGCGGCGATCCGCGAACTCGGCTACCAGCCCGACCAGTCGGCCCGCTCGCTGCGCAGCGGGGCCCGGCGCACCATCGGTTACCTCGCCCCGGTGGACGATCCGCTCGACCCCAACCCGCTGATGGCCGGCTTCCTGGAGGCCCTGGTCGACGCGGCCGGGGCGGCCGGGCAGCGGGTGCTGCTGTTCCGGCCGGGGCAGGGCACGGCCGACCCGGTGGCCGCGATCGACGAACTGGTGGCGGCCCGTCAGGTGGACGGACTGGTGCTGGCGGACGTGCTGCACGAGGACGTCCGGATCGCCCATGTGGCCCGGCTCGGCGTCCCGTTCGTCAGCTTCGGGCGGACCGGGCCGGGAGCGCCGCAGCACTGGGTGGACATCGACAACGAGGCGGCGATGGCCGAGGTGGTGAGGCACCTCGCGTCACTCGGCCACCGCCGGATCGGCTACCTCGGCGCCGCCGAGGAGCTGCCCTGGATGGCGGCGCGGCGGGTCGGCTTCCTGGCCGAGGCACAGCGCCTGGGCCTGTCCGCGGTGGCGACGGGCGGCGCGGAGACGGCTGCGGCGGGCTCCGTGGTGGCGTCCGTGAGGAGGCTGCTGCGCGGGCCCGACCGGCCGACCGCCTTCGCGGCCGGCAGCGACCTGCTGGCGCTGGACCTGTCCGAGGCCGTCCGGGCGGAGGGGCTGGTGGTCGGGCCCGACGGGGTGGCCGTCACCGGGTTCCACGACACGCCGCTCTGCCGCCACCTCCACCCCGCGCTGACCTCGGTCCGGCTGCCGCTGCGGACGATCGCCGTGGCTCTGGTCGGCCGGCTGCTGGACCAGGTGCGCGGGGAGGCGGCGCCGGCGCAGGGGCTGGAGCTGCCCACCGACCTGGTGGTGCGGGGGAGTTCGGGCCGGTCCGGCCGGGCGCAGCGGTCCGGCTGATCGGGCTGGTCCGGTTAGCCGGGCCGGTTCGCGTCGTCCGTCGTCGGCGCCACGATCAGCTCGCCGACCAGCCGGGCGGCGGCCGCCCGCTGCTCGGCGGGCAGGGCGTCGTCGGTGACCAGGACGTCCAGCTGGTCCAGGCCGGCGAAGGAGGCCAGGCCGACCGCGTTCCACTTGGTGTGGTCGGCCACCACGACCACCCGGCGGGCCGACCGGAGGAAGGTGCGGTTGGTCTCCGCCTCGGCCAGGTTCGGGGTGGTCAGCCCGGCCTCGGGGGACAGTCCGTGGCAGCCCAGGATCAGCAGGTTGACGTGCAGGGAACGGATCGCCTGGTCGGCCACCGGCCCGACCAGTGCGTCCGAGGGGGTCCGTACGCCACCGGTGCGGATCACCGTGGCGGTGGCCGGGGTGCCGTCCTCGGCGGGCTGTTCCAGCAGCTCGGCGATCCGCAGCGAGTTGGTCACCACGGTGAGTCCCTCGACCCCGCGCAGGTGCCGGGCCACCGCGAAGGTGGTCGTCCCGCCGGCCAGCCCGACCGCCGAACCCGGCGGCACGAGGGCGGCGGCGGCCCGGGCGATCGCGTCCTTGGCGGGCAGCTCCCAGTTCGCCTTGGTCTCGAACCCGGGCTCGCCGGTGGCGGGGGCCTCGACCCGTACCGCGCCGCCGTGCACCTTGTGCACCAGGCCGCGGCGGGCCAGTGCGTCCAGGTCTCGCCGGACCGTCATGTCGGAGACCCCGAGGTCGCGGACCAGTTCGGTGACCCGGACCCCGCCGCGCGCGCGGATCTGCTCCAGGATCAGCACGCGGCGCTGTCCGGCGAGCGGTTGGGCGCTGTCAGCCATCGGGAGGCCCTCCTTCGACCACTTCCATGAGTGGCTCTGGTGGATAATGTTTGAGATTGTAGCTTTCTGTTGATTCCAATGGCTTCACTCAGAGGAAGAAGGGCCATGCCCGGGACGTCCCTGACCCAGCCCACCGTCAGGACCGTGAACACCCTCGCGGACGGTCGGCAGCTGATCTACTACGACAGCGGTGCCGCCGCCGCCCGGAGCGCGGTGGACGAACGGCCGCTCGACCCGCAGACCCCCGGCTCCGAGGTCCGGCTGGACCCGGCCACCGGCGACTGGGTCACCATCGCGGCCCACCGCCAGGCGCGCACCTACCAGCCGCCGGCCGAGGAGTGCCCGCTCTGCCCGTCCCGGGACGGGCGGCTCAGCGAGATCCCGGCCGAGGACTACCAGGTGGCCGTCTTCGAGAACCGCTTCCCCTCGCTGGCCGGCCCGCCCGCCGAGCCCCTCCGGGCCGCCGAGGGCCTGTGGACCAGCGGCCCCGGCGCCGGGCGCTGCGAGGTGGTCTGCTTCACCGCCGACCACGAGGCCTCCTTCGCCGACCTCACCCCCGAGCGCGCCCGGCTGGTCCTGGACGCCTGGACCGACCGCACCGCCGAACTCGCCGCGCAGCCCGGCGTGCGGCAGGTCTACTGCTTCGAGAACCGCGGCGCCGAGATCGGCGTCACCCTCGCCCACCCGCACGGCCAGATCTACGCCCTGCCCTTCACCGCCCCGCGCACCGCCCGGATGGCCGCCCGCGCCGCCGAACACCGCGCCGCCACCGGTCGCAACCTGTTCGACGACCTGCTCGCCGCCGAACGCGCCCACGGCGACCGCGTCGTCCTCGCCGGGACGCACTGGACGGCCTTCGTCCCGTTCGCCGCCCGCTGGCCGTACGAGGTGCACCTGTACCCGCACCGCCGGGTGCCCGACCTGACCGCCCTGGACGCCGAGCAGCGGGACGAATTCCCCTCCCTCTACCTGGAGTTGCTGCGCCGCTTCGACCGGCTCTTCGGCGCCGGCCGCACCCCGTACATCTCCGCCTGGCACCAGGCCCCCGCCGGGCAGCGGGACGAACTCGCCCTGCACCTGGAGCTGTTCACCATCCGCCGTACCGCTGACAAGCTCAAGTACCTGGCCGGGGTGGAGTCCGGCATGGACGCCTTCGTCAACGACGTCACCCCCGAGGACGCGGCCCGCCGGCTGCGGGAGGTCGCCGCATGAACATGTTCGCGCAGCTGTACGGCCGGCCGGCCGAGGGGGAGTGGGCCGCCCCCGGCCGGGTGAACCTGATCGGCGAACACACCGACTACAACCTCGGGTTCGTCCTCCCGATCGCCCTGCCGCAGGCCGTCCGCGCCGAGGCCGCCCGCCGGACGGACGGGCTGCTGCGGCTCTGGTCCGCCCAGGGCGGTGAACTCGTCGCCCTCCGGGTCGACGACCTCGCCCCGGGCTCGGTGCCCGGCTGGGCCGGCTACCCGGCCGGCGTGGTGTGGGCGCTGCGCGAGGCCGGGCACCAGGTCGGCGGGGCGGACCTCCGGCTGGACAGCGACGTGCCCAGCGGCGCCGGGCTCTCCTCCTCGGCCGGGGTGGAGTGCGTCGTCGCCGCCGCGTACAACGACCTGTACGGGCTGGGGCTCCCGGCCGCGGAGCTGGCGGTGCTGGCGCAGCGGGCCGAGAACGCCTTCGTCGGCGTGCCCTGCGGGATCATGGACCAGATGGCCTCGATGTGCTGCCGCCCCGGGGCCGCGCTGTTCCTGGACAGCAGGGACCTGGCGATGCGTCAGGTGCCGGTCGACCTCGCGGGCGCGGGTCTCGCCCTGCTGGTCCTGGACACCCGGGTGAAGCACGACCTCGGGGACGGCGCCTACGCCGCGCTGCGGGCCGGCTGCGAGCGTGCCGCCGCCCTGCTCGGGCTGCCCGCGCTGCGCTCGCTCCGGCCGTCCGGGCTGGATGAAGCGCTCGCCCGACTCCCTTCGGAACTCGTTCCGTTGGTGCGGCACGTGGTCACCGAGAACGCCCGCGTGGAGGCCGCCGTCGCCCGACTGGACGCCGGCGACCTCGCCGCGCTCGGCCCGATCCTCACGGCCGGGCACGCCTCGCTGCGCGACGACTACCAGGTCTCCTGCCCGGAGACCGACCTCGCCGTCGAGGCCGCCCTGGCCGCCGGCGCCCACGGCGCGCGGATGACCGGCGGCGGCTTCGGCGGCTCGGTCATCGCCCTGGTGGACGCCGACGCGGCCGAGCACGTCGCCGCCGAGGTCACCGCCGCGTTCCGCACGGCCGGGTACGCCGAACCGCGCACCCTCACCGTCGTCCCGGCGGAGGGGGCGCGCCGGCTCCGGTGACTCAGGCCCGGTGGGCGGCCGGGCGCTCCGGGGACGCCTCCGCGAGCGCCCGGGTCACCGCCTCGGTGCCGGCGCGCAGCCCGTACACCGGGGTGGCCGGCTGCTGGCGCCAGGACTCGTCGATCCCGCCCGCGTCCACGGTGTCGAAGCCCAGCTCGTCCACCAGCGCCCGGACCACCCGCTTGGCCGCCTCGTCGTCCGACGCGACCGGCACGGCGATCCGCTCAGGGTCGCCCGCCGGGCGCGGGCGCTCCAGCAGGTCCTGCGCGTAGGTGCCGTTGAACACCTTCACCACCTTGTGCCCGAGGTGCTGCTCCGTCCAGCGGCTCTCGGTGACACCGCCGTCCTCGATCGCGTCGATCCGGCCGTCGCGCTCCTTCGGGTAGTAGTTGCCGGTGTCGATCACCGCCACGCCCTCGGCGGCGCCGTCCAGCAGCCCGGCGGGCAGGTCCGGCACGTTCTTCAACGGCACCGTCACCACCACGACCTGCGCCCCCTGGGCGGCCTCGGCGACCGTCACCGCCTTCGCCCCGGTCTCGTCGACCAGCGCCGTGAGCGTCTCCGGGCCACGGGAGTTGGCCACCGATACCTCGTGCCCCAGCGCCGTCAGCCGACGCGTCAGGTTGCCGCCGATGTTGCCCGCGCCGATGATGCCGATCTTCATGGGAAGTCCCTCTTCGCGAGTGCCGTATTGGACCGTCACCTTGGCCCAACCACCCGTTGGTCGCTCCGATTCCCGGTCGGCAGGGTGGTTTCCCCGGACCTACGGTCGAAGCGGGTCTGGTTCCGGCGCGGCGTGCGTCGCGAGGGTGAACGGCATGAACCACACACCGGCGGCACCGGCACCCTCGACCTCGTCTACGACACCCTCCGCCCGGCCGACGACCCCGGCCGGGCCCTGGTCACCTACACCGCCGACCCGGGCTCGCCCTCGGACGACGGGCTGCGGCTGCTGCTGTCCTGGGCGGCCTCGGGCTGAGGACCGTCGGCGACTTCGAGCAGGTTCGTCTTCGCCAGCACGGTGTCCGGATGGTCCGGTCCGAGGACACGGTCAAGGTCCGCCACTGCCCGGCGGAACATCTCCACCGCTTCATCCGGGCGTCCGAGGGTGTGCCCGGTCCGTCACTCGAAGCGGGAGGGGTCGCCGGCCCCGCGCCGGACGATCTCCGGTCCGCCGCCGGAGAAGTCGACGACCGTCGTCGGTTCCGTGCCGCAGTCGCCCGAATCCACCACGGCGTCCAGCACGTGGTCGAGCCGCTCCTTGATCTCCCACCCCTGGGTCATCGGTTCGTCCTCGCCGGGGAGGACCAGGGTGCTGGAGACCAGGGGCTCACCGAGTTCGGTGAGCAGGGCCCTGGTGACGGCGTGGTCGGGGATCCTGACTCCCACCGTCTTCTTCTTCGGGTGCATCAGACGGCGCGGAACCTCCTTGGTGGCAGGGAGGATGAAGGTGTAGCTGCCCGGTGTCGCGGCCTTCACGGCGCGGAAGACGTTGTTGTCGAGCTGGACGAACTGCCCCAGCTGCGCGAAGTCCACGCACATCAGAGTGAAGTGGTGGCGCTCGTCGAGGCGCCGGATCGACCGGATCCGTTCGAGGCCGTCGCGGTTGTCCAACCGGCAGCCCAGGGCGAAACAGGAGTCGGTCGGGTACGCGATGAGGGCCCCGGACCGGAGACCGTCCGCCACGGTGCTGATGGTGCGCGGCTGGGGGGACTCTGGGTGCACGTCGAAGTACTTCGCCATTGGCCGACCCTACGGGATCCCGGCCGGCGATCGGCGCAGCCGCGGCATCCCGCGTCCTGGTGGGCCGCCGGTGCACGGCGTACGGTCGGTGGGTATGGGCTTCGACCAGGCACGGGCGAACCGGATCTTCCTCCCCGACACGTACGCCGAGGGCGTGCCGTACGACCTGTTCCGCGAGCTGCGGGCCGAAGCACCGGTCTGCTGGGTGGAGGAACCGGCGGTGGGGGACTGGCCGGCCGGGCCCGGCTACTGGGCGGTGCTGCGGCACGCGGACGTGAAGCACGTGCTGCGCAGCCCGGAGGACTTCTCCTCCCACCTCGGTGCGACCCAGATCAGGGACCCGGACACGCCCGCCGACCTGGCCTTCGCCCGCACGATGATGCTCAACCAGGACCCGCCCGACCACTCCCGGCTGCGCCGGGCCGTCGCGGCCGCGTTCACCCCGCGGGCGCTGCACGAGTTGACCGTGACCGTCGAGCAGCGCGCGGCCGAACTCGTCGCCGGGATCCGCCCGTTGGGCGAGGCCGACTTCGTGCCGATCGCCGCCGACCTGCCGGTGTGGACGCTGGCGCGGATCCTCGGCGTGCCGGAGCAGGACCGCCGGCTCCTGGTCGACTGGTCGAACCGGGTGATCGGTTACCAGGATCCCGACTACGCCCGGTCGAGCACGGCCGATCCGTCGGGCCTCACCGATCTGGGGCGGGCCGCGCTCGCCCGCCGCCCCGCCGTCCTCACCGCCCCCGACGGTCGCCCGGTCAACCCGCGTTCCCGCACGGCCCTCGCCGACATGCTCGGGTACGCCCACGCGCTCGCCGAACAGCCGCCGCCGGGCACCATCGTCGCCCGCATGCGCGAAGCCGGCCTGACCGCCACCGAGTTCGAGACGATGTTCTTCCTCTTCGCCGTCGCCGGGAACGAGACGCTGCGTAACGGCCTGCCCGGCGGTCTGTACTCCCTGCTCACCCACGCCGACCAGTACGACCGGTTGTCCCGACGGCCTGACCTGATCCCTTCGGCGGTGGAGGAGTTGCTTCGGTTCTGGCCGCCGGTGCTGGAGTTCCGGCGCACCGCCACCCGGGACGTGGTGTTGGCCGGGAGGCCGATCCGCAGCGGAGACAAGGTGGTCGTCCATCACGCCTCCGCCAACCGGGATGAATCGGTCTTCCCCGACCCGGACCGGCTGGACATCACCCGCACGCCGAACGACCACGTCAGCTTCGGGTTCGGCCCGCACTTCTGCGTGGGAGCGCGACTCGCGAGGATCCAGATGTCGGCCTTGATCCGCCGGATCGTCGCCGACCTGCCCGGCCTGGAGCTCGCTTCGGACGCGCCACCGAAGCGGCTGGTCTCCAACTTCCAGAACGGGTTGAAGGACCTGTGCGTCCGCTGGCGGTAGCCAGGCGCCCCGGACGGCCGCTGTTCGACGGCCGTCCGGCTCGGCGTTGGATCACTCTCGCAGAGGGGGCGGGTTCCGACCGGGCTCGGCGGGGTGGGCGGCGATGGGTTCGGCGCGCCGGATGGCGATGACGGCCGCGTCGTCGTCGAGGCGGTGGCCGACGTGAGCGAGGAGGTCGCGGCGGATGTGGTGGACGAGTGCCTCGGGGGAGCATCTGGTCCAGTGGGCGGCGCGATCGGCGAGCGGGTAGAACTCGCCGGTGCCGTCGCGTGCCTCGGTGACCCCGTCGGTGTACAGGAGCAGGGTGTCGCCTCTCTCGAACGGGAAGTTGTCGCTCGGGTACTTGCCGTCGCCGAGGTCGTTCACGCCGAGGGGCGGAGCGGCCGGCACGGAGTCGACGGGCCGTGCGCGGCCGTTGCGCAGCAGGAGGGGCGGCGGGTGTCCGCAGTTGGTCATGTGGGCGACGGGTTCGTCGTCGGGCAGGTCGAGGAGGATCGCGGTGATGAAGTGCTCGACGATGTCGCCGCTCTCCTGGGCGAAGTCGGTGAGGTAGCGCCCCACGTTGTGGTCGAGCGTGGACGCCAGGTCCGCCAGGGTGTCGTGCTGTGCGGCGATGAGGCGGAAGGCGCTGACCAGCAGGGCCGACTCGCCGACGGCGGCCAGGCCCTTGCCCCGGACGTCTCCGATGACCATGCGGGTTCCGCCCGCGATGCGGGTGGCGGTGTAGAGGTCGCCGCCGATCTGTGTCTCTTTTTCGGCGGCGAGGTACATCGTGGCGATCCGAAGCGGCCCGATCTGTTCGGGCAGCGGGCGCAGCAGGGCGCGCTGGGCGGCTTCGGCGACCGACTGGGCGCGGGCGAGCTGTCCGGCCCGGTGTTCGCGGACGGCGGTGAAGATGACGATCAGGACGCACAGGACGGTCAGCGCGACGATCTGCGCGATGTGGTTGCTGGTGGTGAAGCCGCCGTGGAGGAAGGCGATGAGGACCTGAGCGGCGATGGCCAGGGCTCCGACGAGGGCGGTCGCGCGGAGGCGGGCGAACGAGGGGGTGAGGGCAGGGGCGATCACCAGGAGCGGGCCGAGGTGGATGGTGGTGGGGGAGTGGAGATCGACCACGGTGATCACCGAGATGAGGGCAAGCGGAATCAGCAGCAGCGCCCAGCTCCGTTGCCCGCGCTGCTGGTGGCGGGCCGCGCGTGCTCGGACTTCCATGTCCCCACTGTGCTCCTGGGTGTCGGCGAGCGCAGGCGTGCTGACCGATGCGTGGTGACCGACTTACCAGCCGTAGCCGCTCCGGGTCGCTTGAGGTGCGGGAATTCCACCGGCATGCGGTACGTGCCGCGTTTTCACCTGGCTGGACTCATGGTGTCACACCTCGGACATGTCCGACATGACAGTCATAAGGGCTGTCATTACGTTCATCGCAGATCGGTCACCCGGTCGACGTCCGTGAGGCAGAGAGACAGAGAGACAGTGACATGCGCACGCGCACATTGGTTGTGGCCGCTGCGGGAGTAGGCGCGGCGGCCCTTGCGACCACCGGTATCACCTACACCCTGACCGCCGGATCCACCTCGGCGCCCCCGTCTGCCCAGCGGGCGGCCCAGCCCGTCCAGCAGGCCGCCCCGGAGCCCCCGGCCGTCCAGCCGGCGGCTCCGCCCGTCCAGCAAGCCGCCCCGGCCGAGGCTGTCGAGGGCGGCGGCAGCGAGGACGGGGAGAAGCGTGAGGGCCACGACCGCCATGACGGCGGACGCGACCACGGCCATGAGAAAGAGGGAAGGATCTACTTCAACGAACGTACGTACTCCGCCTCCACCGAGGGATGCATCACCGCTGCCAGCGGACTGGGCTCCAGCAGCTTCAGCATTTTCAACGACAGTCGGAAGGTCGTCCACGTCTTCCGCGGCTTTTCCTGTGACAACGGCGCTCCGGTCGCCACCGTGGGGCCCTACGGCGCCACCAATGGCGTCGTGACCCGTACCACCGGCCGCTGGGGCGTGTTCGGTGGCGACGGCGCCGTGGGCAGCTTCCTTGTGACCGACTACGGCGACGAGTGGTGACAGCGCTGCCCGGAGCACGGCCGGCACGGCACGTGGACCGGCGAGCGGACGCCGTCGACGGGGCGTCGCCGGCCCGTCGGCGCCGGTCATGGCACTCCTCAACCCGTCCCCCGCTCTGCCGATGATGCGGTGAGGGCCGTACTGCCGCCACCGTGCCCGGGGAGTGTGCGCGATCCGGTGACAAGCACCGCAGAACGGGCAAAGTCCTAATATTGCATCGAAGGGTGCAGGTCTGCGGAAATGCGAGCGCTGTGGCGGTCATGACGGCTTCGGACGAGGCGGGGACCGGCCCCGTACGGGCCCGTGAGCGGTTCATGCTCGGTGAACCGGTCGAGGGCGGCGTGCGGAATCTGATCCTGGACTCCTGGCAACGCTGCCAGTCGCTGGGGATCTCCCCGGACGGCTCCGAGCTCCCGTACCGGCCGGACATCGACCTGGACGGCCGGCTGGTCCGCGCGGCCAGACCCGTGCTGGACCGGCTGGCATCCAGGTTCGCCGGCAGCCGGATGAACGTGGCCCTGGCCGACGGGGGCGGGGCGGTGCTGGAGCGCCGTTTCGGCGAAGCGTCCATGGCCAGGCAGCTGCCCGCGATCCAGAGCGTCCCGGGCTTCGTGTTCGCCGAGCAGTACGGCGGGACCAACGGCATCGGGCTGGCACTCACGGAACGGCGGCTCGTCCAGGTCTTCGGCGCCGAGCACTTCGCCGAGCGCGGCCAGTCGAACGCCTGCACGGCGATCCCCGTCCGCGACCCCCTCAGCGGACGGATCGAGGGGGTCCTCTGCTTCGGCTATCCGCGCGCCTACGCGGACCCGCAGATGGAGGTCCTGATCCGCAAGGCCGCCTCCGCCATCGAGCGGCGCCTGCTGGCGCAGAGCTCGGCGCGGGAGCGCACCTTGCTGCGCGCGTACCTCGACTCCAGGCGCCGTGCCCAGACCGACCAGGCGGCCGGGGACGGGCGCCTGGTCGGTCTGGACGAGCTGCCCCGGAGCGGTCTGGACCGGCACGACCGGATACTGCTCGAACAGATGGCCACCGAGCTGATCTCCTCGGCCCGCCGCACCGCGGTCGAGGTGACCCTCTCCCAGGGGCGGCGGGCCACCCTGCTGAGCCGCCCGGTGGTCAGTTCGTCCGGGGTGGAGGGCTTCGTCATCGAGGCGATCCTGTGCGGCGACTCGCTGCCCCGGCTCGTCACCCCCGACCAGGCCGGTCGGCCGGTCGGCCTCCCGGCGCCCGCCACGACCACCGCCGGCCCACCGCTCGGGGACCTCGTGGGGGCGTCGGACCGCGGGGCCGAGGCGCCGTCCGCCCCCGAGCGCGGCGCAGCCACCAGGCTGCTGCTGCTGGGCGAGCCGGGCGTGGGACAGTACGCCGTCGCGGCCCGCCGCCGACTGGAGCTGCTGACCGAGGCCAGCACCCGCATCGGCACCACCCTGAACGTGACCCGCACCGCCTGGGAACTCGCCGAGATGGCCGTCCCGCGGCTGGCCGACTACGTCACCATCGACCTGCCCGAGAGCGTCCTGCGAGGTGAGGAGCCCACCGACGCCGCCGGCGAGCTGCACCGCACGGTGGTCCACGGCATCGGCGCCGCCCGCCCCTTCTACCGGGTCGGCGAGCGGGTCGACCTCAGCCCCACCACGCCCCACCGCCGTTGCCTGGCCGGCGGGCAGGCGGTGCTGGAACCCGATCTGCGCAGTGCCGCCGGCTGGATCTCGCAGGACCCCGAGGCGGCCGAGCGCCTCTTCGAGCACCACATCCACTCCCTCATCACCGTTCCGCTGCTGGCCCGCGGCGTCGTGCTGGGCATCGCCGCCTTCTACCGCGCCCGGAACCCCGCCCCCTACGGGGACGACGACCGCTCGCTGGCCCAGGAGCTGGCCACCCGCGCCGCCATCTGCATCGACAACGCCCGCCGCTACACCCGCGAACACGCCATGGTCCTGGCCCTGCAGCACAGCCTGCTCCCGCGCAGCCTGCCCGAGCAGAGCGCCATCGAGGTCGCCCACCGCTACCTGCCCGCCGAGTCCGGGGTGCGCGGGGACTGGTTCGACGTCATCCCCCTCTCCGGTGCGCGGGTCGCCCTGGTCGTCGGCGACGTGGTCGGCCACGGGCTGCACGCCGCCGCCACCATGGGCCGCCTGCGCACCGCCGTGCACAACTTCGCCGAACTGGACCTCGCCCCCGACGAGCTCCTCACCCACCTGGACAACCTCGTGGGGCGCCTGGACCGGGACGAGGACGGCGCGGCGCCCGCCACCGGCAACGACGGCATCGTCGGCGCGTCCTGCCTGTACGCCGTCTACGACCCGACCTCGCAGCGCTGCACGCTGGCCCGCGCCGGTCACCCGCCACCCGCGGTGGTCCACCCGGACGGCACGGTCACCCTTCCCGACCTCCCCGCCGGGCCCCCGCTCGGCCTGGGCGGCCTGCCGTTCGAGACCGCCGAGCTGCACCTCCCCGAAGGCAGCCAGCTGGTCCTCTACTCCGACGGACTCCTCGAAGACCACTACCGCGACCCCGACGCGGCCCTCGACCGCCTGCGCACCGCCCTGGCCCACCCGAACCGCTCACCCGAGGACACCTGTCGCACGGTCGTGGAGGCCGTGGTACCCGAGCACCCGGCCGACGACGTCACGCTGCTCGTCGCCCGCACCCACGCCCTCGACCCCGGCCGGATCGCCATCTGGGACCTGCCCGCCGACCCGGCCCGGGTCGGCGACATCCGCGCCGCCGCCGCCCGCCGCCTGGGCGACTGGGGGCTGGACGAGGTCGCCTTCGTCGCCGAACTGCTGCTCAGCGAGCTGGTCACCAACGCCATCCGCTACGGCATCGAGCCCATCCAGGTCCGTCTGATCCACGACCGCGCCCTGATCTGCGAGGTCTCCGACGGCAGCAGCACCGCCCCCCACCTGCGCCACGCGGCCACCACCGACGAGGGCGGCCGCGGTCTGTTCCTCGTCGCCCAGCTCACCCAGGCCTGGGGCACCCGCTACACGGCCAGGGGCAAGGTCATCTGGGCCGAATGCGCCCTGGAGGCGTCCGACGGCGTCCCCGACCTCTTCGAGAGCCACCTCTTCGAGAACCAGTTCGCCGACATTCCCGAAATCGAATGACCAGCCCTCCGGGCACCAACGGCCACCGTGGCGTGTCAGCACCACGGCGGCCGGGCCGGGCTGGTAGGAACGGTGGTCCATGCACGACACCCCCGACGCCCCGGCGGGCCCACCCGCGTGCCGCGGCCCACTCGTCCGCATCCGCGGTCTCGGCAAGCGGTTCGGCGGCACTCCCGCGCTGGCCGGGATCGACCTCGACATCCATCGCGGCAGCGTCCTGGCCCTGCTCGGTCCGAACGGCGCCGGCAAGTCCACCCTCATCCGGACGCTCGCCGGGATCCACCGCCCGGACCGGGGCGAGGTGACGGTGGCCGGGCACCCGCTCGGCACCGAGGCCGCCGCCCGCCGCATGGCCTTCATCCACCAGGACCTCGGTCTCGTCGAGTGGATGACGGTCGCCGAGAACATCGCCCTGGTCGCCGGCTACCCGCGCCGTCACGGGCTGATCTCCTGGCGGCGGACCGGGGAGCGCTGCGCCGACGCCCTCGCCCTGATCGCCGGGCACCTCGACGCCGACGCGCGAATCGCCGACCTCGCCCCCGCCGAGCGCTCGCTGGTCGCCATCGCCCGCGCGCTGGCGACGCGGGCGGAGCTCATCGTCCTGGACGAGCCGACCGCCGGCCTCCCTGCCGCGGACTGCGCCCGGCTCTTCGCCGTCCTGCGCACCCTGCGCGACCGAGGGCACGGCATCGTCTACGTCACCCACCGGCTCGACGAGGTCCACCAGGTTGCCGACACCTTCGCCGTCCTGCGCGACGGCCGTCTGATCAGCTCCGGACCGCTCTCCGGCCGCAGCCGCCGGCGCCTGGTCCACGACATCGTGGGCCGCGAACCGGTCAGCCACCGGGCCGCCCCGGCCGCCCCCGCCGAGGGCCCGGTGGTGCTGAGCCTCGACGCGGTGCGGACCGCGAACGCCGGGCCGGTCAGCCTCAAGCTGCGCGCCGGCGAGATCCTCGGCATGGTGGGCCTCACCGGCGCCGGCCATGTCGACCTGGGCCGCGCCCTCGCCGGAGCCCGTCCGATCCTCGGCGGGCGGGCCCTGCTCGACGGCCGACCGTACACCCCGCACACGGTGGCCGGTGCCGTCGGCGCCGGCGTCGGCCTGGTCGCCGGCAACCGCCAGGAGGAGGGCTGCGCCGCGGAACTGACGGTCCGTGAGAACTTTCTGGCGAACCCCCGGGCGGGCGGCCGGCCGGCGCTGCACTGGATCAGCCCCCGGCGCGAGCGGGCCCGGGCCGCCGCCCTGATCGAGCGCTTCTCGGTGCACCCCCGTGACAGCGAGGCGCCGATCGCCACGCTGTCCGGCGGGAACCAGCAGAAGATCATGGTCGGCCGGTGGCTCCGGGTGCACCGGCGACTGTTGATCCTCGAAGAGCCGACCGCCGGCATCGACATCGGCGCCAAGGCCGAGCTCTACCGCCTGCTCGACCGGGCGCTTGCCGACGGCCTCGCGGTCCTGCTCGTCTCCACCGACTTCGAGGAGGTCGCCACCGTGTGCCACCGTGCCCTGGTGTTCGTCCGCGGGACGGTGACCGCGGAGCTGACCGGTGCGGCCCTCACCGCCACCGAACTCACCTCAGCCGCCTCGGCCATGCCTCCCGTCACCGGCGGTGACGGCAACGGGCGTGCGACAGGCCGATGACCGCGCGCTCCTTCCGCCGATCCCCCGAGGGCGCCGGCACGGGCACCTGATCGGCAGCTACGGCCTGCCGGCCCTCGCCGCGCTGCTGTTCCTGATCTTCTCCGTCGCGCTGCCGAACACCTTCCCCACCCTCGACAACGTCTCCTCGATCCTGTCCAACCAGTCGATCCCCGCCATCCTCGCGCTCGGCGCGACGATCCCCATCGCCACCGGCAGATTCGACCTGTCCATCGGCTACGGCCTCGGCCTCGCGCACGTCGCGGTGCTGCGGCTCATCGTCGACGGCAACTGGCCCTGGCCGCTCGCCTGCCTGGCCGTGATCCTGGGCGGAGCGGCCTTCGGGGCCCTCAACGGTGTCATCGTCGAGTACGGGCGGATCGACTCCTTCATCGCCACGCTCGGCACCGGCAGCATCCTGTACGCCTTCACCGGCTGGATCACCGGTGGCGCCCGGGTCCTCCCCGGCACGGGCGGTCTGCCGGCCGCCTTCACCGACCTCTACGACTCCACGTTCCTCGGACTGCCGGTGTCCGCCTCCTACGTGCTCGCGCTCGCGGCCGTCCTGTGGCTGCTCCAGGAGCGGCTGCCGCTCGGCCGGTACCTGTACGTCATCGGCTCCAACCCGCGCGCCGCCGAACTCGTCGGAATCCCCACCCGCCGCTACAGCGTCTACGCCTTCGCCGGATCGGGCCTGGTCGTCGGTTTCGCGGGGGTCCTGCTCGCCGCGCAGCAGCAGATCGGCAACCCGAGCGTCGGCCTGGAGTACCTGCTGCCCGCGTTCGTCGGCGCGCTGCTCGGCTCCACCGCCATCAAACCCGGACGCGCCAACAGCCTGGGCACCGTGGTCGCCGTCGCCGTCCTCGCCATCGGCCTGGCCGGCATCGGGCAGCTCGGCGCCGACTTCTGGGCCGTGCCGCTGTTCAACGGCGCGACGCTGCTCCTCGCCGTCGGCCTGGCCGGCTACTCCGTACGCCGCCGGCTGCGCGCCGGTGGCGCCGGGACCCGCGGTTCGCGCACGCCGCCGTCGACGGACGCGGCATCCTCCCGGGACACGCCGTGAAGCGCGGTGCCGCGACCGTGCTGGCGGCGGTCATGCTGGCAACGGCGGGCACCGCGCTGGACGGCTGCCAGCGCGGCGTGTCGACCGGGACCGGGGCCCCCGTCGCAGGGCCGTCGAGCGCCGGCTGCCCGGCGGCCACCCTCACCAGGGCGAAGGCGGACGTCCAGCAGGCCGAGCAGGTCGACACCCCCTGGACCGGCCCCACCAGCGGCCCCAGGGCGGCTCCCGGCAGGACCATCGCCTTCGTCGCCCAGACCATGACCAACCCCGGCGTGGCGGGCGTCGCCAGGGGCGTCATCGAAGCCGCGGCGGTCATCGGCTGGAGCGTCCGGGTGATCGACGGACAGGGCACGCCCGCCGGCATCCAGGCGGCGCTCGGCCAGGCGGTGAACCTCCGACCCTCGGGCATCGTCATCGGTGGCTTCGACCCGGGCCTGACCTCGCAACAGGTCGCGCAGGCCGGCACGGCCCACATCCCGCTCGTCGGATGGCACGCGGTCGAGGCTCCCGGGCCGAGCACGAACCCCCCGCTCTTCAGCAACGTCACCACCAGGGTCGGGGAGGTCGCGCGGCTCAGCGCGGACTGGGTCATCGCGGAGTCCGACGGCAACGCCGGAGTCGTCGTCTTCACCGACGACTCGATCCCGTTCGCCAAGAACAAGTCCCAGCTGATCAAGGGCGAACTCGCCACCTGCCCCGGCGTGAGACTCCTGGCCTCCGCGAACATCCCCATCCCGGACGCGACCGTCCGCACCCCTCAGGAGGTCTCCGCCCTCCTCGCCCGCTTCCAGGGCCAGTGGACGCACTCCGTCGCCATCAACGACCTGTACTTCGCCGACGCCGCGCCCGCCCTGCGCGCGGCCGGCAGGCCCGGCGACGGCGCCCCGTACAACATCGGCGCGGGCGACGGCGACCCCTCGGCCTTCCAGCGCATCGACAGCAGACAGTTCCAGGCCGCCACCGTCCCCGAGCCCCTCACCGCGCAGGGCTGGCAGATCGTCGACGAGTTCAACCGCGCCTTCTCCCACCAGCCCGCCAGCGGCTACGTCTCCCCGGCCCACATCACCACCGCCGCCAACAGCGGCGGAGCAACCTCCTGGGACCCGCCGGGCTACCGCCAGGCGTACCGGACGATCTGGGGCAGGTAGCGAGGGCGGTGCTGACGGAGCCCGTGTGATCGGTTCGCGTCAGCGCCGCCGTACCGCCCTGCCGCCGCCGCAGTCGCTGACACCGAGCCTGCCCTTCAGCTCATCCCGGGCGGGCCCGGCGAGTGGGCCGGCTCCTCCCTGCCGGGGAGCCGCTGCGCGACAAGCACGGCGATGTCGTCGTCGAGGGCGGCGTCGCTGTACGCGATCAGGTCCTGGTGCAGGCGGTTCAAAAGCTCGCGTGGCGGCAGGGCGGTCCAGTCACGGACCCGCCGGGCGAGCGGGTAGAAGGCCCCGGTGCGGTCGCGGGTCTCGGTCACGCCGTCGGTGTACAGCAGCAGTTGGTCGCCCGGCCGGAAGGGCTCCACGTCGACGTGGTAGTCGCCGCCGAGCAGCACACCGAGGTTGAGAGGCGGTGACGGATCACGCGGGGCCAGTTCGCTGACCCGGCCCCGGTCGATGAGCAGGGGCGGGGGGTGGCCGCAGTTGACGATGCGGACCACGGGCTCGTCGCCGGGAATCTCGGCGAGCACCGTGGTGATGAAGCGTTCCTCGCTGCCGGGGAGCTGGGCGGCTCGGCGGCTCATGCTCCGCTCCAATCTGCGCGCTATCGCGGGCAGATCGGGCTCGTCGTAGGCGGCCTCGCGGAAGGCGGCCAGCATCGCCGCGGCCGTCTCCACCGCGAGCAGGCCCTTGCCCCGGACGTCGCCGATCAGCAGGCGCACACCGTGCGCGGTGCTCATCGCCTCGAAGAGGTCGCCGCCGATCCGGGCCTCCGCAGCCGCCGACAGGTACAGGGTTTCGATGCTGATGCGGCCCAGGAGGTGGGGGACCGGACGCAGCAGCACGCGCTGCGCCGTCTCGGCCACCGAGCGCACGGTGGCCAGGGTGCGTTCCCGGCGCGTTCGGTGGGCGGCCAGAAGGGCGCCCAGCACCCCGACCAGTGCCGTGGAGAAGTAGGTGGCGACGTAGTGGCGGTCCCACAGGTAACCCAC
This sequence comes from Kitasatospora sp. NPDC093102, assembly GCF_040683915.1. NCBI lineage: Bacteria > Bacillati > Actinomycetota > Actinomycetes > Kitasatosporales > Streptomycetaceae > Kitasatospora > Kitasatospora sp. NPDC093102. Next base: position 337,826 of record NZ_JBFBFA010000004.1, on the reverse strand, counting down.
GGCGCGGCCCGCACAGCACGGAGTGCCCGCCAGGACGCCTTCGAAGAGCACGGCGAAGACCGTGATGGCGACGACGAAGGCGGGACCATGGGCGTAGGCGGCGACGACGGGCAGGGCGATGAGCAGAAAACTCACCGGCCACTGCACGGGAGTGATCGGTTCCAGCGCGAGGATGACCGCGACATAGATGGCCGGCAGCCAGCGTATCCATGCCGGCGGGGCGGGCACCTGCGGCTCCGTCCCGCCTGGTTCGGTCACACGGTGCCGGTCGGCCCCGCCGCGGCCCGGGAGCCTCACCGCGTGCTCCGGTGGCGGCGTGCCCGGTCGAACGGGAGGCCGCGGTGGACCGGCCGGGCACGGGCGGGCCAAGCGGACCGCCGCGGCCCCACGAACGGCGGCGGGAGTCCGGCAGCCGCGGAGGGCACCGCGACGTGCAGCGATGCGACCCCGAACTCCCGGTGGCGGGCGTCATCCGGTTCGTGATCCGCCTGTACCCACATACCTCAATCATCACGGCATACCAGCCGCTGCCGCCCGCCGACGGAGTCGGGCCCGCGACCACGTGGCGCGGCCCCCGAAACGTGGCGGCCGCGACCGGGAGAGTAATCCGTCGGCTGCCGAGCGACCCGCCCGGTCCTGCCCTGGTCCCGGGCCGGCCGCCGCAGCGATCAGCCCGTGCAGTCCGGGCACAGCCCCCGGTAGGTGACCTCCGCCTGCGACACGGCGAACCCGAAGCGCTGCTCGGCCGGGAGGTCGGCCAGCGGGTTGCCCCGCGGGTGGACGTCGCGAATGGCGCCGCAGCCGGTGCAGATCAGGTGCTGGTGCGGGCGGTGCGCATTGGGGTCGTAACGCTTGGCGCGCCCGTCGGTGGACACCTCGACCACCTCGCCCAGGGTGACCAGTTCGCCGAGGGTGTTGTAGACCGTCGCCCGGGAGATCTCCGGAAGGCGCTCCGCCGCCCGGGCGTGCACCTCGTCGGCGGTCAGGTGCACGTGCTCGCCGTCCAGGACCTCGGCCACGACACGCCGCTGGGACGTGAGGCGCCAGCCGCGCCCGCGCAGCCGCTCCAGCAGGTCACTCATATCGGTTCACCTATTCAGGTCAAGGGGAGGATCGGAGTTTACCAATTCACCTCCGGCGCCCTCCGGATCCCGATCGGATATGGCCTTGGTGTCTTTCTTGACTTGGATTCCGTCCATCGTAGGATCGGCTCCGGCGCTAGCCTGGGTAGCAGCAGCACGTGACTCCCGTCGCTGCCGTACGCAGTGGCGAGCAATGACAACACGTGGCGCGCTAGGACCAGACAGCAGCAGTAGGTGCCGTAGGTAGCAGAGAAGACACCGTGATCCGCCTTGTGAGGGAAGGATTCCCATGTCTGACATCCACGATGCAACCGGCGTAGAGGCGAAGGCGGAGGGCTGCCCGGTGAACCACGGGCGCGCGCCGCACCCCACCCAGGGCGGCGGAAACCGCCAGTGGTGGCCGGAACGGCTGAACCTCAAGATCCTCGCCAAGAACCCCGCCGTGGCCAACCCGCTCGGAGGCGACTTCGACTACGCCGCGGCCTTCAGCGCGCTCGACCTCCCGACCGTCAAGCGTGACATCCAGGAGGCGCTCTCCACCTCGCACGACTGGTGGCCGGCCGACTTCGGCTACTACGGTCCGTTCATCATCCGGATGGCGTGGCACAGCGCCGGCACCTACCGGATCCGTGACGGCCGCGGTGGCGCCGGCGGCGGCCAGCAGCGCTTCGCCCCGCTGAACAGCTGGCCCGACAACGCCAGTCTGGACAAGGCCCGCCGCCTGCTGTGGCCGGTGAAGAAGAAGTACGGGCGCGCCCTGTCCTGGGCCGACCTGATCGTCCTGTCCGGCAACGTGGCCCTGGAGGGCATGGGCTTCGAGACCTTCGGCTTCGGCGGCGGCCGCGTCGACGAGTGGGAGCCGGACGAGGACGTCTACTGGGGCCCCGAGACCACCTGGCTCGGCGACGAGCGCTACACCGGCGACCGCGAGCTGGAGAACCCGCTGGCCGCCGTCCAGATGGGGCTGATCTACGTCAACCCCGAGGGCCCCAACGGCAACCCGGACCCGATCGCCGCCGCCCGAGACATCCGCGAGACCTTCTACCGGATGGCGATGAACGACGAGGAGACCGTCGCGCTGATCGCCGGCGGCCACACCTTCGGCAAGACCCACGGCGCCGGCCCGGCGGACAGCGTAGGCCCGGACCCCGAGGACGCGCCGATGGAGCAGCAGGGCCTCGGCTGGAAGAGCAGCTTCCGCACCGGTGTGGGCGCCGACGCGATCACCAGTGGTCTGGAGGTCACCTGGACGGCCACCCCGACCACCTGGGACAACAGCTTCTTCGAGACGCTGTTCGGCTACGAGTGGGAGCTCACCAAGAGCCCGGCCGGCGCCTGGCAGTACAAGCCCAAGGACGGCGCCGGCAAGGGCACCGTCCCGGACGCGCACGACCGGAACAAGCGGCACGCCCCGAACATGCTCACCACCGACCTGTCGCTGCGCTTCGACCCGGTCTACGGGCCGATCTCCCGGCGCTTCATGGAGAACCCGGCCGAGTTCGCCGACGCCTTCGCCCGCGCGTGGTTCAAGCTGACCCACCGCGACATGGGCCCGGTCGTGCGCTACCTCGGCCCGGAGGTCCCGAGCGAGCAGCTGCTCTGGCAGGACCCGATGCCGTCGGTCTCGTACGGGACCGTCGAGGCCGCGGACGTCGCCGACCTCAAGCGGCGGATCACCGCCACCGGCCTCTCGGTCTCCGAGCTGGTCTCCACCGCTTGGGCGGCGGCCTCCTCCTTCCGCAGCAGCGACAAGCGCGGCGGCGCCAACGGCGGCCGGATCCGGCTGCAGCCGCAGGCCGGCTGGGAGGTCAACGAGCCCGACCGGCTGGCCAGGGTGCTGCGGGCGCTGGAGGGCGTGCAGCAGGAGTTCAACGCGCAGGCCGGCGGCAAGCAGGTCTCGCTGGCGGACCTCGTAGTGCTGGCCGGCGGCGTCGGCATCGAGCAGGCGGCCAAGGCCGCGGGCCTGGCCGTCGAGGTGCCGTTCGCGCCCGGCCGGGTGGACGCGCCCCAGGAGCTGACCGACACCGAGTCCTTCGCCGCACTGGAGCCCAGGGCCGACGGCTTCCGCAACTGGGTCGGCAAGGGCAACGGGCTGCAGGCCGAGTACCTGCTGGTGGACAAGGCGAACCTGCTGGGCCTCAGCGCGCCCGAGATGACCGTGCTGGTCGGCGGTCTGCGCGTGCTGGGCGCCAACCACCAGCAGTCCGCGCACGGCGTGTTCACCGAGACGCCGGGCGTGCTGACGAACGACTTCTTCGTCAACCTGCTGGACCTGGACACCAGTTGGAAGTCCACCTCGGAGGACGCGCACACCTTTGAGGGGCGTGACGGCTCCGGCAAGGTCAAGTGGACCGGCACCCGCGCCGACCTGGTGTTCGGCTCGAACTCCGAACTGCGGGCCGTCGCCGAGGTGTACGCGGCCGACGACGCCAAAGAGAAGTTCGTGGAGGACTTCGTCGCGGCCTGGGTGAAGGTCATGAACGCGGACCGCTTCGACCTCGTCTGATCCGCACCCGCGGATGGCTCGGCGGGAGCCCCGGGGCCGGCCCCGGGGCTCCCGCCGCGCATCACCGGCCCGCGGCCGGGTCGGGTACCGACCCCACGCTGACCAGCCCGGTCTCGTACGCCGCGACCACCACCTGGGCCCGGTCCCGCAGGCCCAGCTTGCCGAGGATCCGGGCCACGTGCGTCTTCACCGTCGCCTCGGACAGCCGCAGCCGGGCGGCGAGTTCGGCGTTGCTGAGGCCGCGGGCGAGCAGCGCCATCACCTCCAGCTCACGCGGGGTGAGGGTGCCCAGCTCCCGGTGCGGGGCGACGGCGGCGGCCGGGTCGTCCGGGCGGGCGAAGCGCTCGACCAGCCGACGGGTGATCGCGGGGGCGAGCAGCGCGTCCCCGGTGCGGACCAGCCGGACGGCGGCGGCCAGGTGCTCCGGGGTGACGTCCTTCAGCAGGAAGCCGCTGGCCCCGGCGGCCATCGCCGCGTAGACGTAGTGGTCGAGGTCGAAGGTGGTCAGCATGATGATCCGCGGCGGCTCCTGCACGCGGTCCGCCAGGATCCGGCGGGCGGCCTCCAGCCCGTCCAGGCCGGGCATCCGGATGTCCATCAGCACCACGTCCGGCCTGCTGCGCCGGACGGCGGCGACGGCCTGCTCGCCGTCCTCGGCCTCCGCCACCACCTCGATGCCCTCCGACTCCAGGATCAGCCGGAACCCGGTGCGGACCAGGGCCTGGTCGTCGGCGACCACCACCCGCAGCGGCTGCTCGCTCATGAAATCTCCAGGGGGATCAGGGCCGTGACGCGGTAGCCGCCGCGCGGCCGGGGGCCGGTGTTCAGGGTGCCGCCGTAGACGGCGAGGCGTTCGCGCAGGCCGAGCAGGCCGCGTCCGTTGCCGGTCGCGGCGGCGCCGGTGGGGCGGCCACCGGTGTCGGTGACCTCCACCCGCAGCTGCCCGGGGGCGTACTCGACGGTGACCGCGGCGTCCGCGCCGCCCGCGTGCTTGACGGTGTTGGTGAGCGCCTCCTGGACGACCCGGTAGGCGGCCAGTTCGACCCCGGGCGGGACGGGCCGGCGCTCGCCGCGGACGCTCAGCTCGACCGGCAGCCCGGCCTGGCGGACGCCCTGGACCAGCGCGTCCAGACGGCCGAGGCCCGGCTGCGGACTGAGGCCGGCCTCGGTGGCCGGGGCGTCGCCGGTCTCCGAGTCGATGGTCAACAGGCCCATCACGTGCCGAAGTTCGGTCATCGCCGCGCGGCCGCCGGACTCCACCGCGGCCATCGCCGTACGGGCCTTGTCCGGGGCGGTGTCCAGGATCTTGCGGGCGGCCCCGGCCTGGATCGTCATCATGCTCACGTTGTGGGTGACCACATCGTGCAACTCCCGGGCGATGCGCGCCCGTTCCAGCTCGACCGCGCGCTCCAGCGCGGCCAGCTGCTCGCGCTCCAGGGCCGAGAGCCGCTCCCGCCCCTCCTCCACCCGGCGGCGCCACATCCGCAGTTCGTACGCGACCGCGAACACCGGCACCATGACCAGGACGGCGATCACCCCGTTGGGGAAGTGCGGCAGCTTGGCCGCGGCGAAGAGCACCACGAGCGCGACGGTCGCGGCCGGCAGGCTCAGCAGCAGGGCCGTCCCGCGGCGCCCGTACGCGGCCGCGCTGTACGCGGCGACCATCACCGTCACGCCCGCCGAGTACGCGATGTCCTCCGACTGGTGCCGGACCAGCAGGGCGCCCGGCAGCACCGTCCACAGCACCGCCAGGGGGAAGCGGCGGCGCAGCACCAGCGGCAGCGGAACGAGCGGCACCACCAGCAGCAGCCAGGACATGGTCGTTTCGTGCGGGCCGCCCGCGATGGTGGCGTAGCGCCCACTGGTGAGGGCGAGGAACAGGGCGAGGGCCGCGTCGAAGGCCCGGCCGCGCCGGGTCGGCCGGGGTGGGGGAGCCGCGCCCGGGCCGCCGCTCAGCCGGGCCGTTGCCGCGCGCAGCCGGTGCACCGTCGGATGGTTGATCACCGGGACATTGTGGGGGCCGGGAGCCCCTCGGGACAGCCCCGCGGGTGGCGGGCAGCCGGTACACCCGGCGACTACATCGGAAGGATGACGTCGGCGGCCGTCCGCCCGACGCGGTACGGAAGGTGCCGCGGGCGGCGGACGCGGGAGCGGGCCGCCCGTTCGTACCTTCGTCCTCGTCACCAGGCAGGAAACGGCGAGGAGTGGGGTCATGAGCAGCGAACCGGTGATCGAACTGAGCGGGGTGAGCCGCCGCTACGAGGGTGCCCGGGCGGCGCTGGACGGGGTCACGCTGAGCGTGCGGGCGGGGGAGTCGGTGGCCGTGCTCGGCCCCTCCGGCAGCGGGAAGTCCACCCTGCTGAACCTGGTCGCCGGGCTCGACCGGCCGAGCGCCGGGACGGTCACCGTCGCCGGGGTGCGGGTGGACCGGCTCGGCGAGGCGGCCTCGGCCCGCTACCGTCGCGGCACCATCGGCATGGTGTTCCAGTTCTTCAATCTGCTGGACGACCTCTCCGTGGCCGACAACGTGGTGCTGGCCGGCGAACTGGCCGGCGTCCCGCGCGCCGAGGCCCGGCGCCGGGCCGGCGAGCTGCTGGAGTCGCTCGGCATCGACCGGCACGCCCGCGCCCACCCGGGCCGGCTCTCCGGCGGCGAGCGCCAACGCGTCGCGGTGGCACGGGCGTTGATGAACCGGCCGGCGCTGCTGCTGGCGGACGAACCGACCGGTGCGCTGGACTCCGCCTCCGGCGAGGACGTCAAGGAGCTGTTCCGCGAACTGCACGAGGACGGGCAGACCATCCTGATCGTCACCCACGACCTGACGCTGGCCGAGGACTGCGCCACCCGCACGGTCCGGATGCGGGACGGCCGGGTCGAGGCGGACTCGGCGGTGGCGGCATGACCGCGCTCGGGAGGGTGGTGCGGGCAGGGGTGCGCAGGCGTCGGACGCAGTCCGTCGCGGTCGGACTGGCCGCGATGGTGGCCACCACCTGCTCCGTCCTCGGCGGCTCACTGCTGGTCGCCTCCCAGGACCCCTTCGACCAGGCCTTCGACGGCCAGCACGGGGCCCACCTCACCGCGCGCTTCGACGGCGCCCGGGCGAGCGCCGAGCAGATCGCCGCCACCGCGCACGTCCCCGGGGTGACGGCCGCCGCGGGCCCCTTCCGCACCGTCACCGTCGACCCCGAGCCGGGCCCCGGGGCGAACGTCCCGGTCGGGGCGACGATGGAACCGATGACGGTGGCCGGCCGCGCCGATCCCGCTGGAGGAGTCGACAACGTCGAGCTGCTGCACGGAAGTTGGCCGAACAGGCCGGGCGAGGTGGTGCTGGCCGCCGCGTACGGCAGCCCGGTCGGGGAGATCGGCGGAACGCTGCGCCTGCCCGCCCTGCCGGGCGCGCCGACACTCACCGTCGTCGGCGTCGCCCGGTCCGTCAGCCGCACCGCCGACGCCTGGGTGACGCCCGACGCCCTCACCGCGCTGACGGCGCCCGGCAGCACCCCCGGCTACGAGATGCTCTACCGGTTCGCCGACGCCGGCAGCACCGCCGCGATGGACACCGACCGGGCCGCCGTCGCGGCCGCCACCCCCGGCGGGTCGCTCACCGGAGCCCAGTCCTGGCTCACCGCCAAACAGGGCTCGGACCGCAACACCGCGCTGTTCCTGCCCTTCATGGTCGCCTTCGGCCTGCTCGGCATGGCGATGGCGGTGCTGGTGGCGGGGAACGTGGTGGCCGGCGCGGTCGGCACCGCCACCCGGCGGATCGGCGTGCTCAAGGCGCTCGGCTGCACCCCCGCCCAGGTGGTGCGGGCGTACGTCGCCCAGGCGCTGATCCCGGCCACCGCCGGCACCCTGCTCGGGGTCGTCGCCGGCAACGCGCTGACCATCCCGGTGCTCGCCGCCACCGGCTCGCTCTACGGCACCAACACCTCCGGCCTCGCCCCCTGGGTGGACGTCGCGGTGGCCGGCGGCACCCTGACCGCCGTCGCGCTGGTCGCCTGGGCCGCAGCCGCCCGGGCCGGCCGGCTGCGCACCGTGGACGCGCTCGCCGTCGGCCGTACGGCGGGCGCCGGCCGACGCGACGCGGTCGCCCGCCGCGCGGCGGCGCTGGCCGCCCGGCTGCCGCTGCCCCGGCCGCTGAGCCTCGGCCTCGCCCAGCCCTTCGCCCGTCCGGCCCGTGCGGCCGGGATGCTCGCGGCGGTGCTGTTCGGCACGGCGGCCGCGGTCTTCGCGGTGGGCATGGGCGGGACGATGAGCTGGGTGCAGGAGGCGAAGACCCGCGACGCCGGGGACGTCGCGGTGCACCCGACGCGTCCCGGCGGCCCGCCCGGCGCGATGCCGGTGGCCCGGCCCGTCCCGGCCGACCGGGCCGTCGTCACCGCCGCGTTGGATGCCCAGCCGGGCACCGCCGCGTACTTCGGCGTGGGCACCGAGGACGTCACCGTCCCCGGGGTGGCGGGCAGCACCACCGTGACCGCCTTCGACGGCGACTCCTCCTGGGCGGGCTACCGGATGGTCACCGGGCGCTGGTACCAGGGCCCGGGCGAGGCCGTCGCCCCGGCGACCTTCCTGACCGAGGCCTCGGTCGGGCTCGGTGACCAGGTGACCTTCACGACCCACGGCCGGGCGGTCACCGTCCGGATCGTCGGCGAGGTCTTCGACCCGCACATGCGGACCAACGAACTGTTCACCGCCGCCGCCGGTTACCCGTCCGGAACGGCCCCGCGGCCGGACTTCTGGACCGTCAGGCTGAAGCCGGGCACCGACCGCACCGCCTACGCCACCGCCGTCACCGCCGCGCTCGCCCCGGCGCACATGACCGCCGACACCGGGGGGCCGCACGGCTCCAGCGGCTCGATCGCCGCGCTGAACTCGCTCACCGCCACCCTGACCGTGCTGCTGCTCGTGGTCGCCGGGCTCGGGGTGTTCAACACCGTCGTCCTGGAGATCCGCGAGCGCACCCGGGACATGGGCGTCACCAAGGCGCTCGGCATGACCCCCGCGCAGACCGTGGGCGTGGTGCTCGCCTCGGTGCTCCTGGTCGGGGCCGTCGGCGGCGTGATCGGCCTGCCGGCGGGCCTGCTGCTGCACGGCCTGACGGTGCCCGCGATGGGCCACAGCGCCGGGCTGAACTTCCCGGCCTCCGCGCTGGACGTCTTCGGCACCCCGGTGCTGGTCCTGCTCGGCGTCGGCGGCGTGCTGATCGCCCTGCTCGGCGCGCTGCTCCCGGCCGTACGGGCGGCGCGGGCGCGGACGGTGGACGCGCTGCGGGCGGAGTGACGGCGGCGGGGCCCGCGCGGGCGGGCGGGTGGGGCGGGCGCACACCCCGCCCGCCCGTCCCGCGTGGGCTCAGGAGCCCTGGTCCGTCTGCTCCTCCGTCCGTTCCTCCGCCCGCTTCTCGGCCGCCCGGACCTGCTCGGTGAAGGTGCGCTCGTCGATCCGCTCGACCGACGCCCCGTGCCGGGCGGCCAGCTCCTCCGGCCAGGATTTGTGGCGCGTTGTGACGATTCCGATCCCGATGGTCCGTCAGGCCCCGACGCGCGCCGCGCCGCGCAGCCTGCGCCAGGTGCGGCCGAGGGAGGACTGCCCGGAGCGTCCGGCGACGGGCGCACCGGACTCCCACGACCTGGCCGCCTCGGCGAGGGTCTCCGGCGGGGCAGGGGCGATCGGCGGGCCGACCCGGTCGGCCCGGGCGGCGCGCAGGAGGTCTTCCCGCCCGAGCGCGGCGAGCAGGGCCCGGGCGTGGTCGAGCAGGGCGGCGCAGGCGTCGCTGATCGCGGCCTCGCCGAGCGGGCGCGCGGGCAGGTCGAGGCCTTCGGTCAACTGCCGTTCGAGGGCTCCACGCAGGTCCTGGACGGAGAGGTCGCGGACGGTCAGCGACAGGTGGGCGGACAGGCCCCCGGCACCGACCGCGCGGTGCGCGAAGCCGCGCGGGACGTAGAGCACGCCACCGGGTTCGAGGACGCCGTGCAGCCGCAGCGGGGAGCGCTCGTCGTCCGGGAGTTCGCCGAGCCGCCAGTCCGCCGCCGCCGGTGCGTCGTGGACGTACCAGGTCTTGCGCCCGGCGGCCTGGAGGACGAACACGTCGGCGTCGTCGCGGTGCACCGCGAGGCCCTGGCCGCCGGCCGGGGTGACGAAGAAGAAGGCCTCCACCCGCCGGTCCAGTTCCTCGGACAGCCGGGCCACCAGCTCGCCGGTCGGGCGGTGCCACTGGTCGACGCAGCGCAGCAGCAGTGTCGCCCCGCGGCGCAGCAGGGCGAGCACCTTCGCGCGGTCCGCGAAGCCGTGGTGCGTCGTGCCGTTGACCACGCGCGAGGTGGTGAAGGACTCGGGCGGGACGGTGACCTTGTCGGAGCGGACCATCTCCAGGTAGGGAGTGCGCAGCAGGCCGCCGTCGAAGGCGGCGTCCAGCTCGTCGAGGTCGAACGGCGGGGCGAGGGCCTCCGGGGTGAAGAGCGCGGGCTCGCGCTGCCACTGGCGGCCGGTGAAGCTCCGGACGTCGCCGACCCAGTCGGCCAGTGTGGGCGATTCCATGGTGTGTCCCGTGGTGTCAGGGGTGTTCCGGGGTGCCGAGGCGTCAGGTGCCGACCTGTGCCGCGAACCGTACGGAGAGCAGGGAGCGCAGCGGCACCTGTGCCTCCTGCTGCGGGCTGCGGACGACCAGCCGGCTGTCCAGGGCGACGGTCAGCAGGCGTTCGGCCAGCGGTACGACCAGGTGCTTGGCCCAGCAGCGGGCGCCGTCGAAACCGAACGGCATGAACGCGGGCGCCTTCTCCGGGTCCACGACGCCGTCCCAGCGCTCGGGGCGGAACTCCAGCGGGTCGGACCAGTAGTCGGGGTGGCGGTGCATCAGCAGCGGGAACAGCGCGACGTCGTCCTCGGGCCGGATCTCGGGGTGCAGTCCGGTGTACGCCGCGCCGCCGTTGCGGTACAGCATCCAGGCGGGCGGGAGCAGCCGCAGCGTCTCCCAGAGGACCGCGGTGAGGTTCGCGCGGTTCTCCGGCCGGTCCCGCTCCGGTCCCATGAGCCACAGGGCGTTGCCGGTCAGTGCGGCCACGCCGTCGCAGAGGGTGGCCGTCGCCCGCCGGTACATCGCGATGGCCTGCTTGCGCTCCACCGGGTCGTCGGCGCCGCGGATCAGCCCGGCCAGTGCGGTGCACCCGTCCTGGCCGGCGGAGCCGGGCCAGCGGGTGACGGCGCGGTCGACGAGCCGGGAGAGGGTGTCGGAGCGGGTGACACCGCGCTTCGACAGCAGGGAGACCGGCAGCGGGTCGGTGGAGAACAGCCAGCGGCGCAGGTAGGAGGTGCCGGCGTAGGGCCAGGGGCCGGCCATCCCGCGGGCCGGGGGCGGTGGCTTCCGGATGCCCGCCATGGCGTCCCGCCCCAGTGCGCGGATGGTCCTGGTCGCGCTGTCGTGGGGGATGTCGGAGCCGGCGGCGGGTTTGTAGACCGAACGCTCGCTGGAAAGAACGGGGCGTGCGGCGACGATTTCGGCCATCAGCCGGGAGTCCGCGACACCGACCTTGGCCGGGTCGATCCGGAACACCTTCTCGTCCCTGTCCAGAAGCTCCTGAATTCTCGGCGCGAACACGATGGAATGGCCGCGAAGTTTCGTCGGAGCCATTTCTTCCACGGGAATCAGGTCTCCATTTCGAAATGGCAGGGAAATGTTGTCGGGGCGGCGCTGCCCGAGGAGGTCCGGGCAGGTCGCCGCGCCAGCGGGGGCGCGGCCGACCCAAGCCCCCGCCGGCGGCTGACCACGTCAGATGACGTGCAGCACCCACGCGTGGTTCGCGAGGTCCTCGTCCTTCTTGAACTTCTTGACGAGCGCCTTGATCATCTTCATGACTACTCTCCGTTCCGGGGGTTTTCGGGAGCGGCGAGAATGCCGCACCCGGGCCGTCAGGGGTGTCCGGCATTCCGTCGCCGGGGGCCGAACGAGTTGATCTGTCATGGACCCTAACCGAAGGCTCGTCGCTCGGACACCCCATCGGCAGAGAATTGTGCGATCTCTTTGCCGCGTTAACGGCCTATTCGGTGGTCGAATCGTTATAACTCATGGAAATCCGCGGTGGGGGCCCGGAACGGGAACGCGAAAGGGCCCCGCGAAGCCGCGGGGCCCTTCTGCGCGTACGACGGGTACGGCGCGGTCGGTCAGTTGCAGGTGATGTGATCAGTTGTAGGTCGTGGTGACGGTCACGCCACCGAAGCCCTGCTGCGCGTAGAGGCTGAAGTACACCCAGCCGGACGGCGGGTTGTTGATGGTGAGGGTCTCACCGTTGCCGCTGGTGGTGGACTTGGCCAGGTACGAGCCGGTGGTGGCCCAGGCGCCGCCGTTGTAGTACAGGTCGGCGTTGCCGGTGCCGCCGCTGGTGGTGACGGTCAGCTGCTTCACACCGGCGGGCAGGTACAGGAAGTTGTAGCTGTAGTTCCCGGTGGTGGCGGCGACGTTGTCCCGGCGGCAGTTCTTGTCGTACTGCCGGGTGTCGGCGGAGGTGCAGAGCGGGGCCTTGGGCTGCTCGGTGGGCAGCGAGCCGCAGTTGTCGGCGGCGCAGGCCTTCAGCCAGGTGGCGAAGTCGGCGTCGTACTTGGTGCCGATGGTGGTCTTCAGGATGGTGCGGGCGCCGTTCCAGTCGCCCGTACGGTACTTGGCGAGCACCGCGTTGACGTCGTCCGGGTGCGACTGGAGCATGTAGCGGACGGCCAGGTAGCCCCAGTTGTAGGTCCGGGTGGAGTTCGAGTTCTCGTAGGTGGTGTCGAACAGGGTGCTCAGGGCGTAGGTGCCCTTGCCGGCCTGGGCGATCGCGTCGTCGTAGTGGGCGCCGCGGTAGCTGTAGGAGACGTACTCGGCGAGGCCCTCGACCCACCAGATCGTCGGGGTGGTCATGCCGGCCTCGAAGTCGCCGTACATGTCGTAGCGGCCGTCGAGGTAGTGGGTGTACTCGTGGTTGAGGTTCCAGATCTGGAACTCGGGGCGCAGCCAGGAGGCCTCGTGGGCGATGAAGCGGGCCTGGTTGCCGACCGTGGCCGGGTTGCCCTCCTCGTACATGCCGCCGTTGTCGACCTCGATCTTGTACATCTCCCAGGCGTACAGGCTGTAGTTGTAGTAGTCGTCGAAGACGACGACCTCGAGGTTGGTGTTGTTGTCGTTGGCGACCGGACCGCTGTCCTTGACGATCTTGTGGAAGAACGCGTCCTGGTTGATCAGGCTGGTGCAGGTGTCGGCGAGCTGCTGCGCGGTCATGTCCTGGGCGCGGATGCGCAGGTTGGCGTTGCAGGTGTGGTCGACGGTGAGCACCAGCGGGACGAGCTTGGCCGGCACGTCACAGGTGCCGTAGAGGGAACAGTTGCCCTCGTCCTTCTTCTCCGTGAACCACAGCAGGTTCATGGTGAGCGGACCGGTGTTGCCGACCAGCGGGTAACGGTTGATCAGGTCCTTGAGGATCGGCCGGCCCTGGGGGCGCAGAGCGTCGCTGGCGACCAGGTTGCCGAGCTGGATGCCGATCTTGGTCACCAGGTCGCCGCCGTTGATCAGGCTGCTGTTGCGGGTGACGAAGGACGACACGGTGGTGGCGAAGGTGGGGTCGGCCTGGAGGGCGGTGACGAACTCCGGCAGGTCGAAGCCGCGCTCGATGACCGTCTCGGTGTTGGCCACGGCGGTGGTCATCGCGGCGGGCCAGTTGCCGGTGTAGTCGTTCAGCAGCCGCTTGACGACGCCGGTGTAGCGGGCGTTCTCCTGGGCGCTGTCGATCAGGGTGACGGCCTCGGCGAGGGTGGCGCCGTTGGCGTCGCTGATGTCCCTGGTGCGCGGGGCGGCGTAGAAGGCGTCCAGTGCACCGCGGATGGCGGTCTTGAGGCTGTCGCCGTACGGGCCCACGGTGTCCGCGTTGTACCACTGGACGTAGTAGCCGGCGCGCAGGAAGAGCACCAGCTGCCCGGCCGAGGTGGAGTTGTCACCGGGGTAGGTGGCGGAGGCGTCGCGCAGGGCGTTGGCGACGGTGACCATCTGGGCCTCGTTGAAGGCGCCCTTGGCATCGTTGCCGGTGAGCTGGAACAGGGAGTTGACGCAGTCGAGCCCGGCGGCCTTGACCTGCTGGACCAGCGCGGCACCGGACTTGCCGGTGAAGGCGGAGACGTCGCAGGCGGCCGTGAGCGCCCGCGCCGACTTGGCGGCACCGACGGTGCTGCCCGCCGTCGGGGCGGTGGCCTTGGCCTGCGGGTCCGAGACGAGCGGGCGGGCGTCCTTGGGGGTGTCGGGGGACTTGGGCACGGGGATCGTGCGTGGCGCGGCGGGCTTGCCGGCCGGCGCGGTCGCCTTGCCGGCCGACGCGGCGGCAGTGTCGGCGGCGCTCGCCTGCGGCGCGAACAGGCCGAGGGCGAGGAAGAGGGCGGCGCCGAGTGCAGGGAGCCTGCGCGCGCTGTCCTTCGCTATCCGGGAGGGACGCATCTGTGGGGGCCTCCGGGGCCGTTGGGGTGGGGGCGGCCGCGCGGCGTGGGGCGCACGGGCCTTGCTGTGTGACATGTAAAATGGCACACAGGGGAACGCGGGGGGAAGGCCCGGGAACGGATTGCCGGTCGGCGAGACCGAAACGTTGTCAGGTCCGCACGCGTGTCAGGCCCGTATGGGTCCCGGAACCGTAGGGGCGTCAGGTCCGCATGAGCCTCGGAACCGCATGTGGCGTCAGGTCCGCACGAGCGGCCGGGGGGTGAGTGCCGCGAACTCCAGTGGCGCCGACGGATCCACCGACAGGTCGGCCGGGGCCGGCTCCGCGCCCGCGCGGACCAGCAGGTCACCGACCGCCGCCACCATCGCGCCGTTGTCGGTGCACAGCCGCAGCGGCGGCACCCGCAGCGCGATCCCGGCCCCCGCGCACCGCTGCTCGGCCAGCGCCCGCACCCGGGAGTTGGCCGCGACCCCGCCGACCACCACCAGGGTGCCGATCCCGTGGTCGACGCAGGCCCGCACCGCCTTGCGGGTCAGCACGTCCGCGATCGCCTCCTGCAGTGCGGCTGCCGCGTCCGGCACGTGCGGCTCGCGCCGCGCCTCGACCCAGCGGGCGGCGGCGGTCTTCAGGCCGGAGAAGGAGAACGCGTACGGGTCGTCCTGCGGCCCGGTCAGCGGCCGGGGCAGCCGGACGGCCGTCGGGTCGCCGTCACGGGCGGCGCGGTCGATCGCCGGGCCGCCCGGGTAGGGGAGCCCCAGGATCCGGGCGACCTTGTCGAAGCACTCGCCGGCCGCGTCGTCCAGGGTGTCGCCGAGGTGGACGATCGGGTCGCGGGCCAGGTCACGCACCAGCAGCAGCGAGGTGTGGCCGCCGGAGACGATGAGCACCACGCAGGGGTCGGGCAGCGGCCCGCCGTCCAGGGTGGCGGCGGCGACGTGCCCGGCGAGGTGGTGCACGCCGTACAGCGGGACGCCGAGCGAGAAGGCGTACCCCTTGGCGGCGGCCACGCCCACCTGTAGCGCCCCGGCCAGCCCTGGACCGGTGGTCACCGCGACCGCGCCGACGTCCTCCAGGGTGAGCCCGGCCCGGTCCAGGGCCTCCCGGACCGCCGGCGCCATGGCGTGCAGGTGCGCCCGCGCGGCGATCTCGGGCACCACCCCGCCGTAGCGGGCGTGCTCGTCCATCGACGAGGCCACCGCCTGGCCGAGCAGCACGCCGTCGCGCACCAGGCCCACGCCGGTCTCGTCGCAGGAGGACTCGATGCCCAGCACCACCGGCGACCCTGTCACAGCCACTCACCTCGTCGGTCATTACACGGAACGGTGACCATTGTGCCCGACGGGGCGTGAGGAATAAGCAGGAGCCCATGCTTCGTTCTTGCAACTGATACGCAATAGTGTTGTCCCGGCACGATCACCACCGTTCAACCCGCCGAAAGGGGCCGTGTCCTGATGGGCACCTACACGCTTCCCGACCTGCCGTACGACTACTCCGCGCTGGAGCGGGCGATGTCGGCCGAGATCCTGGAGCTGCACCACTCCAAGCACCACGCCGCGTACGTCAAGGGCGCCAACGACACCCTGGACCAGCTGGCCGAGGCCCGCGACAAGGAGCAGTTCGGCGGCCTGGTCGGCCTGCAGAAGACCTTCGCCTTCCACCTGTCGGGCCACGTCCTGCACTCGCTGTTCTGGCAGAACCTCTCGCCCGAGGGCGGCGACCGCCCCGAGGGTGAGCTGGCCGACGCCATCACCGAGCACTTCGGCAGCTTCGAGGCGTTCAAGAAGCAGCTCACCAACGCCACCACCGGCGTGCAGGGCTCCGGCTGGGGCATCCTGTCCTGGGAGCCGCTCGGTCAGCGCCTGATCGTCGAGCAGGTCTACGACCACCACGGCAACGTCGGCCAGAACACCACCCCGCTGCTGGCCTTCGACGCGTGGGAGCACGCCTACTACCTCCAGTACCGCAACGTGCGCCCGGACTACGTCACCCGCCTGTGGGACGTCGTCAACTGGCAGGACGTGTCCAGCCGCTTCGCGGCCGTCAAGAGCGCCTGATCAGCTGATCCGCTGATGCGCGTCGCGTGACGCAGGGTCCCGGGCCGGTCGGGCGGTCCGGGACCCATCCCTTTCCCCATCGGGGTTGTCCGTCACGGGAGTTGACGCCGGACACAGCCGATGCACCCCGCCGCAGGACGGACGCCACCCACCGTTCGCCTGCCGGTCGCGTGCGCTCCCTACGCTCGCTCGGACCACTGCCGGTGACCGGCCGGCAACGGCCTCCCGGCCCGTCCGCTCCTGAGCGAAAGGGCGCCCGATGGCCCCGCGTCTCTCCCTCGTCGTCCCGGTCTACAACGTCGAGCGCTACCTCCGGGAGTGCCTGGACTCGATCGCGGCGCAGACCTTCGGGGACTTCGAGTGCGTCATGGTCGACGACGGCTCGACCGACGACGGCCCGGCCATCGCCCAGGCGTACGCCGAACAGGACCAGCGCTTCCGGCTGATCCGGCAGGAGAACAAGGGCCTCGGCGCCGCCCGCAACACCGGCTGGCGCCACCTCACCCCCGGCACGGAGTACCTGGCCTTCGTCGACAGCGACGACACCCTCCCGCCGCACGCCTACCAGCTGATGATCGGCACCCTGGACGACACCGGCTCCGACTTCGCCGCCGGCAACGCCCTGCGGCTGCGCACCACCGGCCTCACCCCCTCGCACGCCCACCGCCGCCCGTTCCGCGAGACCCGGCTGCGCACCCACGTCCGCGAACTGCCCGCCCTGGTCACCGACCGCACCGCCTGGAACAAGGTCTACCGGCGCTCCTTCTTCGACGCGGCCGGCCTGTTGTACCCCGAGGGCATCCTGTACGAGGACGCCCCGGTCAGCGTGCCCCACCACTTCCTCGCCGAGCGGGTCGACGTGCTCGCCGAGCCGATCTACCACTGGCGCGTGCGCGAGGACGGCAACCTCTCCATCACCCAGAAGAAGACCGACCCGCGCGGCCTGGTCGACCGCGTCCGCTCGATGGAACTCGTCCGCGAGTGGCTGCTCGCCCGCCCCGAGCCGGTCTTCGCCGAGCACCTGCGGGCCTACGACCGCAACTGCCTGGTCGAGGAGATCCCGATGTTCTTCTGGACCGTCCCGGACGGCGACCGCAACTACTGGGAGGTCTACCAGCGGCATGTCAGCCGCCTCCTGCACGCCATCGGCCCCGAGCGGGCCGCCGACCTCAACGCCCAGCTCCGGCTCAAGTACCGCCTCACCCTGGCCGACGCCATGCACCGCTTCATCGCCGTCCAGCGCCTCCACCGCACCGTCCGCCGCGCCCGCCAGACCGTCCGCCGCGGCTGAACGAGAGGGCCGCTCAGCCGCCGGCGGGCGCCGTCAGCCGACGGACCAGGGTGACCAGGGCCGCCCGGTCCGTCGCGTGGTCCGCCGGACCGGCGAGCAGCAGGCGGACCATCTGCGGCAGCGTGAACCACGCGTTCACCAGGCCGATCACCGCGAACATCAGCCGCGCCGGATCCACGTCCCCGGCCGCCTCGCCGCTGCGCTGCGCGGCGGCGACGGCGGCGACCTTCTCGCGGTAGTGGGCGGTGCGCTCCGGCCCGGCCGCCAACTCCTCGGACTCCGCGCCGCGTTGCAGGCCTTCCCAGGCCAGCAGCCGGGAGAAGTGCGGGTTGGCCGAGTGGTAGTCGAAGACCCGCCCGGCGTAGTCGCCGAGGTCCAGCCCCGCCGCCGGGGCGAGCGGCACCGCCTCGGCCAGCTTGCCGAGTTCGGACGTCAGCACGGCGGAGAAGAGCTGCTCCTTGTTGCCGAAGTACTGGTAGATCCGCTCCTTGTTCACCCCCGCCCGGGTCGCCACCCGGGCGATCCGGGCCCCGTCCGGGCCGGACTCGGCGAACTCCTCGACCGCGGCGTCGAGGAGGAGTTGCTGCGTGCGTGCGGTGTCCCAGGCCATGGCCCAACGATATCCCAAAACTCCAACCCTTCGGTTGGACATCTGCGCCCGCGCGTGCCAAACTCCAACCGAAGGGTTGGAGATTTGGGCTCCGGCCACTCGTCAAGGGGAGGACCCGCGCCATGACCACCGACACCGTCACCGCAGCAGCACCCGCAGGCGCCCCCGCCGCCCCGTCCGTCCACCGCCGCGCCCTGCTCACCTGGCTCGCCGTCTACCCGACCATCACCACCGCCTTCCTCCTCCTCGGGCCGTACCTCGGCAACGTGCCACTGGCGCTGCGCACCCTGGTCATGACCGCCCTCGTCGTCCCAGTCGTCGTCTACGCCCTGATGCCCCTGCTCCTCAAGGCGGAGACCCGGCTCGCCCGTCGTCACGGCCGCCGGCGGTAGGGGCTGCCGAGCCCCGGACCGCCTCGCGGCAAGGGGTGGGCTCCGGATCGCACGAGATGCCCGTCGGCGCATCCGGGACCGGGCCGCCCGGCCCTGGAGGGTCGTTGCCGCGCCCTCCTCGGATCAGGCGTCGAGCACCTGGCCATCGCGCCTGACGACCGGTCCTTCCGTCGACCGCGGGAACTCGATCCAGTCGTCGGCCCTCTTCCACACGTACTCGCACTTCACGAGGGAGTGCGACTTCTCGTGGGTGACGGCCGACCGGACGCGAGGGCGGTGGTGCCTCGGGCCGGTTCCTGCCTTTCGGGTCATACTTCATGACGGTTCGCGAGGAGGGTGCCACCGGCATCCCTCCGTACCCCGGTACCCCGGCCGGCACCGCCGACCGGACGACCGGCGTGCCCCCGGGCGTCATCGGGGACGACTCGTTTCGGCACCTGCTGTCGATTGTTCTCCCGGGCCTGGGACAGTCCACCGAGTGCGACCAACACCAACAGGTGACGGCATGCCAGGTGTGGGCCGGTGACGGTTCCTGGGCTCGCGTAGAGGATGGCATGGCCCGGCAGTCCGGGCCGCGAAGGCTGTGGGACACGGTGGAGCGGGCGCACGCGGTCTGGGACGACCAGGGCCGACCGGGCCGCGACCAGTACGGCATCACCGTGACGCCCGAAAGCCAACGGGTTTGGATCGGCGAACCCGGCGGGCCGAGCTGGCTCCTGCCCGCTGCGTAGCCGCGTACGACCGTCAGCCGGCCTCCAGGGTCTCCTTCATGACCTGGGCGCCCCGGCTGACCCGCAGGCGGACCTGGTCGGCCAGCTCGTGCGGCAGCACGTCCGTGGTCCAGAGGAGGCGGCAGCGGCCCGGGCTCTCAGGGAGGACCTGGAACGAGGCGTGATGATGCGTCAGCGGGATCTTGAAGCCCTCGACGGCCGAGTACGCCAGCCGGCGCAGGTCATCATCGATGCTGACGATCAGTTCGCGGATCACCGCCCCGCCCGGCATGGTCAGGTACCGGACGTCGCCCTCGATCCGGGTGTCGAGGACGTACCCGGGGATGAGGCGCCGGTGTACGGCGCCCACGTCCCGGACGGCGGCCCACACGGACTCCGCGTCGGCCTCGACGGCGACGTCCTCGACGATGGTGGCGATGCCCCTCAACTCCCTCAGGCGGTACCGAAGAAGCTGTCCAGGATCCGTTGCGCGGCCAGCCCCGCCGGCAGCGTACCGGCCCGTACCTGGGCCTCCAGTTCCGGGGTGAGCCGCTGCACTTCGGGGTTCTCGTGCAGCCGCGCGTAGAGCTGGTCGTGGACCATGGCCCAGGTCCACTCGACCTGTTGTTCGCGGCGCTTGGCGGCCAGGGCGCCGGTGGCGTCGAGGACCTTGCGGTGCTGCTGCAACCGCTCCCACAGCACGTCCAGGCCGGCGCCGTCGCGGCCGCTGCACGTAAGTACCGGTGGCGTCCACGCCGCGTCCGGGGCCTGCAACAGTCGTAGCGCACCCGCGAGTTCGCGGGCCGCAGCGCGAGCATCGGTCTCGTGCGGGCCGTCGGCCTTGTTGACGGCGATGACGTCCGCGAGCTCCAGGACGCCCTTCTTGATGCCCTGGAGCTGGTCGCCGGTCCGGGCGAGGCTGAGCAGCAGGAAGGTGTCCACCATCCCGGCCACCGTCGTCTCCGACTGCCCGACGCCCACGGTCTCGATGAGCACCACGTCGTAGCCCGCCGCCTCCATGACCACCATGGACTCCCGGGTGGCCTTGGCGACGCCCCCCAGCGTCCCCGAGGTCGGCGACGGCCGGACGAAGGCGGCAGGGTCGACGGCCAGCCGCTCCATCCGGGTCTTGTCGCCCAGGATGGAGCCGCCCGTCCGGCTGGACGTCGGGTCGACGGCGAGCACCGCCACCCGGTGCCCCTGGCCCGTCAGCATCGTCCCGAAGGAGTCGATGAAGGTCGACTTGCCCACTCCGGGCACCCCCGTGATGCCCACCCGGACCGCCCCGCCCGCGTGCGGCAGCAGCCGCTGGAGCAGCTGCTGCGCGAGCGCGCGGTGGTCGGGCCGGGTGGACTCGACGAGGGTGACGGCGCGCGCGATCCAGGCGCGCGAGCCGTCCAACACACCCGTCACATAGCTGTCGAGGTCGATCGTCCGCGGAGGCATACGATCAGGCGATCACAGCTCGTGGCCGAGGTCGGCCGCCAGGGACTTCAGCAGGTCGTACGCCGCGTCCGGGATGACCGTCCCCGGCGGGAAGACCGCCGCCGCGCCCGCCTCGTACAGGGCGTCGAAGTCCTGCGGCGGAATGACGCCGCCGACCACGATGGTGATGTCCTCCCGCCCCGCCGCGGCGAGTTCGGCGCGCAGCGCGGGCACCAGCGTGAGGTGCCCGGCGGCCAGCGACGAGACACCAACGATGTGCACGTCGGCCTCGACGGCCTGGCGGGCGACCTCGGCCGGGGTCTGGAACAGCGGGCCGACGTCCACCGTGAAGCCGAGGTCGGCGAAGGCGGTGGCGATCACCTTCTGGCCGCGGTCGTGGCCGTCCTGGCCCATCTTGGCGACCAGGATGCGCGGACGGCGGCCCTCGGCCTGCTCGAACCGCTCGACCAGGTCGCGGGTGCGCTGGAGGGAGGCCGACGGGCCCGCTTCGTCTCGGTACACACCGGAGATGGTACGGATCTGGCCGGAGTGGCGGCCGTACACCTTCTCCAGGGCGTCCGAGATCTCGCCGACGGTGGCCTTGGCCCGGGCCGCGTTGACGGCCAGGTGCAGCAGGTTGCCGTCCAGCGAGCCGCCGCGCTGCGGGCCGGCCTCGGCGGCCCGGGTGAGGGCGTGCAGCGCATCGCGGCACGCAGCCTCGTCGCGCTCCTCGCGCAGCCGGCGAAGCTTCTCGACCTGGCGGGCGCGCACCGAGGAGTTGTCGACCTTGAGCACGTCGATCTGCTCGTCGTTCTCCACCCGGTACTTGTTGACGCCGATCACCGGCTGCCGGCCGGAGTCGATCCGCGCCTGGGTACGGGCGGCGGCCTCCTCGACACGCAGCTTGGGGATGCCGGCGTCGATCGCCTTGGCCATGCCGCCGGCCGCCTCGACCTCCTGGATGTGCTCCCAGGCGCGCCGGGCCAGGTCGTGGGTCAGCTTCTCGACGTACGCGGAGCCGCCCCACGGGTCGATGACCCGGCAGGTGCCCGACTCCTGCTGGAGCAGCAGCTGGGTGTTGCGGGCGATCCGCGCGGAGAAGTCGGTGGGCAGGGCCAGCGCCTCGTCCAGGGCGTTGGTGTGCAGCGACTGGGTGTGGCCCTGGGTCGCCGCCATCGCCTCCACGCAGGTGCGGGTGACGTTGTTGAACACGTCCTGGGCGGTGAGCGACCAGCCCGAGGTCTGCGAATGGGTGCGCAGCGAAAGGGACTTGGGGTTCTTCGGGTCGAACTGCTTGACCAGCTTGGCCCACAGCAGCCGGGCCGCGCGCAGCTTGGCGACCTCCATGAAGAAGTTCATGCCGATCGCCCAGAAGAACGACAGCCGCGGCGCGAAGGCGTCCACGTCCAGCCCCACGTCCAGGCCCGCGCGCAGGTACTCCACCCCGTCGGCCAGGGTGTAGGCCAGCTCCAGGTCGGCCGTCGCACCCGCCTCCTGGATGTGGTAGCCGGAGATGGAGATCGAGTTGTACCGGGGCATCTTCTGCGAGGTGTACGCGAAGATGTCCGAGATGATCCGCATCGACGGCTGCGGCGGGTAGATGTAGGTGTTGCGGACCATGAACTCCTTGAGGATGTCGTTCTGGATGGTCCCGGCGAGCTTCTCCGGCGGTACGCCCTGCTCCTCGGCCGCGACGATGTACAGCGCGAGGACCGGCAGCACGGCGCCGTTCATGGTCATCGACACGGACATCCTGTCCAGCGGGATGCCGTCGAACAGCTGGCGCATGTCGTAGATCGAGTCGATGGCGACGCCCGCCATGCCGACGTCGCCGGTGACACGCGGGTGGTCGCTGTCGTAGCCGCGGTGGGTGGGCAGGTCGAAGGCGACCGACAGGCCCTTCTGGCCGGCCGCGAGGTTGCGGCGGTAGAAGGCGTTGGACTCCTCGGCGGTGGAGAAGCCCGCGTACTGGCGGACGGTCCAGGGCTGGTTGACGTACATGGTCGGGTAGGGCCCGCGCAGGTACGGGGCGATGCCCGGGTAGGTCTCCAGGAAGTCCAGCCCGGCCAGGTCGGCCCCGGTGTACAGCGGCTTGACGCCGATGCCCTCGGGGGTGTCCCAGACCAGCTCGTCGACGTCCTTGCCGGTGGACCGGCGCCAGGCGGCCTGCCACTGGTCGTCGGTGACGCCTGCGTTGTCCGTGACGCCGGCGGCGCCGCCGTCCAGCCCGATTCCGGTGAAGTCGGGGATCATCGAGCGGCTCCGATCTGGTCCAGCAGGGAGGTCAGGACGGCGACCGC
The DNA here is from genome assembly GCF_040683915.1 of Kitasatospora sp. NPDC093102. Lineage (NCBI taxonomy): Bacteria > Bacillati > Actinomycetota > Actinomycetes > Kitasatosporales > Streptomycetaceae > Kitasatospora > Kitasatospora sp. NPDC093102. Next base: position 315,011 of record NZ_JBFBFA010000004.1, on the reverse strand, counting down.
GTCGCCGCCCGCGAAGATGAACTCGTCCACGCCGTCGGGTACCTCGGCGAGTCGCCCGGCCAGCAGCACTCGCTGGGCTCCGGCCGCCTTCAGGGCCTCGGCGACCGACGAGGCGTGCTCGGCGTACAGGGCGTCGCTGGAGCAGAGGCAGGCGACGGTCGCGCCGGAGGCCCGGAACGCCTCGGCGAAGGCCTCCGGGTCGACGGACTCGGCCGGGACCGTCGCGATGCCGCCCGCCTGGAACAGGTTGGCGGCGAAGGTGGTGCGCGCGGTGTGCGCGGAGGCGGTGCCGATCGAGGCGAGGAAGAGGCTCGGACGGGCGCCGTTCGCCGCGAGGTACGCGTCCGAGCGGTCCCGCAGCGCCTCGTAGGCCTCGGCGCGGCGCACCTGCGGCAGCCCGCCGCCGAGCGCGGCCGGGGCCGGCTCGCGGACCAGCGGCTGCTCGTCCAGGTGCGGGAACTCGCTGACGCCGGTGACCGGTTCGCGCCGCTTGGCGATCCTCACCGAGCGTTCCGCCCAGGTCGCGGCGATCCGCTCCTCGACGAGACCGGAGGCCAGGGCGGCCTGCTGCCCGCCGGCCCGCTCGATCTCCTGGAACCAGGCCCAGGCGGCCCGCGCCAGTTCCTCGCTCAGCTGCTCGACGTACCAGGAGCCGCCGGCCGGGTCGATCACCCGGGCCAGGTGGGACTCCTCCAGCAGGATCGCCTGGGTGTTGCGGGCGATCCGGCGGGCGAAGGCGTCCGGCAGGCCGAGCGCGCTGTCGAAGGGCAGCACGGTGACGGCGTCGGCGCCGCCGACTCCGGCGGCCAGGCAGGCGACCGTGGTGCGCAGCATGTTCACCCACGGGTCGCGGGCGGTCATCATCACCCGGGAGGTGACGGCGTGCTGGCGCTGCGCCGAGGCGGCTGCACCGGCCCCCGAAACCTCCGCGACCCGGGCCCAGAGGCGGCGCGCGGCACGGAACTTGGCGATGGTGAGGAACTGGTCGGCGTCCGCGGCGTAGCGGAACTCCAGCTGGCCGAGCGCGCCGTCCACCGGGAGCCCGGCGGCGGTGAGAGCGCGCAGGTAGGCGACGCCGGTGGCCAGCGAGCAGCCCAGTTCCTGGGCGGGGGAGGCGCCGGCCTCGTGGTACGGCAGGGCGTCCACGGTGAGCGCCCGCAGGCCCGGGTACCCGGCGGCGCAGCGGGCGGCCAGCGCGGTGGCCTCGGCGAGCAGCGCCTCGGTGCGGGTGCTCTCGCCGGTTCGGGCCTGGAGGCCCAGCGGGTCGGCGCCGAGGTTGCCGGCGGCGGCGCCGGGGGAGACCTCGCGCTCCTCGTGGAGCTTGAACAACTGCTCGGCGGCGTCGGTGAATTCGGGTCCGGCGTCGAGCGTCACGGCGGCGAGGTCCAGGTACACCCCGGCCAGTGCCTCAGGCAGGGCCTCCACCGGCAGGCCCGCGCCGCCCAGTTCCAGCCACAGCGAGCTCACGCCGTGCTCCAGGTCGGCCAGCACGGCCTCGTTGGTGCGCCGGCGGTCCGGGTCGGCATGCCGCTGGCGGACGTCCCACCCGGCCACGGCGGAGCCCTGCGGCCGGCCACCGCGCACGAACGGCGGGAAGCCCGGGTAGCCCGGGTCCGCGGCGGTGTCCTCGGCGGTGTACAGCGGGCGGGCGCTCAGCCCGTCCTGGAGCCGGGTGGCGAGCGCCTGCTCGGCGGCGGGGCCGTCCTCGGGCTGGGCACCGGACTTGCGCAGCACACCCTGGACGAGCTGCTGCCACTGCTCACGGTGTGCGGCCGGGAACTCGGCGGCGAGGGGGAGCCTTTCGGGCGGGACCTTCATGTGCGCAGGTTAGCGCCCGTTCGCAGGGCCGCAGGAGGGGGATCCCGTGTGACCTTTCCCTCGATTCGGCCGATTTCGAGCACTCCCCGGGAGGAGGAGTGCCACGGGCGTCGGGGCGGTGACACCCGGGGCCGGAGGAGGTGTCGTGACGGGTGGTCGGAGGGCCCGGGCGGGCGCGTCCCGGCCGTCGCCGGCGGTGGGCGGTGTCCGATCAACGCCGATGGCGCGGAACGCGATCGATGTCCCGTCATGCTGCCAAAACGTCATGATCAGGGGGATTGCGGAACCCGGCCCCTCATCTATTAAGTTACTTCGAAGAAGGTGGGCGGGGCAGCACCCCCCCGTTGCTCGCCCTGCCCGCCTTCGCCGTCCCCGGCCCCGGCCGAGCCGTCCCCCGGCCCGGTCCGGACCGTCCCGCAGATTCCCCCGAAGGAGAGCGACCGCCATGGGAAAGCGTCGCAAGCCCAGCCCCCCGAGCCGGGCCCGCATGGCGGTCCTCACCACGGCCATGGCGGCCGGCGGCGCGGTCCTCGCCTCCGGCACCGCCCACGCCGAACCGACCCCGAGCCTCGCCTCCGTCAAGGAACAGGTCGACCAGCTCAACGAGGACGCCGAGCAGGCGATCGAGAAGTACAACGGCTTCCAGGCGAAGCAGCAGAAGCTCCAGGGCGAGGCCAGCCAGATCCAGGAGAAGGTCGCCCGCGGGCAGGAGGCGATGAACGAGCTGCGGACCCGGCTCGGCGCGGTCGCCGCCGACCAGTACCGCACCAACGGCATAGACCCGTCGGTCCAGCTGATGCTCGACTCCGACCCGTCCGCCTACCTGGAGCGCGCCGCGGTGCAGAACCAGGTCTCCGACTCCCAGGCGAGCCTGCTCAAGCAGGCCCAGGACGAGCAGCGCAAGCTGGACCAGGACCGCGCCGAGGCCACCGCCACCCTCGCCGCGCTCGACTCGGTGGGCACGCAGCTGGCGGAGCAGAAGAAGGACATCCAGACCAAGCTGGCCCAGGCCCAGGAGATGCTGAACAAGCTCAGCGCCGAGGACCGAGCCAAGATCAACGCCCAGCAGAACGCCGAGAAGGCCAAGGCCGAGGCCCAGCAGGCCGCCGCCGCGGCCGCCAAGGACCGTGCCTCCCGCGGTGCCGAGCGCCCGGACATGAACGCCCCGGTGCCGTCGGCGAGCGGCCGGGCCGGCACCATCATCGCGTTCGCCCAGGCGCAGCTCGGCAAGCCGTACGGCTGGGGCAAGAACGGCCCCGCCAGCTTCGACTGCTCCGGCCTCACCAGCCAGGCCTACCGTGCCGCGGGCGTCACGATCTCCCGGACGTCCGAGGAGCAGTGGAAGGACGGCCCGCACGTCGACCGCGCCAACCTCCAGCCCGGCGACCTGGTCTTCTTCTACAACGACCTGCACCACGTCGGCCTGTACATCGGCGACGGCAAGATGATCCACGCCCCGCGCACGGGCAAGAACATCGAGGTCCTGCCGATCTCCGCGATGCCCTACATGGGCGCCGTCCGGCCGGCCTGACCGCACGCCTCCGGTGGCCCGCTCCCGCTTCGGCGGGGGCGGGCCACCGTCGTTGTGCCGAGCAGCAGAGCCGGTCCGTCCAAGCCGAGGTCCACGGTGCGGGAGGGTATGCCGGGCTGAGCGCAGAACAGGGCTCGGAATCGCTTCACCACCGGGCTGAAACCCGGCGCACTGCGATGAGTCCAGGTAGCAACGCCGGTCCGGGCGCGCGGGTTCGAGCGCGCGGGTCAAAGTCCCGGCAAATCTCACGGACCCCCACCCGGGGCCCGTCGGCACCCCCACGCCGACGGGCCCCGGGGGTGTTTCAGGGGTGCGGCGCGCAGACCAGCAGGTACGGGAGCAGCGGCAGGACCGACACCCCGAGCCGCCAGGTCGGCCGGCGACGTCCGCTCCCCGGCCGGGCCAGCCGCCGCACCCGGGCGAGCACCCCGGTGGACGTCGCACCCAGCGCGGCGAAGCCCGTCGAGGCTTCCCGGGCAGGAGCGCCGCCGGTCGCCAACGCGCAGAGCGCGGAGGCCAGTTCATCCCGTGAGACCTGCTCCAGTGCCGCGTCGTCGGCCGCCATCTCCAGCAGCAGCGCCACCTCGGAGCGCCCCAGCCGGGCCAGCGGCAGCGGCCCGAGCAGCAGCGCGAAGGTGTCGGCCGGCAGCCGGAACAGGTGGTGGCGGCCGCGGATGTGCCCGTGCTCGTGCGCGACGGCCGCCGCGAGCTGCCGCTCGTCCAGCAGCCGCAGCGCCCCGCGCGACAGCACCACCCGGGAGCGGCGCCCGGGCAGGCAGTAGACGGTCGGATGCGCGTGCTCCAGCACCAGCGCGTCCCAGCGCCGGTCCCGTACGGCGACCACGTCCAGCACCGCCCGGTGCTGCCGCCGGGCCCGTCCGGCGCGCAGGCCGACGGCCGTCACCAGGGCGGCCGACAGGGCCCCGCCGGCGGCGAGCAGCCACCAGTCGTGGGTGTGCGGCAGCACCGGCCCCGTCGGCCCGGCGTGCGGGAGCAGGCCGAGCAGCCCGGCCGGCCGGTGGGCGAAGGGCTCCAGCGCGTGGTGCGCGGTGAGCAGCAGGGCCACCGTGAACGAGGCCATCAGCGCGAGCCAGAGCGCCGCGCCCGCCGTCGGACGGGCCTGGAGCCGGGCGGAGCCGGCCAGCCGCCGGGGCAGCAGGACGCCGGTCACCGCAAGGTGGAGGCAGAGCAGCGCGAGCGTCACTCAGGGCCCCGGGACTTCACCTGTTCGAGCGCGGCGAGCAGGGCCGAGGCCTCGTCCCCGCTGATCCGGTCGACGAAGTGGAACAGCGCGCCCGCCCGGTCGGGGGTGGTCTCCAGCGCCTGGTGCATCAGCCGGGCGGTGTACTCCTCGCGGGTGCAGGTCGGCTCGTACACCCAGGCGCGGCCGACCTTGTCGCGGCGCAGCCAGCCCTTGGTGTGCAGGATGTCCGCGACCGTGGTGACGGTGGTGTACGCGACCGCCCGCTCCTGCTGGAGGTCGTCCACCACCTCGCGCACCGTGGCGGGCCGGCCCCAGGACCAGAACCGGTCCATGATCTCGGCCTCGAGATCGCCGAACCCCCGTAGCACCGCCCTCTTCTCCCTCATCGAGCCGACCACCGGCGCCCTTCGCCGGCCGGAACGCGGCCCATGCTACGGCGAGCGCCGGGCGCCCGCCCCCGGACGAAGGGGGTGGACGCCCGGCGCGGTCCGGGTGGAGCCCGGGTGGAGCCCGGGTGGTGCCCAGGTGGTGCCCAGGTGGTGCCCAAGCGGTGTCAGCCGGTGGTCGACGACGACTGTTCATGCCGTGTCCGACGCCGACCGTGAGGACTCAGGACAGCCGCCGCCCGAGCGGGATGCGGGACCGGGTGAACAGCGCCGCGAGCAGCCCCGCGACCACCGGCAGCACCAGCACGACCAGCAGCAGCTCGCCCCAGGGCGCGGTGACCAGCGCCGGCTTGGCCCCGAACCCGCTCGCCCGGGACTTCAGCAGCCCCACCGCCGGAACGAACCCGTTGACCGCCCCGAGCAGCGCGCCCAGCAGGGCGACCAGCGTGCACTGGAGGCCCGCCATGCTCCGCCGGATCCGCGGCGGCGCGCCGACCGCGGCCAGGGTGGCCTGGTCCTGCCGGGAGTCGGCGGCCGCCAGGCCGGTGGCGATCCCGGCCGCGCCGAGCACGACCAGCCCGGCGAAGCCGGTGAGCGCCAGGGTGAGCGCGTCGCTCTTCGGCTGGTACCCCCGCTCCACCTCCAGGCTGGCGAAACGGTCCAGCTGGACGGTGGCCGCCGCGGCGCGCTGCTGCGCCTTGCGGTCGGGCGGGGTGGCGGGCAGCCAGACCGAGCCGGTCGGCCGGGAGGAGAGCCCGAGCCCGGGCAGCGCGGAGGGCAGCACCAGGCCCTGGGCGAAGCCGGCGGCGGCAGGGTTGTCCACCAGCACCGCGTCGACCGGGACCTCCTGAACGTCGGGCTTGGGCACCTCGCCCGGCTGCACCGGGGCGCCGCCGCCACCGCGCAGCATCATCACGGCCTTGCCGTCGGCGCCCACCAGGGCCCGGTCGAAGACCAGCAGCTTGCCGGCGGCCAGCGCCTGTTCGGCAGCCGGGTCGTGAACGGCGAACAGGTTGTGCAGTACGCTCGCGTCACCGGTGGCCAGGTGCGGCGGGGCGACGAGGCCGCGCCGCCGCACCGGGCCCTTGAGCTCGACGGTGCTGGAGCAGTTCTCGCAGAAGCGGTACAGCACCTCGCCGAGGTCGCCGCGCGGGCCCAGCCCGGTCAGCTGCTTCTCCAGCGAGGCGCGTTCCTCGTCGAGCCGGGGGCCGTCGACGTGGGTGATGAGCTGGACGGCGCCGTACGGGGCCTGGGGCCGGTAGTCGCGCCGGTTCTCGGCGTCCGTGCTGGTGGTGTAGACGCCGATGGCGACGGCACCGGCCACCGCGGCCATCACCGCGGCCACCGCCGGAGCGGTGCGCGAGCGGTGCCGGGCGGAGTCCCGCAGCGCCAGCCGGGGCCCGAGCGGCAGCCGGCCGGCGGCCCGGCCGATCAACGCGACCAGCATCGGGGTGCACAGCAGCAGGCCGAGTTCGGCGGTCACCGAACCGCCGAGCACGGTGAGCGTACGGGTGTCGTAGCCGCCTACGCCCGGCTGGTCGCGCTGGATCGCGCCCGCTCCGTACATCGCGAGCACGGCGCCGAGGGCGACCAGCGCCGCGCCGCACACGGTGACCCAGCGGCTGGGCCCGCGGACGGTGTCCCGGCCGGTCAGCCCGGCGGTGACACTGCGACGGGCGGCCTGCAACGCCGGCAGCGCGGCCGCGAGCAGCGCGGTGACCAGGCCGATCCCGGCGATCGCGATCAGGTCCAGCGCCGGCACGGCGAAGTGACCGAAGCGCACGCCGCCGATCTGCTCGATCCACGGCCGCAGCACGGCGACCACCGCGGTGCCGAGCACCACGCCGACCGCCGCCCCGGTCGCGCCGAGGACGACGCCGCCGCCGAGCACCACCGCACCGACGTGGGTCCGGCTGCCGCCGGCCGCGCCGAGCAGGGCGAGTTGACGGCGCGAGCGGCGGGCGCCGACCGCGAAGGCGGGCCCGGCGAGCAGGGCGACCTCCAGCAGTGCCATGCCGGTGACCGTGGCGACGACCACCCTGGTGTTGTCGGCGCTCGTCGGACCGCTGTAGCGGTACGAGTCGCGGTGGTAGGGGACGGCCTGCTCCGGCGGCGGGGCGAGCGCCACCGAGCGTGCGGTCAGCGTGTAGCCGTGGGCGTTGAACCGCTGGACCGTGGCCCAGTCGAGGGCGGCCCCGGACGGCAGCCGGACCAGCCAGGCGGACCGGGTGGCCGAGGGCTTCTCCGCGGCGGGCCCGCCGACGGCCGACGCAGTGCTCAGCGGGTCGATCAACTCGCCCGGCCGGGCGACGAGTTCGACCCGGCCCAGCTCGCTCGGGTGCTCGACCACGCCGGTGATGGTGTAGGTGGTGCCCTCCAGACCCTGGACGGTGGTGGTGGCGCCGGGCTCCAGCCCGGAGCGGTCCAGGAAGGCCCGGGTGACGGCCACTTCGTGCGGGGCGCTCGGGGCGCGTCCCTCGACCAGGTCGAGCCGGCCGCGCCAGATCGGGTCACCGAGGTCGGCCTCGGTGGTGAGGGTGCGGACCAGGCCCTCGGGCGAGGTCGCGCCGGTCTCCGGCCCGGGCCGGGCCGGGGTGAGCGCGCTGCCGGGCGGCAGCAGCGAACCGATCAGGGCGGCCGGGTCGGTGCTCGCCCCCTTCTGCTGTTCGGCCGTCGGCTGTTCCCCCGGGCGGGGCGGGACGGAGAAGACGCCGTCCTCGGCGATCGGGGCCTGCTCGACCAGCCGGCCCGGGTCGAGCGACGTGACCAGGGCGTCCGCGCCGCCCACCACCCGCTCGACCCGCTCGGCCGGGGTCAGCTGCCCGCTGCGGTGGACCACGTCGGCGCCGGTGACGCCGAGGACGGGCAGCGCGATCATGGCGGCGATCAGCGTGCTGCGGCCCTTGGCGCGCAGTGCGTCGCGGCGGGCGATGCGCAGGGCGACCCGCCAGGCTCCGAGCCTCATGGCGCCACCTCGCCGACCGTGCCGGACCGGTGCACCGCCGCGAGGCGGGCGGAGGAGCGTCGACCGGGGGCCTCCGAGGCGACCGCGCCGTCCCGCAGGTGGACCACCCGGTCCGCCCAACTGGCGTGGGCGGCCTCGTGGGTGACCATCATCGCGGCGGCGCCGGCGTCGCAGCGGGCACGCAGCACGGCGAGCACCGCCTCGCCGGTGGCCGAGTCGAGGGCGCCGGTGGGTTCGTCGGCGAGCACCAGCCGGCGCTCGCCGATCAGCGCCCGGGCGATCGCGACCCGCTGCTGCTGACCGCCGGACATGTCGTCGGGGAAGCGGTCGGCGAGCTCGCCGATGCCCAGCTCCTCCAGCGCAGTCAGCGCCTCCCGGCGGGCCCGGCGTCCCGGGACGCCGTCCAGTTCGCGCGGCAGGGCGATGTTCTCGGCGGCGGTGAGGGCGGGGATCAGGTTGTAGTCCTGGAAGACGTACCCGATCGAGCGCCGCCGCAGGTCGGCGAGCCTGCCGCGGCCGAGGCCGCCGAGCGCGACCCCCTCCACCAGCACCTCGCCGCCGGTGGGCTGGTCCAGCCCGCCGGCCAGGGTCAGCAGGGTGGACTTCCCGGAGCCGGACGGGCCCATGACGGCGACGAACTCGCCGGGGTGGACGGCCAGGTCGATGCCGCGCAGGGCGTGCACCTCGGCGGCGCCCCGCCCGTGCACGCGGGTGACGTCGGCCAGGCGCAGGACGGGCGCGGGCCGGTTCGGATCGGTGTGGGACACACTTCCCCCTCGTGAGCTGCTCAACTGCATATGTCGGTGAACTGTATATGTCGGAGGACGAAGCGCGGGGCGGGGCGGTTCCCGGGTGGGGGCGATCGGATTCGGCCGAACTTCTACAAAGCTGTCGAGGATGCGGGTGGGAAACCGGCCCGGGTCGTTCGGGGCCGGTCCGTGCTCGGGAAGGTTCACGGCTCCGGGCGGTCGGCACCCGGCCCTGGCGCGAGGCGTGTCGCCCGGCGCGCGGGTCAGGTCCGCGTGCGCCGGCCCGCAGGGCTGGTGCGGCCGCCCTGCGCGCCTACCCGCCGGGCGCGACAGGGGTGGTCATCATCGAGGTCGTCCCGATCGCGCGCCGAACCGCCGACCGCGTGTCACCGCCCGTACGGGCGGGCGGCGGGCGGCGGCTCGCCGACCGTCCCTACCCTCCTCCCGTGAAGGAGGTGCCGTCGTGCACACCCTGACCACCGCCGACTTCCTGGTCCGGCTCGCCACCGGTGTCGCCTGCGGCGCGCTGATCGGCGTCGAACGCCAGTGGCGGGCCCGGATGGCGGGCCTTCGCACCAACGCCCTGGTCGCCGCCGGCGCCACCCTGTTCGTGCTGTACAGCGAGGCCGTCGGCGACGTCGGCAGCCCCACCCGGGTCGCCTCCTACGTCGTCTCCGGCATCGGCTTCCTCGGCGGTGGCGTCATCCTGCGCGACGGCGCCGGCGTGCGCGGCCTCAACACCGCGGCCACGCTGTGGTGTTCGGCCGCCGTCGGAGTGCTGGCCGCCTCCGGCAAGCTGGAGCTCGCCGTCCTCGGCACGCTCGCCGTGCTCGCCGTCCACCTGGTGCTGCGCCCGGCCGGCCGACTGCTCGACCGGGCCCCGCATTCCGGCAGCGACCCGGACTCCACCAGCCGCGCCACCGTCCACCTGGAGTGCGACCGCAAGTCCGAGACCCACATCCGGGCCCTGCTGCTCCAGGCCCTCGCCGCCTCCGGGCTCGCCCCGACCGGCCTGCGCGCCCGCCGCACCGACAGCGGCGACGCCACCAGCCTGCGGGCCACCGTCGCCATCACCGGCCAGGTCGCCCCGGCGCTCGAACAGGTCGTCACCCGGCTGTCGCTGGAGCCCGGCGTGCGTGATCTGCACTGGCACCTGGACGACGAGCCGGAGGAGCCCGGCAACCCGGCGCTCGCCTGAGCGAGTGGAACGGAAGGCCCGCCACCCACCCGAACCGTCACCCGAACCGTCTGGAGGACCGATGCCGACCCCCGATCCCGAGCACGGGCCGCTGGTGCCGATGCTGCTGGTGCTGACCGTGGTCACCGGAGTGGTGGACGCGGTCAGCTACCTCGAACTCGGCCACGTCTTCGTCGCCAACATGACCGGCAACGTGGTGTTCCTCGGCTTCGCCCTGGCCGGCGCGGCCAGCCTCTCCGCCACGGCCTCGCTGGCCGCTCTCGCCGCCTTCGTGCTCGGCGCCCTGGCCGGCGGCCACCTCGCCCGCCGGCTGCCCGGCCACCGCGGGCACCTGCTGACCGCCGCCGTCGCCGTCCAGTCGGCGCTGGTCGCGGCGGCCACCGTGCTGGCGGCCGTGGCCGGCCACACCTCCGACCCGGCCCGCTACACCCTGATCGGGCTGCTCGGCCTCGCCATGGGCGGTCAGAACGCGGTGGTCCGTGCCCTGAAGGTCCCCGACCTCACCACCACCGTGCTCACCAGGACCATCACGGCTCTCATCGCCGACCGTGCCGGCCCCCGCCGCCTCGCCTCCGTCGTCTGGATGTTCGTCGGAGCCCTCCTCGGCGCCCTCCTCGTCCTGCGTGTCGGCGTCCCCGTCGCCCTCGCCCTGGCCCTCGCCCTCCTCCTCGCCGTCGCCGCCCTCACCCACCAGGCCGGCAAACGCACCCCCACCCCGGCCTGGACCCGCCCGCGCTGACCGGGCCACGTCGGCCCCGGAGCCGCCGCCCGTCCGGAGGGCCCTCCTGCCGCCCCGTCGCCCGTCGCCGGTCGGCCCGTGTCGGCCCGCGTCGGCGCGCGGTCCAGCCGATGTCCTGCCGGTGCGCTACCGTCCCGGCAGTCCCGCGGCCCGCGGGTCGTCCTGAAGGACAGGTGAGTTGTATGGGCGCCAGTGCCTGGTCGTACGCGGTTCCCCACCGGGAGGATCTCCAGGCCGCCCTGGACGCGCTGAGGGAGAAGGTCTTCACGGAGGACGAGTACGACCGGGAGGAGGGGGTCGAATCGCTCGCGGAGCTCATGGACTCCGGTCGTCTCCAGGAGGAGGGCGCGCACTCCGTGCTCGACGTGGCCACCGTGGTCCGCTGCGCCGTCGACGAGGAGGGCCACGGCGACGTCCGGGTGGTGGAGGGGGCCGAGGTCGCGGAGCTGTTCGGCACCGACCGGCCTTCGCTGGACACCGTCCGCGCCGCCGAGGAACAGGGCGGGGGCGACATCGACTTCCCGCCCTCCTTCCGGGGCTCGGGATGCTGCACGGTCACCTACGGACCGGACGGCGCTCCTGACGGCCTCTACTTCTGGGGCGTCACCGGCGACTGACGGGATGCCGGCCCGGTCAGTCCTCGCGGCGGTGGCCGGCGCGGCCGCTCCAGAGGGGTTCGAGGCGGGCCCAGTCGGCGGTCCAGACGGTTTCGGCGCGACGGTCGAGGGTGTGGAGGCGCAGGCGCAGGACGAGGGCGAGCAGGGCCAGGAGGACGAGGAGGGCGCCCGCACCGGTGCAGGCGGCGGAGACGGCGAGGGCCATGCGGTTGGCCGGGGGATCGGAGACGGTGCCGGCCGGGTCGACCCAGACGGGGATGCGGCTGCCGATGACGGCCGAATGCGGGACCTGGACGGTGCCGAGGTGCCGGGTGCCGTCCGGGGCGGTCCAGTCGGCGTCGGCGTCGATGTGGTTGCTGTAGCCGCCGGCGAAGCGGCTGCTGGTGGCGGCGGCGCGGTCCGGGACGCTGCGGACCACGGCGTCGACCTGGCGCAGCCGGGCGCGGTCGGCGTCGGCCCGGGGCGCGGTGGAGCGGTAGAGGAGCAGGCTGCCGCCCACGGACAGGGCGAGGGCGAGCACCGCGCCGAGCACGGCGGACAGCCAGGCGCGGGCCCGGGAGCGGTCGAGCGGGCGGACGAGCGGCTCGTGCCGGGCACCGAGGGCCCGCCGCAGCCATCGGCCGGTGCGCCGCGGGAGCGACGCGGGCCTGGCCGGACGGGGTGTGCTGGACACGGTGAGTGCTCCTCAGGGGCGCGGGGACGCAGGGAGGTTACGCCCCCAATGTCCACCAGGCGGCCCCCCGCGCACAAGAGTCGTGCGCGTCCGTAGGACCGCCAGGGCCGCTCGGCCCTGCGGACGGGACGTTCGGCCCCTCGGCGGTCGCCGCCCGGTCCGGCAGGCTGGGAACCGGCGGCGTCCTCCCGGTGCTTGGGCGCGGCCGAGGCCCGGTTCGACCGTGGGGGCGCCGGGCCGAGGTACGGAGCAGGGGGTGGTCGTGGGGTCACCCCCTGCCTGTGCCGTGTCCGGCTCCTGCCCGTTCTCCGACCCTTCCCTGCCGGGAAACTGACGTCGCCCCAGCTCGTGGCCGTATTCTGCCCAGCTATACACTCGGAGTATACGCCGGGTGTATGTTTCTTCCATGAGTGTTCCTTTGACCCTGCTGGGGCTGCTGGAGCGTGAGCCGAGCCACGGCTACGACCTCAAGCGCGACTACGACGCCCTCTTCGGCCGCGGCAAGCCCCTTCCGTACGGCCAGGTCTACGCGACCCTCGGGCGGCTGGCCCGCGACGGCAAGGTGGTGGCCGGCGAGGCGGAACCCGGCGACGGGCCCGAGCGCAAGCGGTACGTCATCACCGAGACCGGGGCGACCGAGTTCGAGACCTGGCTCCAGGAGCCGGTCGCACCCGAGCCCAACCTCCAGTCCGTGCTGTTCACCAAGGTGGTGCTGGCCCTGATGCTGGGCCGCGACGCCGAGCACTACCTGGACACCCAACGGGCCGCCCACCTGCGCCGGATGCGTGAACTCACCGAACTGCGCCGCACCGGCGCCCTGGTGGACGCCCTGCTCGCCGACCACGGCCTGTTCCACCTGGAGGCCGACCTGCGCTGGATCGACCTCACCGCCGCCCGGCTGGATGCGCTCGCCGCGGAGGTGAAGGCGTGACCGTGATCATCGAGGCCCGCGACGTCGCCCTCGCCTTCGGCGAGACCCCCGCCCTGCGCGGAGCCGACCTGTCCGTGCAGGCAGGCGAGGTGCTCGCCATCATGGGCCCCAGCGGCTCGGGCAAGTCGACGTTACTGCACTGCCTGGCCGGCATCCTGGTGCCCGACGCGGGGGAGGTGCTGTTCAACGGGCAGCGCCTGGACACCATGCCGGAGGCCCGGCGCAGCGCCCTGCGCCGGGACCAGTTCGGCTTCGTCTTCCAGTTCGGCCAGCTGGTACCGGAGTTGACGGCCGAGGAGAACGTCGCCCTGCCGCTGCTGCTGAACGGCGTACGGCGTGCCGCCGCGCTGGCCGAGGCCCGCCCGTGGTTCGCCCGGCTCGGACTGGACGGCCTGGAGCGACGCCGCTCCGGCGAGCTGTCGGGCGGTCAGGCCCAGCGGGTCGCGCTGGCCCGCGGCCTGGTGGCCCGTCCGCAGGTGCTGTTCGCCGACGAGCCGACCGGCGCGCTGGACTCGCTGACCGGCGAACAGGTGATGGAACTGATGGTCACCTCGGCCAAGGAGCAGGGCACCACCGTCATCCTGGTCACCCACGAGGCCCGGGTCGCCGCGTACGCGGACCGCGAGGCGGTCGTCCGGGACGGCCGGGCCCGCACCCTCTCCGCCGGACCGGTGGCCTCGTGATCTCCTTCTCGCTCCGGCTGGCCGTCAGTGGCGGCCGGGAGGCGGTGGCCCGGCTGCTGATGATCGCGGCGGCCGTCGCGATCGGGGTCGGGCTGCTGCTCTCGACCTTCGCCGGCATCCACGCGATCGACCGGACCAACCAGCGGCAGCTCTGGATGAACACGGGGGCCGAGGACGCCACCGCGGCGGCCCCGGCGGACCCGCTCCGGTGGGCCGCCCGGATGGACTACTACCGGGGGAAGAGGGTCTTCCGGGCCGACGTCGCCGCCACCGGCACCACCTCGCCCGTCCCGCCCGGCCTGAGCAGGCTGCCGGCACCGGGTGAGTTCTACGCCTCGCCCGCCCTGGAGAAGCTGCTGCGCGACGTCCCGGCCGTCGAGCTGGGCGACCGCTTCCCGGGCCGGCTGGTCGGCACCCTCGGGAACGACGCGCTGCCCTCCCCGGACACCCTGGCGGTGGTCGTGGGCCGTACGGAGGAGGAGGTCAAGGCACTGCCGAGGGCCACCACCGTCACGAGCATCGCCACCGCCGTGCCGGCCGATTGCGACCACGGCTGCTTCGGCGCGGGTGTGAACGGCGACGCGCTGGTCCTGGTGCTCACCGTGGTGGCCGGGGCGCTGATCTTCCCGGTGCTGATCTTCATCGGCACCGCGACCCGGCTGTCCGCCGCCACCCGGGAGCAGCGCTACGCCGCGATGCGCCTGGTGGGGGCCACACCGGGCCAGGTGTCGGTCATCTCGGCGGTGGAGTCCACGGTGGCTGCGGCGGCCGGCACCGTCCTCGGCTTCGGTCTGTACTTCGCCCTGAAGCCCCTGGTGGCCGACGTGCCGTTCACCGGCGACCGCTTCTTCATCGACGATCTGGGCATCGGCCTCCCGCAGGTGGCCGGGGTGGTGCTGGGCGTACCGGTGGCGGCCGCGCTCGCCGCCCGGTTCGCGCTGCGCCGGGTCGTCATCTCGCCGCTCGGGGTCAGCCGCAGGGTCACCCCGAAGCCGCCCAGCGCCTGGCGGACGGTTCCGCTGCTGGCCGGCCTGGGCGAGCTGGGCTACTTCGTCGGGAACCCCCCGGCGAGCACCAGCGCGCAGTCGGCGGGCTACCTCAGCGGCTTCGTGCTGGTGATGCTCGGCCTGGTGATCGCGGGGCCGTGGTTCACCATGGCGGCCTCCCGGGTCGTGGCCCGGAGGACCAGCCGTCCGGCCACGCTGATCGCGATGCGACGGCTGGGCGATGACCCGAGGGCCGGCTTCCGCTCGGTCGCGGGCCTGGTGCTGGCCCTGTTCGTGACCACCGCGACGCTGGGCATCATCGGCAGCATCAACGCGAACATGAGCTCGCTCTTCGGCGTTCGGGAGGTCCTCAAGTCCGTGGTGGCCACCCCGGCGAACGGCCCGTGGAGTCCGCTGGTGGTCCCGGCGGTGCCCGACGGCCTGGAGGCGCGGGCCCGGGCCGTCCCGGGCTTCGAGGGGATGGCGCTGGTGCACGACAACCCGGCCGGGATCGGTGCTCACCAGTACGGCCGGGAGCGGATCGTGCCTCCCCTGGTGCGCTGTTCGGAACTCGCGCAGATTCCCGTGGTCGGCCACTGCGCGCCGGGGGCCGTCGTCGCGGCCGTCGACCGGGACGTGTTCCTGGACCTCCAGGCGAACAGCGACAAGGAGTGGCCGGCGGCGCCGGTCTCCGCCGAGGAGGTCGCCGCCCTCCCGGTGCGGATGATCTACGCGACCACCGACGGCTCCCAGTCCGCCAAGGAACAGCTGCGGACGATCTTCAGCCGGGAACTCCCGCGCTACGAGAGCCGGATGGCGCAGGACTGGAGCTCCGAGGCGCAGAAGAAGCTCCAGGGCTGGCGCCAGCTCGCGAACGTCGTCCTGCTGACCACCCTGCCGATCGCCGGGTGCAGCCTCGCGGTGAGCGTGGTGGCCGGGCTCTCCGACCGCCGCCGCCCGTTCGCGATGCTGCGGCTGACCGGGGCGCCGCTGCGGCTGCTGCAACGGGTGCTCGGGCTGGAGAGCGCCTTGCCGCTGCTGGTGGTGTCGGCGGTCGCGATCGGGACGGGCTTCGCCGCGGCGGCGATGTTCCTCCAGGCACAGATGAAGGTGGACCTGGTGCCCCTGGGTGCGGAGTACTACGGGCTGACGGCCTTCGGGCTGGTCGCCTCGCTCGGGATCATCGCCTCGACGCTGCCGCTGCTGAAGCGGATCACCGGGCCGGAGGCGGCCCGCAACGGCTGAGCACCCGCCCGGAGCCGACCCCGTCGCCCGCCTCAGCGGGTGACGGGGTAGCCGTGCGTCCCGTCCGCCCGCACCACGTCCAGCCCCGGCAGCCAGCTGCCGAGCACCAGCGCGGACGGGTAGAACATCGGCTCCGGCAACGCGTCCACCGGGAAGCGCTCCCAGCCGGCGCAGGCGTGCGGCTCGGTGACCACGGCCTCGGCCAGGCTGGGCGGGGCCAGCACGGCGGCGGTCAGCCGGGGTCGGCCGAGCTCGTGGTCGAGGTGGACGGCGAGCACCCGCATCGCCTCGGCGGGCAGCACGATGCCGGTCTCCTCGGCGAGCTCGCGGGCCGCGGTCTGCTCGAAGGACTCGCCCGGGTCGACCTTGCCGCCGGGCAGGCTCCAGGTGGGCGGCTCGCCGGCGGTGATCCGGCGGCCGATCAGCACCCGGCCGTCCCCGGTGGGCACGACGATCCCGGCGCCGAGCAGCGGTGCGGTCGGTACTGTGCTCAACTCGCCATCTCCTTCAGCCGGTTACCAGTTGGCGCGCTCGTAGTCCTTGAGGAAGCAGCCGTACAGGTCCTCGCCCGCCTCGCCGCGCACGATCGGGTCGTACACCCGGGCCGCGCCGTCGACCAGGTCGAGCGGGGCGTGGAAGCCCTCGTCGGCCAGGCGCATCTTGTCCGGGTGCGGGCGCTCGTCGGTGATCCAGCCGGTGTCGACGGCCGTCATCAGGATGCCGTCGGACTGGAACATCTCCTGCGCGCTGGTGCGGGTGAGCATGTTCAGCGCGGCCTTGGCCATGTTGGTGTGGGGGTGCCCCGCACCCTTGTAGCCGCGCGAGAACACGCCCTCCATCGCGGAGACGTTGACCACGTACTTGCGGCGGGACGCGGAGGCGGCCATCACCGGGCGCAGCCGGCTGATCAGGATGAACGGCGCGGTGGAGTTGCAGAGCTGGACCTCCAGCAGCTCCATCGGGCCGACCTCGCTGACGGTCTGCACCCAGCTGTTGGTGTCGGCGAGGTCGGGCACCAGGCCGCCGGCGTCGATCGCGGTGCCGGCCGCGATCCGGGCCGGGGTGGCGGAGCCGGTGACCAGGGCGAGCGAGGTGACGTCCTCGGCGGCGATCCGCTGCCCGTCGCCGCTCGCCTGGTGGGGGAGGGCGGGCAGGTCGACGCTGCCGCTGCCGAAGCGGCCGATCGTGGTGGCCTGCGGCAGCTCGCCGGCCGGCAGCGGCGCGGACTCGGCGTTCACCAGCTCGCGGTAGGACTCCGGCGGGCGGCGCACGGTCTGTGCGGCGTTGTTGATCAGGATGTCCAGCGGGCCGTCGGCGGCGACCTCGTCGGCCAGCGCCATCACCTGGGCCGGGTCGCGCAGGTCGATGCCGACGATCTTGAGGCGGTGGATCCACTCGGCGCTGTCCGGCATCGCCTTGAAGCGGCGGATCGCGTCGTTGGGGAAGCGGGTGGTGATGGTGGTGTGGGCGCCGTCGCGCAGCAGCATCAGCGCGATGTACATCCCGATCTTGGCCCGGCCGCCGGTGAGCAGGGCGCGCTTGCCGGTGAGGTCGGCGCGGGCGTCCCGGCGGGCGCGGTTCTTGACGGCGCAGTCCTGGCAGAGGTTGTGGTAGAAGGCGTCGACCTCGACGTACCGCTGCTTGCAGGTGTAGCAGGAGCGCGGGCGCTCCAGGATGCCGGCGATCTCGGTGGTGGTGACGGTGGTCAGGCCGAAGGCGCCGGCCGTCTCGTCGTCGATCCGGGTGGGCGCGCCGGTGGCGGTGCGGGAGGTGACCGCACGGTCGTTGGCGGTCTTGCGGGCCCGGGTCTCCTGGCGGCGGCGCTGCTTGAGGGTGCGGAATATGCCGCCGACGGCCTGGCGGACGGTGATCGCGTCCGGGTGGTCCACGTGCAGCTCGTCGAGCTCGGCGATCACCTCCAGGCAGAGCCTCAGCCGCTCGGGGTCGAGGCCGGGACCGTAGTCGATCTCCTCCTCGGTGTCCTCGATCCGGCCCTGCTCGATGTCCGTCTGCCCGATGCTCACGCCTGCTGTCGCTTTCCCGTTCGCCACGCCCACGCGTGAAGCCATGCCCTTTACCGCGTGAATGCTACGGGAGCGGTCAGGACCAGGGCGAAAGCCGGACGTCGGAGGGGGTCTTTGGACGATCCTCCATGTCTACGCGCGGAGCACTGATCGCGGTTTGTACACAGCCCCAGCAATGCCCCTCGAACTGGCATTTGCCCCCCGTCCTCACGGAGAATCGAACGCTGGGTGCCGGGCGCCCGAGTGCGCTCCGGCGGCATCGCCGCAACCGCACCCGAGGTGTATCCCCCAGCCAGAGAGCCCTTCTTCATGCGCTTCCTGAACGACCTCAAGCCCTCGTACGACCTGACGTACGACGACGTCTTCATGGTCCCCAGCCGTTCCGCCGTGGGCTCCCGGCAGGGCGTCGACCTCTCCTCGAACGACGGCACCGGCACCACCATTCCGCTGGTCGTGGCCAACATGACCGCCATCGCGGGCCGCCGGATGGCGGAGACCGTCGCCCGCCGCGGCGGCCTGGTCGCCATCCCGCAGGACATCCCCACCGAGGTCATCGCCGAGGTCGTCTCCTGGGTCAAGCAGCGCCACCTGGTCTTCGACACCCCGATCACGCTCGCCCCGGGCGCCACCGTGGCCGAGGCGCTCTCGCTGCTGCCCAAGCGCGCGCACGGCGCCCTCGTGGTGGTCGAGGACGGCAAGCCGGTCGGCGTGGTCACCGAGTCCGACTGCCAGGGCGTGGACCGCTTCACCAGCCTGGCCGACATCATGTCCCGCGAGCTGCTGCTGCTGGACGAGGGCATCGACCCGCGCGCCGCCTTCGACAAGCTCTCCGAGGCGCACCGCAAGCTCGCCCCGGTGGTCGACGCCGAGGGCCGTCTGGTCGGCATCCTCACCCGCAAGGGCGCGCTGCGCGCCACCCTGTACACCCCGGCCGTGGATGCCGACGGCAAGCTGCGGATCGCCGCCACCGTGGGCATCAACGGCGACGTCGCGGGCAAGGCCGAGGCGCTGATCGACGCCGGGGCCGACGTGCTGGTGGTCGACACCGCGCACGGCCACCAGGAGTCCATGATCAAGGCGCTGCGCGCGGTGCGCGGCCTGGACCCGCGGGTCCCGATCGTGGCCGGCAACGTGGTCTCCGCCGCCGGCGTCCGCGACCTGGTCGAGGCGGGCGCCGACATCCTCAAGGTCGGCGTCGGACCGGGCGCCATGTGCACCACCCGGATGATGACCGGCGTGGGCCGCCCGCAGTTCTCCGCCGTCCTGGAGTGCGCCGCCGAGGCCCGCCGGCTCGGCAGGCACGTCTGGGCCGACGGCGGCGTGCGCCACCCGCGCGATGTCGCCATGGCGCTGGCCGCCGGTGCCTCCAACGTGATGATCGGCTCCTGGTTCGCCGGGACCTACGAGTCCCCGGGCGACCTGCAGACCGCCGCCGACGGCCGCCAGTACAAGGAGAGCTTCGGCATGGCCTCGGCCCGCGCCGTGAGCAACCGCACCGCCCAGGACTCCACCTACGACCGGGCCCGCAAGGCGCTGTTCGAGGAGGGCATCTCGCACTCCCGGATGTTCCTCGACCCGGCCCGCCCGGGCGTGGAGGACCTGATCGACTCGATCGTGGCCGGCGTGCGCAGCTCCTGCACCTACGCGGGCGCCAGCACCCTGGAGGAGTTCCACGAGAAGGCGATCGTGGGCGTCCAGAGCGCGGCCGGCTACGCCGAGGGCAAGCCGCTGCACTCCAGCTGGGCCTGATCGCCCGCGTCCGCCCGGCCGTCCGGCCGGTTCCTCGCCTCGGGGAGCCGGCCGGCGGCCGTAGACGGTCCGTGGTGCAGCGTCTCGTCGTGCGGGCCGAGGGGGAGCAGCAGCGCGTGGCCGAGCAACCCGACCGAGCCGTCCAGCGCGGCGGCGAAGGCCTGCGCGGCGCCCGGCACCCGGCGCAGCTCCCACAGCGCCCGGACGGCAGACCAGGCCGCCTCGCGCACGGCGTCCACCGACCAGGCGCCGAGCAGGTGGGCGAGCGGCTCGACCTGCGCCGGCAGGCCGGGCTCGGGCAGCAGCTGCTCCCGGACGGCGGCCTCCACCTCCGCCAGCACGCCGTTGACCCGGTGGTAGTCGTCCTCGACGTCGTCCGGCTCGCGCCCGAGCCGGTGGCAGGTGTCGACGACGGCCAGCGGCAGGTCGTGCTGGATGTGGGCGTTCATCCCGGCCAGCGCGAACTGCAGCGGGTGCACACCAGGGTGGGCGCGCAGCGCGAACAGCGGCCGCCAGCAGGCGGGCGGCTCCCGCCCGGCCGCATCGGCGGCCACGGTCAGCAGGTACCGCCCGGCGAACACCACGTCCAGCTCGGCCACCGCCGCCGGATCGGTGAAGTACGGGCCGCCGAGCCGTTTCCGGACGGCCTCCGTGACGGTGAGGTAGGCGCGGTTGAACACCGCCACCCCGTCGTCCGGCGGCAGGTCCGCCCCGATCTCCCTCAGCCGGCCGACCACGCCGTCGACCGTGACCACCGGACGGTCCACCGGGCCGTCCACTGTGCCGTCCGCCGCCGCACCGGGCATGGGCCGCCCTCCGATGTCGATCGCGCACTGATCGCATCATCGTGGCAGCGCCGTCGGCGGCCCGGTGCGCGCGGCGCGCGGCCGACGCCTGTTCAGCCCAGCTCGTACTCCAGGACGTAGGTGTGCGCGCCGTCCTCGCCGACGGTCAGGTCGAACTCCCCGGTGAGCCCGGCCAGCTCGCCCGAGCCCGTCCCCGGCACGACGCGTATGGTCACCCCGCTCGTGTCCCACGCCGTGTGCTGGAGCACGAACGAGCCCTTCCGCCCGTCGAGCTCGCCGGTGACGTGCTCCACCGCCACGTACGAGGCCGGGCCGCCCGAGGTGTCCCCGACGGACAGCATCCGCACCTCGCTCGTGCCCGTGATCCCGCCCGTGAACGTCTTGGCGATCCGGATCCGGCCGAAGCTCGCCCCCGCCCGCTCCTCCGTCTCCACCGGTTCGAAGGCGGTCAGCTCGAATGCCCCGCTCGCCGTGTTCCCCATGCCCTGCTCCCCTCGACGATCGTGCCTGCGGCCGTCACCCGTCGACCGTGCGCAGAGCCTTGCACACGCCACTGACACCGGCGGCGTCCGCGGTGCGCCGGTCAGTGCTCCCAGCGGAGCACGAGCAGCGCCGCGTCGTCCGCCGGCCCGGCGGAGCCGACCCAGCGGTCGACGTCCGCGAGCAGGGCGTCCAGCAGGTCCGCCGGGTTCCCCGCGGGCAGGCGGGGCAGACGTTCCGGCAGCGGGTAGAACCGGCCCCCGGCGTCCCGGGCCTCGGACACGCCGTCGGTGTGCAGGAGCAGCAGGTCGCCGGGCCGCGGCTCGAAGCGGCCCGCCGGGTAGCCGCCGCCGGTCAGCCCGAGCAGGCCCAGCGGCGGCGCGGGGAACGGCGGCGCCAGGTCGCTCACCCCGCCCGCGCGGCGCAGCAACGGGTGCGGATGGCCGCAGTTCACGATCGTCACCGCCCCCTGGTCCGGTGGCACGTCCAGCAGCAGCGCGGTGGCGAACCGCCCGTCCTCCGACCGCGCGGTGAGCGCCGCGTCCAGTCGCTCCGCCAGCCGGGTGAGGTCGGGCTCGGTCCGCGCCGCCTCCCGGAACACGCCCAGCACGTCCGCCGCCGTCTCCACCGCCGGCAGCCCGTGCCCCTGCACGTCGCCGAACAGGATCCGCACGCCGAAGCGGGTCTCGACGACGGCGTACAGGTCCCCGCCGATCCGTGCCTCGGCCGCCGCCGCCACGTACCGCACGGCCACACGCAGCCGCCCGATCCGCTCCGGCGGCGGGCGCAGCAGGGCCCGCTGCGCCGCCTCGGCCACCGTCCGGACCTGGAACAGCTCCCGTTCCCGGGCCGCCACCAGGACGACGTTGGCGGCGCTGGCGAACGTCGCGGCGACCACCGTGATCAGCGCGGTGACGTGCACCTCGGCCGGCAGATCGGTGTTGGTGGACTCCAGCAGCCCGACCGCGATGGCGGCGATCGCCCCGGCGATCAGCGGCACCCGGGCCGTCCGGGTGGTCGCCCCGGCCAGCACCGGCGCCACCGCGAGGACGGGGGAGAGCGTCGTGCCGGGGCCGGTCACCAGATCGGCCACGATGGCGCCGACCAGCAGCACGAAGGCGACGTACAGCAGCCGCCGGGCGCGTCGTGGCAGGTGCAGCGGTGGCACACCGGCCGGGCCGTCGTCGGCGGTCACGCGTCCTCCAGGGCTGAGCGGCTGAGCGGGCCTACCGTCCACTCTGCTCCGCGCCCCCGGCCGGCGGCACCTCGGACGAAGACGGCCGGTCGTACCCGACTAGGCTGGGCCGCGAGATGAGACGAAAGAGCCGCCGCCCGGCCTCCCCCCTCCCGCAGCGCAACGGCGTGGACCCGGTGCACCTGCGGCTGCCGGCCGAGGGTCCCTGGCCGACCGTTCGCGCCCACCTGGTCGAGCGGCTGCCGGCCGTGGCGGCCGAGCGGATCGACGCGGCGTTGCACGCGCGGGAGATCGTCGGCGAGGACGGGCCGGTCGCCCCCGACGCGCCGTTCCGGCCCGGCGCGCACCTGTGGTTCTACCGGGACCTGCCGGACGAGGTCCGCGTCCCGTTCGACCTGGAGGTGCTGCACCGGGACGAGCACCTGGTCGTCGTCGACAAGCCGCACTTCCTGGCCACCACCCCGCGCGGCAGGCACGTCGTCGAGACGGCCCTGTCCCGGCTGCGGCACGCCCTCGACCTGCCCGCGCTCAGCCCCGCCCACCGGCTCGACCGGCTCACCGCCGGCCTGGCCATGTTCGTGGTCAGGCCGGAGGACCGCGGCGCCTACCAGACCCTGTTCCACGACCGGCTGGTCCGCAAGGAGTACCAGGCCGTCGCCCCCCACGACCCGGCGCTGAGCCTGCCGCGCACCGTCCGCAGCCACATCGTCAAGGAACGCGGCGTGATCGCGGCCCGCGAGGTCGACGCCCCGCCGAACAGCGAGAGCCGGATCGACCTGCTCGACCACCGCGACGGCCTCGCCCGCTACCGGCTCCGCCCGCTCACCGGACGCACCCACCAGCTGCGCCTGCACATGTGCGGGCTCGGCGTGCCGATCCTCGGCGACCCGGTCTACCCGGTGGTGCTGCCCGAACCGGCCCCGGACGACTTCCGCCGCCCGCTCCAGCTCCTTGCCTCCGTCGTCGAGTTCACCGACCCGCTGACCGGCCGCGAGTGGCGTTTCGAGAGCCGCCGCACCCTGTCCGCCTGGAGCGACCCGGAGGGCTGGGCTCTCGGCGCGTCCTAGGGCCGGCGAACGACGGGCCCCCGGCCCGGTGGCCGATCCGCCGCCCGGCCCCGCGGCGCGATCGCGGGGGCATGAACGCGGCGCCGCCCACCGCCCCGCACTCCTCGGGGGTCCCGCGGGTCCTGTGTACCCGCGAGACCGGCCCACCAGCGTGATCACAGGCAGTTGAACGCAGGGATTCCCGACAGGGTCAGGCCCGGACGGCGACGCGGTGCCCGCGGTGGTGCCGACGGTGCCGTCGCCGTCGCCGTCGGCCGCTTCCGGAGGCCGATGATCCGGATCGGCCGCCTCGGGACCACGAGGCTTCCGAGGACGAGGACGAGTCGGCGGAGGCCTCGTCCGACCCCTGGTCGGAGTCTTCCGGCGCTGACGACAGCACGTCGATCCGGCCCATCTGGCCGTGCGAGGAGTGCACCATGTGGTGGCAGTGATAGACGTACTCGCCCGGGTAGTCGCCCCAGGTCATGGCGATCCGGACGGTCTCGCCCGGATGGATCGGGACGGTGTCCTTCAGCCCGGCCTCGGCCGGGCCGACCGGCTCCCCGTCGCGGTCCAGCACCCGGAACCGCACCAGATGGGTGTGGAAGGAGTGGGGGGCGTGGAAGACCCCGGCCGGCCGGCGGGTGAGGTGGTTGTGGATCGTCCAGATCTCGCTGGTGCCGACGGTGGTCCGCACGTCGGTCCGGTCCGGGTCGTACTTGCGCCCGTTGATCCTGGTGTCCGGGAAGGTCGTCAGCCAGAACTCCCGGTGCACCGCCGCCTCCGGGATCGGCGGCAGGGTGGCCAGGACGTCCGGTACCCGGCTGTGGTCCTCGGCCGTCCGGGTGATGTCGAAGCGCAGCACCTCGGACCGCTCGGACTCCAACGCGGCCGTGTTCTCCAGCACCACCGATTCGCCGACCGGGTAGCGGGCGAAGTCGACCACGATCTCGGCGCGTTCCGCGCCGTGCAGGGTCAGCTCGTCCAGCTGCACCGGCCCGGCGAGCAGCCCGCCGTCGGAGGCTATCTGGGTGAACGGCTCGCCGTCGGCGAAGCGCAGCGATATGTGGCGGTTGGGCGAGACGTTGAAGACCCGCAGGCGGTACTTGCGCGCCGCCACCTCGAAGTAGGGCCGCTCCTTGCCGTTGACCAGCATGTGCGGGCAATCGTACGGGTCGGTGTAGACCAGCCTGCCGTCCGTCTCGATCCGGGCGTCCCGGATCAGCAGCGGGATGTCGAACTCGCCGTCCGGCAGCGGCAGGCTGCTCTCGTGCGGGTCGCTGAGCAGGTAGGCGCCGGCCAGGCCGCGGTAGACGTTCTCGGCCTCCAGCCGGTGCGCGTGGTCGTGGTACCAGAGCGAGGCGGCGACCTGTTCGTTGGGGTAGCGGTACTCGCGGGTGTCGCCGGGCTCGACGAGGTCCATCGGCAGGCCGTCGTACCGCGACTGCACATGGCCGCCGTGCAGGTGGACGGAGGTGTGCACGCTCAGGTCGTTGGTCTGCTGGACCACCACCTCCCGTCCCTTGACCGCCCGGATGGTCGGACCGGGGAAGCAGTCGCCGTAGGTCCAGACGGTGGTCCGCAGCCCCTTGACGATCTCCACCTCGGTCTCGGCCATCCGCAGCTGGTACACGTCCGAGGAGTCCGTCCGCGACACCGGACTCAGCACCGGGGGCACCGGCATGGCGTGCGCGAAGGGGACGATCCGGGCGGCCCGCCCCCCGGACCCCGACCTGGCGGGAACGGCCGGCAGCGCGGCTGGCGCCGCCTGGGCCGGGCTTGGTGCGAGGCCCCATGGGAAGAGGGCCACAGGGCCGCCTATGGTGGCGGCCCTGAGGAGGTCTCGTCGGTTCAGCATCCTCGGTTTCTCCGTCCAGGACTCGGCGTCGGTACGCCGCCGGGCAGGTGGTCGCCGGTCGTGGCTTCCGTCTGCCCCGCCCAGCGGCTGCTGCGCTCACGACGGCGCGCGGCCAGGTGTTGCGGAGCGTGGCGCCCTGGCCGCGATCCGTTACCGCCCTTCGGCTCAGTATCGGCGAGCTTCGTGCGCTCCGCATCGCGACCGCACCTGCCGGGAACCAGGACGCCCTCTGAGGAATCGGCCGGCGGTCACGTGGTGCGGGGGCGGGCACCCGGTGCGCTCCTGGCGGCCGGCCGCGCTCGTCGGGCACGGCCGAGGCCTGCCACCGGCGCCGGTCGGTCAGACGGCGGCCGGCGTGACATTGGTGGCGGCGAGCGCGGGGCGGACCGCTCTGGCCAGGGCCACGGCATCGCCCTCGGCCCAGATGTGGGTGAAGAAGAGGCGCGGTTCGTCCGTCAGGCCGTGGTTGTGGAGTTCGACCAGGTCGATACCGCCCCGCCGCAACGCCGCGTGCGCCTCCTGGACCTCGGCGGCGACCATGGCGAGGTCGCCGCTGAGCGCCGCCCGTCCCCCGCCGAGCGGCTGGAAGTTGAAGGCCGAGGTCGCGCCCAGGCCGGGCGGCAGAATGTGCCCCTCCTCGATGATGGTCTCGCGGCGGACGAAGACGCAGGCATGGACGTCCTCGCTGCTCGTGCCCGTGACGCCCAGCGCGGCATTGATTCCGGCGATGTCCAGTTCGAGGGGCCGGGACGGTCGCGGCCGGTGGGGCGGTGGAGTGCCGGTGGAGTCGAGCGCGGTCCGCAGCCCGTGGGCCAGTGCCGCGGCGTCATGGCCGTGTGCGCAGACGTGAGTCCACCAGATGTCAGGAGCCTGGGCCGGCAGGTGTTTGTGGATGGCGGTCTGGGCGATCCCATGAGCATGGAGGGCGTCGGTCAGGGCCGGCATTTCATCTCCGGTCACCGCCAGATCGCCCATCATCAGCGTGCTGCCGTTGTCGTACCGGGCGAAGGAGACGTGCGAGCCCAGCGCGAGCCCCGGGCTGACGACGACGCCGCGGCTGACCACGTGCAGGTCGTGCCGGGGGAAGGGCGTGTGATGGTAGGTCCGGCGGATGATCCTGCCCGGCCGGCCGAGGGCCCGCACGACGTCGACCCAGTCCGCCTCGGTGGTGGGCACCGGGGTGGGCAGCGGCTTGGCCGGCGGACCACTGCTGGGTTCATGGGCCGCAGCCGACTGTGCGACGCTGTCCCCTGCCAGGCCGACCAGCACTGGCGCCAGCCCGGCCGCCGCCAGCAGCGGCCGGCGCGGGACAGCGGGGGGAGTACTTTTCCCGGGGGTTCCGTCTCCGGTCTTCACAGGCACACCTCCAAAGCCGTAGGCAAACACAGGAGTCGGTCCCCGCGTCGTCGCCACGGCGGCGCGCGGGCACCGACTCCCGTCCGGATCGACCGATAGGGGTATGCCGACGGCCGGACGAGCGGCTGGATGGAGGAGTGAGGGCACGGGAGGGCAGCCGCCTGACGGCGCCACCCGGCACCCTGGGCGGCCGGACCCCACGACGGGCCCGACCCGGAAGGTGGAGGAGCGCTGGACTTCGCGCGTCAGGAATCGGGCGACGCCCAGGTGCCCAGCGACATCTCGGCGGTGATACCCGGGCCGAACCCGGCCAGCAGCCCGTGGTGGCCGTTGAGAGCCGACTTCTCGTCGAACATCCGGCCGAGGGCGTCGAGCACGACCGCGCTGGCGATGTTGCCGTACTCGGTGAGGGTGGCCCGGCTGAAGCGGAACGCCTCGGGCGGCACCTCCAGGAAGTAACTCAGGTCGTCCAGGATCCGCGGACCGCCGGCGTGGACGATGTAGAAGTCCAGCGCGCCCACGTCCCACTGGTGCTGCTCCGCCACCGCACGCAGGGCCGGGCTGAGGGGCTCCATCGTCTTCGGCACCCGTCTGTCCAGCTGGAAGTGGAATCCGGTGGAGCGGACCGCGTAGGAGATCCACTCCTCGGTGTTCGGGATGAGGTACGAGCCGTTGCGCTCCAAGCTGATGCCGGTCCCGCCCTCGCCCCGGACCACGGCGGCGGCGATCCCGTCGCCGAACAGGCCGTTGGACAGCAGCGACCCCACGCCCAGGTCGGTGGGCTGGTAGCACAGCGAGCAGAACTCGCAGGCCACGATCAGCACGTTGGCGCCCGGGTAGGCCGAACAGAAGTCATGGGCGCGGTTCACCGCCGCACCGCCGGCCGCACAGCCCAGTTGGGCGATCGGCAGCTGCCGGGTCTCCGGCCGGAAGCCCAGCTTGTTGATCAGCCACGCCGTGAGCGACGGCATCATGAAACCGGTGCACGACACATAGACGATCAAGTCGATCTCCGACGGCTCCACTTGGGCCTGTTCGAGGGCCTTGACCACCACTGCCGGGACGCGGGCCCTGGACTCCGCCTCGAAGACGGCGCTCCGCTCGTCCAACCCCGGGTGCTTCAGCACCACGTCGATGGGCTGGATCAGATGCCGTTTCCGCACTCCGGTGTTCTTGATGAGGCGCAACGCCAGATCGAGCTGTGGATGATCGGGGTGGAGCCTGCGTGCCAGTTCGAGGGTTTCCTCGTTGGTGATGACGTGCTCCGGCACAGCTATCGCAGGCTTGCACAGAACGGCCATGGGACTTCCTCCTGACGGGCGGAGTTCCCGGTGCGCCCCTGACCTCGCGGTGAATTCATCACTCGACGGCAGCCGCTGCGAGCCGGACGCGTGGAGACGGCACGGCGGCGGGACTTACCGGGCGGGACCCAACAGCGTGGCGGACGAGCGGGCAGAGCGAGGATCGGATGCTCGCCGTGCGGGCGGTCGTGCCGGCCGCGAGTTGGTTCGAGCCGCGTCAACCCAATCTACGGAAGGTGGGTCCAACGCGCACGTCGGCCCGCACACTCCGAGGTGTGCGGGCCGACGTGCGCGGCGATGCCGGAACGAGGCGACGGCAGGCGAGCGCCGGAGCGTGGGGCCACCGTCACCAGGTGACCGGCAGCGCGAGCGGATAGCGCCAGATCGACGTGGTGTTCCACGCCAGCTCCGCGGCCGGCTTCGCCAGCGAGATCTTCGGGAAACGCTCCAGCAGGGTCCCGAGGGCGACTTCGAGTTCGGTGATGGCCAGCGGTGCGCCGAGACAGTGGTGCGCGCCCCAGCCGAAGGTCATGTGGGAGGGAGTGGTCCGCTCCAGGTCCAGCTCGTCGGGCCGGTCGAACTTGCGGCCGTCCCGGTTGGCCGTCAGGTAGGAGACGTGCACGATGTCCCCCGCCGAGATCGTCACCCCGCTCAGCTCCACGTCCTCAAGGGCCACCCGGGGGATGCCGACGCCCTTGCGGAAGGGGATGAAGCGCAGCAGCTCCTGGAGCACCTGGGGGAGCGTCTCGGGCCGCTCGCGCAGGGCGGCGCGCACGTCGGGCAGGGTGAGGATGGCGTACGAGAGGTTGCCCAGCTCGTAGGTCGTGGTGTCCTGGCCGGTGATCAGCAGGACCATGGCCATCACGGTGAGTTCCTTCTCGTCGAGGACCTCGTCGCCCTCGCGGGCCGTGGCCAGCGCGCTGATCAGGTCGTCGCCGGGATTCCTGCGCCGTTCGGCGGTGAGCTCGGTGAAGTACGCCCGCAGGTCGGCCTTGGCCCGTACCGCGTTCGGCTTGTTGTCCAGGCTCACGTTCATCATCGTCCGGGCGTTGGCGCGCAGCTGTGCGCTGTCGGCCTCGGGGATCTCCAGGACCTCGCAGATCGTGATCAGCGGGAGCGGATGGGCCAGGTGCTCCATGAGGTCGGCCGGGGGGCCCTGGTCGCGCATGCGGTCCAGCAGCCCGTTCACCACGCGCTGGGTGCGCTCCCTCATCCGCTCGATGTGGTCGGGGGTGAAGCCCTTGGACACCAGGCTGCGCAGGCGGGCGCTGGCGGGCGGGTCCATGACGTTGATCGCCTCGGCCTGGACGATCGGCTCGGGAGTCATGCGCGGAAAGTCCCGGCCGACGATGGCGTGCCGGCTGAAACGCCGGTCAGTGGTCACCGTGCGCACGTCGTCGTACCCCGTGACGAGCCAAGCCTCCCCCTCGCCGTAGGGGAGGCGGATGCGGCTGACCGGTGCGTCGTTCATGAGCTGCCGGAGCGTCGGGTCGAACTCAAGGGCCTCGGCGAAGTCGAACGGGCAGTTCCGTGGGCTGGAGTCGGTGGACATGCGGACCTCCAGGTCCGGGCCGTGCAGGCCGGATGGGAAGGCGGACGGAATGGACGGAGCACCGGTACCCGATCGGTCGGCCGAACACACCGGTGGAAGTGCGATACCGCCGGTAATTCATCCGGGCTGATCAGCGGCAGGAGCGCTGGTACCCCGTGGACGGCGATCCGGCAGCGGACGACCCGGAGACCACGGTCACCGGGTACGGCGTCCCCGTCCGGCCGAACCCGGCCCGGGCGAGTCCCTCCCCGCCGACCGCCGCGGCGTGCGTGCCCCGGCGTCGCGCGCCCGGCGGGAATTGTTCAGTCACGCCCTAAGTCCAACGAACGACGGGGTCCCCGGCCGGGCGGCCGATCCGTTGCCCGGCCCCGCGGCGCGATCGTGGGGGCATGAACGCAGCACAGCCCACCGCCCCCGTCGCCGTCGTCACCGGCTCCTCCCGCGGCCTCGGCCTGGCCCTCGCGCACGCCCTGGCCGCCGACGGCTGGCAGCTGGTGATCACCGCCCGCGGCGCCGCCGAACTCGCCGCCGCCGAGGCGCGGCTGGCCACCGTCACCAAGGTCGTCGCACTGCCCGGCACGATCGTCGACGACGACCACCGCGCCCACCTCGTCGAGGCTGCCGCCGGGCTCGGCGGCGCGAGCCTCCTCGTGAACAACGCCGGCACCCTCAACGGCACCGACGACGTCACGGCCGAACCGCTGCCCCGGATCGCCGACATCCCGCTGCCCGCCCTGCTGGAGACCTTCGAGGTCAACACCCTCGCCCCGATCGCGCTCACCCAGCTCATCCTCCCGCAGCTGCGCGCCCACGCCGGAGCCGTCCTGAACATCAGCTCGGACGCCGCCGTGGTGCCCTACCTCGGCTGGGGCGGCTACGGCGCCAGCAAGGCGGCGCTCGACTTCGCCACCGCCGTACTCGCCCGGGAGGAGCCGGAGTTGAGCGTCTGGGCGGTCGACCCGGGCAGCATGCGCACCCGGATGCTGCAGGAGGCCGGCCCCGGCGAGGACATCTCCGGCGAGCCGCTGCCCGAGGAGATCGCGCCCCGGCTGCTCGGCCTGCTGCGCGACCGCCTCCCCTCCGACCGCTACCGCGCCGAGGACCTGGCCGCGACGCCGGCCGCCTCGCCGGCCGCGGACCGGGGCAGGCGATGACGGCCCTGGCCGATCCCGGCTGCGGCCTCACCGTCGCGCCCGAACCCACCTGCTGATGCTCGCCGCTGCTGCGGGCCGCCCGCCGCTGACGGTCTGCCACCGCGAGGCGGCGCAACACCGCTACCTGTGCCACGAGTTCGGCGACGTCAACCTGCCGCTGCCGGACTGAGCGCGAGGGATCGACCGGTGGCGGGGCGGGCCCGGGCCTCGTCGGGCCGCGGACGGGCGCCCGTGCCACCGAGAGGCGGAGCGCCGCTCAGGCCAGCAGGGTCCGTGCGACGTGGTCGGTGTCCAGGTACTCGCGGACGGCGGTGATCAGGCCGTCCGTCACCGTGAACACCCCCAGGCAGTGGTTCTCGTACGCGGCACCGTTGGCGGCCGTGCCGACGGTGGTCCACTCGGCCACCGCCTGCGGGCCGTCGGCGAGGACGTGGGTGAGGGTGATGACCGGCAGGGTGTCGGCGGCGAAGAGGGCGCCGATCCGGCCGAGGAAGTCGCCGAAGATCTCCTGCTTGCCCCGCCAGGTTCGGGAGAGCGCGAGGTCGCCCGGGTAGCTCCAGGTGGCGTCCTCGGCGAACAGGGCGATCGCGGCCTCGCGTTCGCCCGCCGCGAGGAGGGTGACGTAGTCGGTGACGACGGTGCGGGCGTCGGGGTGCTGCACGGTGGCTCCTTCGGTCCGTTGGGGCGGGGGCGTCCCGCCGTGGCACCAGGTAACCGCCGGGGTGGGCCGCCGGGCCAACAACCGCGGCGGCGGCCCGACAACCGCCCGTTGTTCATGCAGCCGGTGCGGTCCCCGGGGGCAGTTCCAGCTCGAACCAGACCACCTTGCCGTCCTTGGTCCGGCGGCTGCCCCAGCGGTGCGCGAGCTCGTTGACCAGGTGGATGCCGCGCCCGCCCTCGTCCTCGCTGTGGGCGTGGCGGATCCGCGGCACCTCGTACTCCTGGTCGGCGACCTCGACGGTGAGCACCCGGTTGCAGTACATCCGCAGCTGGGTGGGCGATCCGGCGTGCACCAGGGCGTTGGTGATCAGCTCGCTGGTGAGCAGCTCGGCCCAGTCGGCGAGCGCGTCGAGCCCCCAGGCGGCCAGCGTCTCGCGGGTGAAGCGGCGCGAGTGGGCGACCATCGCGTGGTCGCCGGTGAGCGGCAGGGTGGCGATCCGGTCGGTGCCCCGGGGGTGGACCTGCGCCATGATGACGGCGATGTCGTCCTCGCTGGTGCGCTCGGTGAGCCGGCTCAGGACGGCGTCGCAGGTCTGCTCCAGCGAGCCGCGCCGGTCGGCGACGGTCCGGCACAGCAACCGCAGCCCCTCGTCGAGGTCCTGGCCCCGGCGCTCGACCAGTCCGTCCGTGTAGAGCGTCAGGATGCCCTCCTCGGGAAGGGTGAACTCGGCGCTCTCGAAGGCGAATCCGCCGACTCCAAGCGGTGTGCCGGACGGCAGCTCGACCAGGTGCGCCCGCCCCTCGGTGTCGGCGACCACGGGCGGCAGGTGCCCGGCGCTGGCTGCGGTGCAGCGGCGGTCCACCGGGTCGTACACCACGCAGACGCAGGTGGCGAACTGGCCCTCGCCGACCGTCGCGGTCGCCTCGTCCAGCCGGTACAGCACCCGCGCCGGGTCCAGGTCCAGGGTGATCAATGTCCTTGCCACTGTGCGGAGTTGCCCCATGGTCGCGGCGGCCCGGATGCCGTGGCCCATCACGTCGCCGACGATCAGCGCGACCCGCCCGGAGGACAGCGGCACCACGTCGAACCAGTCGCCGCCGACCTCGCTGACCACGCTGCTGGGCAGATAGCGGTAGGCCAGGTCCAGCCCGAGCGTGCGGTGCACCTCCTGCGGCAGCAGGCTGCGCTGGAGGGTGAGTGCGGTGTCCCGCTCGCGGCGGTAGAGCCGGCCGTTGTCGATCGCCAGCGCGGTGCGGGCGGCCAGCTCCTCGGCCAGTGATCGGTCCGCCGGCCCGAACGGCGCCGGGTTGCGCGTGCGGACGAACTCCGCGCCGCCCAGCACCTGCCCGCGCGCCACCAGCGGCACCATCAGGTACGAGTGCACCCCGGCGTCCAGGCTCGGCTGCACCCGGTCGGGGGAGGCGACGATCTGGCGCAGGTCCTCCTCGGTCACCTCGGCGACCAGGATCGAGCGCCGGGTGTGCAGGCTCTGCGCGTACAGCTCGGCCGACTGCGAGGTCTCGCCCACCTGGTCGGCCGCCTCGTGCATGCCGCCGCGCGAATCGGTGTTGCCGACCGCCACCGCCCGCATCAGCACCGGGCCCTGCGCCTGGACCGGCCCGGGCTCCTCGCCGCCGAGCACCGCCTCGCGCAGGTCCACGGTGACGAAGTCGGCGAAGCGCGGGATCACCACCTCCACCAACTCCCGCGCGGTGCGGTGCAGATCGAGCGTGGTGCCGATCCGGTTGCTGGCCTCGTTCAGCAGCGACAGCCGCTGCTGGGCGGCGCAGGCCTCGTCCAGTGCCCGCTGCCGGGCGGCGGCCGCGTCGCGCTCGCGGGTGAACAGCAGCGCGTTGTCGATCGAGACGGCCGCCCGCACCGCCAGCTCCCCGGCCAGCGCCACGTCGTCGTCCTCGTACGGGCGCTCGGCCAGGGTGCGGTAGAAGCCCGCCACACCGACCGGGGTGCCGCGCGCGATCAGCGGGACCACCATGAACGACAGCACGTTCTGCTCCCGTGCGGCGGCCCTGCGCACCGGGTCGTCGGCGAACCAGGCCATCCCCTCCTCGTCCATCCGCGGCACCAGCACGGGCTTGCGGTGCGCCAGGCACCACGCGTACGGCGAACCGGGCAGGAAGCGGTGCAGGTTGCCGGTGCGGGCGATCGGCGACATCGTCGAGCCGGGCACCGAATGGAAGGCCATCCGCCGCAGCAGCGCCGAACCGTCCGCCGGGGCGGTCGCCTCGCGCTCGCCGCGGACCAACTCCTCCAGCACCTCCACCGTCACCGTGTCGGCCAGCCGGGGCGTCGCCACCTCGGCCAACTCCTGGGCGGTCTGGGCGAGATCGAGCGTGGTACCGATCCGGGCGGAGGCCACGTTGACCAGCGCCAGGCGCTCCTGCGCGGCCTTCGCCTCACGCAGCGCCTGCTGTCGGGCCAGCACGGTCTGGTGCTGGCGCAGGTACAGCCGGGCGTTGTCGATCGCGACGGCCGCGCGCGAGGACAGCTCGTCGCCGAGCGTGATGTCGGCCGCCGCGAAGGACTCCCGCGCGCCGCGCCGCGAGTACACCACCATGCCGAGCGTCGTGCCGCGCGCCACCAGCGGGGTGATCCGCACCGAGCGCGGCCGGTCGCCGAGGCAGGCCTGGCGGCGGCTCTCGTTGAGGCTCTCGCTCAGCATCGGCAGCTCCCAGGACGGCACCACCACCGTCCGCCCGCTGGTCAGCGCCCAGGCGTACGGGGAGTCCGGTGGCAGCTCGTACACGGCGTCCACCGGAGCTGCCTCGGCCGGGCAGAGCGGGTCGGCGCCGGCGATCGCGAGGCGGCGCACCAGCAGCGGGGTGTCCGGCGCGGGCGGCTCGACGCTCCGGCCGGCCACCAGCACCTCCAGCCCGAACACCGCGCTGATGTCGGCGACCCTGGGCACCATCGCGTCGGCCAGCTCCCGGGCGGTCTGCCGCAGGTCCAGCGTGGTGCCGATCGAGGCGGTCGCGTCGACCAGCAGGGACAGCCGCTCCTGGGCGCGGGCCGCCCGCGCGTCGGCGCGGAACCGCTCGGTGATGTCGACGACCGTGGCGCTCACCCCGAGCACCCGGCCGCTGCGGTCCTCCAGTCGGAAGTACGATGCCGACCAGGCCCGGTCCTGGTGCGGGTCCCCGGGAGTGCGGCCGTGGGAGCGGGTGTCCAGCACCGGCTCGCCGCTCGCCAGCACCTGGCGCATCACCTCCTCGGACTCGGCGCCGTTGATCCCCGGCAGCACCTCGGTGAGCCGGTGGCCCAGGTGCTGCTCGGCGGTCAGCCCGTTCGTCCGGGCCAGCGCCTCGTTCAGCCGGACGAAGCGCAGGTCGGTGTCGAAGACCGCCAGACCGACCGGGGACTGGGTGAAGAACCCGTCGAGGACCGCCAGGTCCGCCTGGAGCCCGCGCAGCGTGGTCACCTCGGAGGCGACCGCGAGCACCATCGGGGCGCCGCCGGGGCCGCGGATCGGATGGGTGCGGAACTCCAGGTTCACCAGGTGCCCGTCCCGGTGACGCACCGGGAACACCCCGGACCAGGACCGGCCCGCCAGGATCTGCCGGAACAGCTGGAGCACCTCCGGCCGGTGCTCGCCGGAGGTCAGCAAGGTCGCCGCCCGCGCCCCCACCGCCTCCTGCGCACGATGCCCGAGCAACGCCTCCGCGTCACTGCTCCAGTGCAGGATCCGCCCGTCGGCGTCGATCAGCGCCGTGGCGATCGGCACCATCAGCAGGGCGTCCTGCCGCGGCTGCCTCGCGAGCTGCGCGTAGTCGTTCACCATGGCCAGAGAACCGTGCCAGAAACCGTCCGGAGATCGTTCCCACCAGCCCTGCCATCTTCGCACGCGGCCCCAGCCGGTGCAGCTGTCCCGCGATCCCCGCCCGAGTCGACTTCCTACGCCCCGCCCCGTCCGGCCTCGGCGGCGCTGCCAGGCCCCGTCGGCCCGCACGCCGACGGGGCCGTCGGCGCTCTGCCGCCGGCCCCGCCCCGGGGACCGCCGCCGTTCGGGGCCGGCCGTCAGGGGGTGAACCGCACCTCCGGGTTGGCGGCGCTCGGCCCGTCGAGCAGCGGCTGCGGGGTGCCCTTCAGCTGGAGGTCGAAGAACGCCCCGACGTACTGCCGGGTGAGGGCGACGGCCCGCTGGCCCCCGATGGTGGTGTACGGGCCCTTGGGGATGCCGAGCCCGTCGAAGAAGACCGGGTAGTCGGTGAAGCTGCTGTGGTCGGTGCCGTCGACGGTCAGGAACCGCTTCCAGCCGTCCAGTCGGGCCCAGCTCGTGAGCCAGCTCGGGTCCTCGCCGCCGCCGGGCACTGGGTGTCCGATCATCATGAACGGCTTGCCGTTGAGGCCGGACTCGGGCACCAGGTAGTGCATGGTGCCGTCCAGGTTCACCCCGGCCCGGATCCGGTCGTCGGTGAGCAGGGCCGGGACGGTGGAGGCGCCGCCGGCGGAGTGCCCGGCCATGCCGATCCGGTCGCGGTCGATCAGCCGGGCGTAGCGCCAGGCCGGGTGCGGGCGGTCGGTCAGCTGGTCGATGACGAAGGAGACGTCCTTCGCCCGGCCTGCCTCAAGGCGTGCCCTGTCCTCGTCGCTCATGGCCTTCCTGCACGCCTCGCAGGGGAGCGTCTGCCCGTCGGGGAAGGTGGTCCCGGTGTTCTCGTAGGTGTGGTCGATCACCGCGACGACGTAGCCGTGGCTGGTCAGGTCCTCGGCGAGGCTGCTGAGGGTGGCGCGCGGCATGGTGAAGCCGGGAGACAGGACCACCAGTGGGTAGTGGCCGCCCTGCGGTCGCGCCCCGGACTCCGCCCAGGTCCGGGTGCCGGACACCGCCTCGGTCGGGATGGTGTTGCCCGGCAGCTTCCCGTCCAGCATTGCCCGGGCGGCGGCGGGCGTCATGTACGGGGCGGGGGTGCCCGTCCCGGCGTGCGCGGGGTAGTACATCGAGACCATCAGCCGGCGCGGGCCGGCGGAGGGCACCCACGGGTCCGGACGATTCTGGTCCACCAGGTGCAGGACCTCCTGCCCGACCGCGTACGGCCCGGTCGGACGCGGGAGTTCGACCCGGGCGGCGGCCCGGGTGGTCGGGCCGGCCGGGGCGGTGGTGGCGGAGTCGGTGGCGATGGGCGGCGCGGCCAGGGCGGGCGCGGCAGCGGCGACGGACAGCGGCAGGGCGAGCAGCAGGGTTGCCGCGGCGGTGGTCGTGCGGAGTCGGCTCATAGCGGCGACGGTAGATCGCGGGAAAGGGAACTGACGTCCACTCAGCGGCGTACTGATCCCTTCCGGGAAGGGCGCGTGGTACCCCCTAAGGGTCGGCTTCTTGCGGGATTCGGGCCGCTTCGGGCGGGCGGCCGCCGAGGGTGGTCACCTGGCGGAAGCCGTCCGGAGGTCCTCCAGGAAGTCCGCGGCCGCACGGGCGTTGGGCACCGGGAAGGTGAGCGGGAGACCGGCCGAGTGTGTCCGGATCTCCAACTCGCCGAGGCCGGACGCCCGGGCCGAGCGCACCTCCGTCCACCGGTAGGCCTCCGTCGCGGCGAGCGGGTGCGGCGGCCGGTGCGCCAGCCCGCCGACCGTCACCGTCAGCCGCCCCCGTGCGAAGCGGACGCTCCCCTCGGCGCGCAGCGTCTCGTGCAGCGCGGCCCGGAGCCCGGGGGAGAGGCGGTCCTCCAGCTCCCGGAACAGCCCGTCCAGCCCGCGCAGGTGTGCCAGCACCAGCGGCTCGCCCGCGCCCGCCGGCCATATTCGCCCGTGCTCGTGCTCCCCGCGGAGCCCTCCGGGGGAGTACTCGGTGGCCTCGATCGCATGCCAGGGCAGCGTCTCCTCGCCGCCGTCCGCCGAGACCAGTACCAGCCCGCCCTCGTGGACCTGTACGGACCGCAGCCCGGGCGCCGGCCGAAGCCGCTCGTACCCGCTCACCGCCACCACCGCCGCGGCGGCCAGCACGGGTGCGGGCCACCACTCGCCGAGCGCCAGACAGACCGCCACGGAGACGGACACCCCGCAGGAGTGCAACCACACCCGTGCCGGCCAGGACAGCGGCCGGAAGCGCCGGTGCACCTGCACCACCGGGCCGAGCCCGTCGGCAGAACCGACCGCACCGACCGCACCGGCCGAACCCGCCGACCGCACCCGCGTCGGCGACCACGTCACCGCCACGCCGGCCCCCTTTCACTCGGCGGACTTCCCCTTCGGAGCCGCGACTGCCGGATCCCCAGCATCGACCGCCCGTCGCCCCCGGCGACAGTGCCAATCGGCACTTTTTGGCCCGAAACGACCCCTTCATCATCGCGCCCCGGCCGGGACCACCCGCCACGGGGGTGGGTACGAACGGGGCAGACGCCTCCCGGGCCGGGCGGGAACGCCCGCCCGGGCAGCAGCGCAACCGTCATGCCGAGCTCCTTCCGCTCCGCGGCCCCTCGGGGGAGCCGCCATCGTCGGATGCCCAGGATCGACTCCTCGCTGCGCCCGCCAACAGTGCCGATCGGCATATTCGCCGCATTCGGGTGGAAACCTCCCGGCCGCCGGGGAACGGCGGCCCCTCACCCCGCCGCCGCGAACCCGTTCTGCAGCCTGCGCAGCAGCGCCGTGCCCGCCGGATCGGCCGACCGGCGGGTGTTGGCCAGCACCACCACGCCGACCTGCTTCTCCGGGTCGAAGGCCGCGAACGAACTGAACCCGCCCGTCCCCCCGTTGTGCCAGATCTGGAGGTGTCCGCCCTGCTGGGTGTGCAGCCGGTGGCCGAGCCAGCCCAGGTGCGTCCAGGCGAACGGGTTGACCCGGTGGCGGGTCTCCCGGGTGAGGGCGATCGCGGGCGACAGCGGCGCGCCCGGCTCGCGTCCGGCGGCCAGTTGGGCCCGCAGGAACACCACCAGGTCGGCAGCGGTCGACCGGAGCCCGCCCATGCCGGGCACGGCCGCGAGGTTCCAGTACGGCACCGGCCGGCCGCCCGGGGTGTGCCCGTGTGCCAGCCGCGCGGACTGCTCCGGGTCCGACCGCACGCAGGTGTCCACCAGGCCGAGCGGCGCGCAGACCTCGCGCGCCACCAGGCCCTCGTACCCGACGCCGGACCGCTGCGCGAGGGCCAGGCCGAGCAGCCCCGCGCCGAGGTTGGAGTAGCGGAAGCCGCGCCCGGGCGCGGCCCGCAGCCGTGTCCGCGCGAGCCCGTCGAGCACCCGCTCGGCGGTGCAATCGGCGTACGGATCCGGCTTGTTGGGTGACATCAGCGACTGCACCACCATGCCCCGGGGCAGCCGGGGGAGCCCCGAGGTGTGGGTGGCGAGGTGCCGCAGGGTGATCGGTTGCGGGCCCTTGGCAGGGACGACGGCGGGTCCGCCGGCCGCCCCGGTGAGCACCTCGGCGAGCGGCTCGTCCAGCCGGACCGCACCGTCGAGGGCCAGCCGCGCGAGCGCGAGCGAGGTGAACACCTTGGTGACGGAACCTATTTCGAACAGCGTGTGCGGCCCGGGCACCCCGCCGCCCGGACCGGTCCGTCCGGCACCGCGGATCTCCACGTCGCCGCCGGCCAGCCCGGCGACCACCACACCGACGTGCCGGCCCGCGAGCCGGTCGGCCGTCTGCTGCACGAGGCAGGCGAGTTCGTTCATGCTCGCGAGCCTAGGTGCCCCCTGCGGACCGGATCGTCCGCCCGGAAAACGATATCGACCCCCGCCGATGCTCCCGCAGAGGTACGCCCCGAGGTGCCCCACCCCCTTCAGTCCGCCAGCGCCTCCCGCAGCCGGGCCGCGACCTCCGCCGCCCCCGCCTCGTCCGGATACCGCCGCCGCGGCCAGAAGAACCCGCGCAGCCCGTCCTGCGGATTGCGCGGCACCACGTGGACGTGCAGGTGCGGCACCGACTGGCTGATCCGGTTGTTCGCCGCCACGAAGCTGCCCGCCGCGCCCAGCCCGTGCTCGACGGCCGTCGCCACCCGTTGCACCCGCAGGAAGAACGGTCCGACCTCGGTGGCCGGCAGGTCGGCCAGCGTCACGTGGTGGGCGCGCGGCACGACCAGGACATGCCCGGGGAACAGCGGCCGACGGTCCAGGAAGGCCACCGCCACCTCGTCGTCCAGCACCTGGTGCGCCGGCTCCTCGCCCGCCACCACCGCACAGAAGACGCAGTCCATCCGTCCATTCAAACCACCGGCGGCCGTCCCGGCACCCCCGCGAACGCCGGTGAACCCGGCTTCACCCGTCCGGGTGCCGCCCGGGTGCGGCCGCCCGGCGCCGGGGCACACGGTGCTGCCGGGGGCCGATCAGCGGGCGCACCGTGCGCCCCACGAGGAGGTGGCCCGGATGCCGGGCAAGTTCGAGGTCTACCGGGACTCCGGTGGCAAGTACCGGTTCCGACTCAAGGCGGGCAACGGTGGGATCGTCGCCACCGGCCAGGGCTACGCCAGCAAGGAAGCCGCGCACAAGGGCGTCGACGCCGTCCAGCGGGCCGCCGACGACGCGACCGGGGCGGACGTTTCCAAGGCCGCCTGAACGCACGGGGCCCGGCGGATGGCCAACCCCGGCGGGCGCCCCTCGGCGGGCGGCCGACCCCCGCCCGCCGGGCCCCGCGAAGCGGGAGCGCAGCGCCACCGCGCCGCCGACCTCACTCGTACCGGTACAGCAGCGCCTCCCGCTCGTACTGCTCGATCATCTCCACGGTCAGCGACTCGTCCCGCAGGTGCGAGAGCGTGACCTCCGCCGAGCTCGGCTGCGCGTCCTTGGCGAGCCAGTTCTCCGGCTTCCACGCCGAGGAGCGCAGGAAGGCCTTCGGGCAGTGCCCGTACACCTCCTCGACGGCGACCACGATCGCGCTGCGCGGCGGCTTGCCGACGGCGGTCAGCTGCCGCAGCAGCTCGGGGTCGGTGGAGACGCAGGCCCGTCCGTTGACCCGCAGCGTGGCGTCCCGGCCCGGGACGACGAAGAGCAGCCCGACCCGACCGGTCTCCAGGATGTTGTGCAGGGTGTCCAACCGCTTGTTGCCGGTGGCGTCCGGAATGGCCAGGGTGTACTCGTCGAGCACCGAGACCAGCCCGGCCGGTCCGCCGCGCGGGGAGACGTCGCAGCGCCCGGCGGCGTCCGAGCTGGCCACGAACACCAGCGAGGAACAGGCGATCAGGCGCTGGGCGACCTCGTGCAGGCGGTCGACCTGCTTGCGGCGCGCCTGGTCGCCGGGCTGCTCGTAGATCTCGCGCAGCTGGGCGGGATCGCTGAGCGCGCCCGCGCGGAGGGCGTCGAACAGGCTGCCCGGCCGGTCCGGCGCGGTGGTTGACAAAGCGACAGATTCCGGTGTGGTCGTCATACCGGGAATGTAGCCGAGGCCGCTCGGAGGGCCCTGTCCCGGCACCCCCGGATCCCCTCTGTGAAATCCCGGTCCCACCCCTCCCCACCAGCGGTTTTACGCTCATAATGGGGGCCAGGGACAGCTCGCCGGGGACGACTGGGGCCAGGGCCGGCGGGACCCGGGACGGCAGCCGCAGCCGGAGGTGGTGGTCGTGATCGTCAGAATCTGGGCCGGGCAGGTCACGGCCGGTCGCATCGAGGAGTTCTGCGCGCACCTGGCTGCCCAGGTGATCCCGCAGCTCGGGCGGACCGAGGGCTGCTTCGGCGGCGAACTGCTGCGCTCGGTGTCCGAGGACGGGCGCCGGGTGCTGGTGGTGAGCCGCTGGCGCGACGAGGAGGCCCTGCGCGGGTACGCGGGGCCGATGTGGCGGATCCGGCCGGTCTGGTCGGAGGGCGAGCTGAGCTACCTCGCCCACCCCCCGGAGGTCACCCACTTCACGTCGATCACCGCCCCCACCGTGCCCTGAAGCCCATGGCCACCACCCCCCGCCCGGGGAGGCGGCGCGGGTGGCACACGGCCGCGCATTCCCCGCAAGTCCGTGAAACAGACCACAGCCGGGGGCTCTCCCCGCCCTTGCGCGGGCCGTGGCACAATGACGGCATCAAGCAGTGACGTTCAGCGCACTCCGGGGTCGGTGAAAATCCGAACCGGCGGTTACAGTCCGCGACCCGTCCGCAGCCAGCGGCCGGTTGACCAGGTGAAATTCCTGGACCGACGGTTAAAGTCCGGATGGGAGGCGTGCGCGGGCGGACGAAGAGCAGTACCCGTGGTCCATCGGCAGGCGACCGCCTCCCGGACCTCGGTCAGGTGTGTGGCGGGAGCGGTGTCTCCCGTGCCGGGCGAGCGATCTCCCGGTGGCCTCGGCATCCCCGGCGACGGGTCGTGCCGCGGGTCCGCGAGCCGGTGCCCGTCCGTGTCATCTCCCCTGCCGCCCCGGAGTCCGCGCCCCAAGCGCGAGGAGAACCCGGGTGTTCACCGGCATCATCGAAGAGCTCGGCGAGGTCGTGTCGATCGAGGAGATCGGCGACTCCTCGCGCATCCGCCTGCGTGGCCCGGTGGTCTGTACGGGTGCCCGTCACGGCGACTCCATCGCGGTCAACGGCGTGTGCCTGACCGTTGTCGACAGCCCGGAGGAACTGGCCGCCGGCGCCGGTGAGTTCAGCGCCGACGTGATGGCGGAGACGCTGCACCGCTCCAGCCTCGGCGAGCTGGCACCCGGCTCCCGGGTCAATCTGGAGCGCGCCATGGCGCTCGGCGCCCGGCTGGGCGGCCACCTGGTCCAGGGTCATGTCGACGGCACCGGACGGCTGTTGAGCCGTGAGCCCGGGGAGCGCGACGCGGAGGGCAACCTGCGCTGGGAGGTCCTGCGGTTCTCGCTGCCCGGCACGATCTCCCGCTACCTGGTGGAGAAGGGCTCGATCACGGTCGACGGCGTCAGCCTCACCGTGGTGGAGGCCGCCAGGGACAGCTTCACCGTCAGCCTCATCCCGACCACCCTCGCGCTGACCACGCTCGGCGCCAAGACCGTCGGGGAGGGCGTCAACCTGGAGGTGGACGTGCTCGCGAAGTACGTCGAGCGCCTCCTGGAGTCCCGCACCCTGCCGAACCTGCCCGACCTGTCGATCGACGCGACCCCGGGGGAGTCCGAGTGAGCTGGCTCAGCGGCGAGGCGTTCACCGTCTTCGGCGAACACGTCAAGTGGGCCGACATGTTCGGCAACATCCTCGGTCTCGGCGGGCTCGCGCTCGGCTGGCGCCGTTCGGTCTGGAGCTGGCCGGTCCAGCTGCTGTCCGGCGCGGTGCTCATCGCCGCCTACCTCGGCGGCCACGTCCCCGGCCTGATCGGCAAGCAGCTGATCGTGATCGCCACCGCCTCCTGGGGCTGGGCGCAGTGGCAGCGGGGCCGCCGCGACGGCGGCACGATCGCCGTACGGTTCGCTCGCCGGCCCGAGCGGATCGCGCTGGCGGCGGGCACCGCGGCCGGCACGGTGGCGCTCGCCCTGCTCTTCACGTCCTTCCCCAGCCTCTCCTGGAGCCCCTGGTCGGACGCCTACATCTTCGTCGGCACGCTGGCCGCGATGGTCGCCCAGGCCCGTGGCTGGGTGGAGTTCTGGTTCGCCTGGATCGCGGTGGACGCGGTCGGCGTGCCGTTCGCCTTCAACAGCGGCTACACCTTCTCCGGCCTCACGTACTCCGTCTACTTCGTCCTGGTGCTGCTCGGCCTGCGTTCCTGGTGGCTGAGCACCCGTGAGCCGCGCGCCAAGTCCGCCACCGTCCCGCAGGGAGCAACGGTATGACCGAGAACCAGTCCAGCAGCGGCGCCACCGGGCCCGAGCTCGTCCTCGACCCGGTCGAGCGGGCGATCGCCGACATCGCGCTCGGCCGGGCCGTGGTCGTGGTCGACGACGAGGACCGCGAGAACGAGGGCGACATCGTCTTCGCCGCGTCCGCCGCGACCCCCGAGCTGATGGCCTTCACCATCCGTTACAGCTCCGGCGTGATCTGCGCCCCGATGACCGGCGAGGAGCTGGACCGCCTCAAGCTCCCGCCGATGACCCAGGTCAACGAGGACCGCAAGGGCACCGCGTACACCGTCTCGGTGGACGCCCGGGAGGGGGTCGACACCGGCATCTCCGCCGCCGACCGCGCCCGCACCGTACGGCTGCTGTCCTCGCCCGGCACCGAGCCCGGCGACCTCACCCGCCCCGGGCACGTCTTCCCGCTGCGCGCCGTCGAGGGCGGCGTGCTGATCCGCC
Source organism: Kitasatospora sp. NPDC093102 (assembly GCF_040683915.1). Lineage (NCBI taxonomy): Bacteria > Bacillati > Actinomycetota > Actinomycetes > Kitasatosporales > Streptomycetaceae > Kitasatospora > Kitasatospora sp. NPDC093102. Next base: position 272,004 of record NZ_JBFBFA010000004.1, on the reverse strand, counting down.
CCGGCCACACCGAGGCCGCCGTCGACCTGGCCCGGCTCGCCGGGCTGCCGCCGGCCGGCGCGATCGCCGAGGTGGTCAACGACGACGGCACCATGGCCCGGCTGCCCGAGCTGGTCGCCTTCGCCCGCGAGCACGGCCTCGCGATCATCTCCATCGAGGACCTGATCGCCTACCGCCGCCGCACCGAGCTGCACGTCGACCGGGCCGCCGCCACCGCGCTGCCCACCGCGAACGGGGAGTTCACCGCCGTCGGCTACCGGGGCACCATCGACGGCGTCGAGCACCTCGCGCTGGTGGCCGGCGGCCTGGACGCGGAGGGCCGGCTGCCGGACGGCGAGGACGTCCTGGTGCGGGTTCACTCCGAGTGCCTGACCGGTGACGTCTTCGGCTCGCTGCGCTGCGACTGCGGCCCGCAGCTGGAGGCCTCGCTGCAGCGGGTCGCCGAGGCCGGACGCGGCGTGGTGCTGTACCTGCGCGGCCACGAGGGGCGGGGGATCGGCCTGGCCCACAAGCTGCGCGCGTACGAGCTCCAGGAGCAGGGGCGGGACACCGTCGACGCCAACCTGGACCTCGGCCTGCCCGCCGACGCCCGCGACTACAGCATCGCGGCCCAGATGCTGGTGGACCTCGGCGTCCGCTCGCTGACCCTGCTCACCAACAACCCGCAGAAGCTGACCGCGCTCACCGAGCACGGGCTCAAGGTCAAGGGGCGCGAAGCGGTCGAGATCGCGCCCGGTGAGCACAACCTGCGCTACCTGCGCACCAAGCGCGACCGGATGGGCCACGACCTGCCCGGCCTCGGCTCCTGAAACACCCCCGAACCAGCGACAGACAGGAAGTAGGAAGCATGAGTGGCCACGGAGCCCCCGAGCTGACCATCGACGGCGCCGCCGACCTCAAGGTCGCCGTCATCGCCGCCCAGTGGCACGACAAGGTGATGAACGGCCTGCTGGACGGCGCCCACCGCGCGCTCAAGGAGCTGGGCGTCACCGGGTCGACCGTGCTGCGGGTGCCCGGTACCTTCGAGCTGCCGGTCGCCGCCAAGCGCCTCGCCGAGCGCGGCTACGACGCCGTGGTGGCCCTCGGCGTGGTGATCCGCGGCGGCACCCCGCACTTCGACTACGTCTGCCAGGCGGCCACCGCCGGCCTCACCCAGGTCAGCGTCGACACCGGCGTCCCGGTCGGCTTCGGTGTGCTGACCTGCGACAACGAGGAGCAGGCGATCGACCGGGCGGGCCTGCCGGGCTCCGCCGAGGACAAGGGCCACGAGGCCGTCACCGCCGCCGTCGCCACCGCCGTGGTGCTGCGCGCCGCGCTCTGACGACGCCCGTACGGTCCCGGAGCGCGGAGGTCCACCGGACCGTCCACGCTCCGGGACCGTTTACCGTCCGTCCGCCCGCACGCCGTAAGGTGGCCCCATCATGGCTTCGAAGACATTCGAGGAGCTCTTCGCCGAGCTCCAGCAGAAGGCCGCCACCGGCGACCCCTCGTCCTCCCGTACCGCGCAGCTCGTCCAGCAGGGCGTCCATGCGATCGGCAAGAAGGTCGTCGAGGAGGCCGCCGAGGTCTGGATGGCCGCCGAGTTCCAGTCGGACGAGCAGACGGCGGAGGAGATCTCGCAGCTCCTGTACCACCTTCAGGTGATGATGATCGCCCGCGGGCTGACGCTCGACGACGTCTACAAGTACCTCTAGACACCCCGCTCTCCCGAGCACGCCCATCCTCCCTACAGGTAAGGAAGCAACCTCCCATGCTGCGCATCGCCGTCCCCAACAAGGGTTCTCTCTCGGGTCCCGCGGCGGAGATGCTCCATGAGGCCGGCTACCGCCAGCGGAAGGACCCCAAGGAACTCGTCCTCGTCGACCCGAACAACGAGGTGGAGTTCTTCTTCCTCCGCCCGCGCGACATCGCCGTCTACGTCGGCTCCGGCCGCCTCGACGTCGGCATCACCGGCCGCGACCTGCTGCTGGACTCGCACTCCAACGCCGAGGAGGTGCTCGCCCTCGGGTTCTCCGGGTCGACCTTCCGCTTCGCCCGCCCCGAGGGCGTGACGGTCGAGGACGTCAAGGGCCTGGAGGGCCTGCGGATCGCCACCTCCTACACCGGCCTGGTCGAGCAGCACCTGGCCGACCACGGCGTGAAGGCGACGGTCACCAAGCTGGACGGCGCGGTCGAGACCGCGGTGCAGCTGGGCGTCGCCGACGTGATCGCCGACGTGGTGGAGACCGGCACCAGCCTGCGCAACGCCGGCCTGGAGGTGTTCGGCGAGCCGATCCTGGTCTCCGACGCCGTGGTGATCCGGCCCAAGGGCGCGGGCGAGGACGCGCGGGTGGAGCAGTTCCTGCGCCGCCTCCAGGGCGTGCTGGTGGCCCGCCGCTACGTGCTGATGGACTACGACATCCGCGCCGAGAAGGTCAGCGCCGCCGTCGCGCTCACCCCGGGCCTGGAGTCGCCGACCGTCTCGCCGCTGCACACCGAGGGCTGGGTCGCGGTGCGTTCGATGGTGCTCCGCAAGGAGGCCCAGCAGATCATGGACGACCTGTGGAGCATCGGCGCCCGGGCCATCCTGGTCACCAACATCCACGCCTGCCGCCTCTGACCCGCCGGCCCGGGCGGCCCGCTCGCCCGGGTGACCGCGGCGACCGAGCGACCGCGATGCCCGGGTGAGCCCGCTCGCCCGGTGACCTGCTCACCGGTCCACGAGTAAAGAACGGTTCAATGGGGCGGGGACGCCGACCGCGTCCCCGCCCCTCGTGCTGCCGTCACCAGAACCACCCCCCGGAGATCCCCCGTGTCCACGCCGCCCGTCGAGTTCCCTGTCACCTGGGCGCCGCGCCGCACCCGCGCCGTGCTGCTGCCGGTCTGCGTGCTGCTGGTGGTGCTGTTCTCCGCGATGGCCGTGCTGCTCCCGGAGAACTGGCAGCTCAACGACCGGATCATGATGACGGCCAGCGGCGTCCTGTTCGCCGGCGTCGGCCTGATGCTGGCCCGCCCCCGGGTGAGCGCCGACGCGGAGGGCGTGACGGTGGTCAACTTCGTCCGCCGCCGTCGGCTCGCCTGGGCCGAGATCGTCCGGGTCAACTTCCGCCAGGGCGACCCGTGGGCGACCCTCGACCTCGCCGACGGCACCTCGCTCGCCGCGGTCGGCATCCAGTCCGGGGTCGGCCAGGCGCAGGCGATCGCGGACGCCCGCGCGCTGCGCGACCTGGTCGAGCACCACGCCCAGGTCTGAGCCCGGACCCCACCTGGGGTTCCCGGACCCTGGCGGGCCGAACGGGCTTCCTACCCCCATCCGGGTATGGTCTACGCTGGTAAAAGCGGGGCAAAGTTCGCCCTGCCCGAAACCGAGTGCCCGACCGACCTGAGGAGTGACACTCCCCCTCGATGGACGATCCGTCCGGTAGTACCTGCGCCGCCTCGCTTCCGACCCCCGGAAGGCAGGCGGCACTGTGATCACCGCCTGGCTGCTGTTGCTCGCGGCCGTTCTCCTGATCCTCGCCAACGGCCTGTTCGTGGCCGCCGAATTCGCCTTCGTGACCGTCGAGCGCGGGGCGGTGGAACGCTCCGCCGAGGCGGGTGACGCCAAGTCCCGCCGCGTCGCCGGCGCCCTGCGGCACCTCTCCTTCGAGCTCTCCGGCGCCCAGCTCGGCATCACCGTCACCTCGCTGGTGGTCGGCATGCTCGCCGAGCCGGCCCTGTCCACCCTGCTCGCGCCCGTCATGTCCGCCGTCGGCGTGCCCGACCCGGCCGCCCGCGGCGTGTCCGTGATCGTCGGCATGGGGCTGGCCACCGTCGTCCAGATGGTGATCGGCGAACTGGTGCCGAAGAACTGGGCGATCTCCCGCCCGCTCCAGGTGGCCCGCGCGGTCGCCGCCCCGCACATGGCGTTCTCCTTCGCCTGCCGTCCGCTGATCAGCTTCCTGAACGGGACCGCCGACCGGACCGTCCGGGCCTTCGGCATCGAGCCGCAGGAGGAGCTGGGACACGCCCGCACCCCGGACGAGCTGGTCTCGCTGGCCCGCCACTCGGCCAAGGCCGGCGCGATAGACGAGGAGTCGGCGACCCTGTTCGTCCGCACCCTGGGCCTGAGCGAACTGACCGCCGAGTCCGTGATGACCCCGCGGGTGGACGTGGCCGCGCTCCAGCGCGACGCCACCGCCTCCGACGTCATCAACCTGACCCGGGCGACCGGCCTGTCCCGCTTCCCCGTCTACACCGACAGCCTGGACGAGGTCACCGGCACCGTCACGCTCAAGGACGCCCTGGCCGTACCGGCCGCCCGGCGCGGCCTGGTGCGGGTCGGCGAGCTGGCCTCGCCGCCGCTGCTGGTGCCCGAGACGCTGCCCGCCGAGCGGCTGCTCGACCAGCTGCGCCGCCTCCAGCCGATGGCCATCGTGGTCGACGAGTACGGCGGCACCGCCGGGGTCGTCACCGTCGAGGACATCGTCGAGGAGATCGTCGGCGAGGTGCAGGACGAGCACGACCCCGACGACCACCCCGAGCTGCTCCCGCTGCCGTCGGTCAACGGCCTGCCGGTCTGGGAGGCCGACGGCCGTGCCCGGATCGACCAGCTGGAGCGGATCGGCCTGAACGCCCCCGACGGCCCGTACGAGACCCTGGCCGGTCTGGTCGCCGACCTGCTCGGCAAGCTCCCCGAGGTGGGCGAGCAGGCCCACCTGCCCGGCTGGCGCTTCACCGTGACCGGTGTCGACCGCCACCGCACCACCGAGGTCCGGGTGGAGCGCACCAGTGCGTTCGCGCAGTTCGACGAGGACGGGGAGGAGGGCCGATGACCGCCCTGCAACTGGCCGTCGCTCTGCTGCTCCTGCTCGGCAACGCCTTCTTCGTCGGCGCCGAGTTCGCCGTGGTGTCGGTGCGCCGCAGCCAGATCGAGCCGCTCGCCGAGGCCGGGCACAGGCGTGCCCGCACCGTGCTGCACGCGCTATCCAACGTCTCCGCGATGCTGGCCGCCGCCCAGCTCGGCATCACCGTCTGCTCGCTGGGCCTCGGTGCCCTTGCCGAGCCGACCATCGCCGCCCTGCTGGAGGGCCCGTTCCACGCGATCGGCGTCCCGTCCGCCCTGATGCACCCGCTCTCGTTCGGGATCTCGCTCGCCGTCGTGGTCTTCCTGCACATGGTGATGGGCGAGATGGTGCCGAAGAACATGGCCATGGCCGGCCCGGAGCGGGCCGCGCTCTGGCTCGGCCCGCCGCTGGACCGGCTGGCCCGCTGGCTCTCCCCGGTGATCCGGCTGCTGAACGCCTCCGCCAACGGCGTGCTGAGGCTGTTCCGGGTGGACGCCAAGGACGAGGTCGAGTCGGTCTTCACCACCGAGCAGCTGATGTACCTGCTGGCGGACTCCCGGGACGCCGGCCTGCTCGACGAGGGCCGCCAGGAGCGCCTGGAGGACGCCCTGGAGCTGGGCCACCGCCCGGTCACCGAGGTGCTGCTCAAGCCCGAGCAGCTGGTCACCGTGGACACCAAGGCGACCGCCGCCGAGGTCGAGGAGCTGGCGCTGCGCACCGGTTTCTCGCGCTTCCCGGTCACCGACGGCGATCCGGCCGGCCACGGCTACCTCGGTTACGTCCACCTCAAGGACATCCTCGACGTGGACGACCCCTCGACGCCGGTCCCGGCCCGTCTGCGGCGGCCGATCACGGCCCTGCGCGGCAGCCTCCCGCTGGACGACGCCCTGGGCGCGATGCGCCGGGCCGCCTGCCACCTGGCCGCCGTGCTGGACCAGGACGGGCGCACGCTCGGCGTGGTCATGCTGGAGGACGTGCTGGAGGAACTGGTCGGCGAGATGCACGACCCGGACCACCGCGCCACGGCCTGACGCCCCTCCGGAGAGTTCCGGCTTTCGCTGACGGCGTGTCCGCTCCCGGCGATTCCGCCCAGAGCGTTCAGCCGTTCCATGCCGACCACCCTGGCAGCAGGGTGGTCGGCATGAGACTTCTCCTGCTGGGTGGAACCAGGTTCGTCGGACGGGTCATCGCCGAGGAGGCGTCGGCCAGGGGATGGGAGGTGACGGTCCTCAACCGCGGCACGCAGCCCGCGCCCGAGGGCGTCCGGGTGCTGGAGGGCGACCGCACCACCGAGGACGGCCTCGCGGCGCTCGGTACGGGGGAGTGGGACGCGGTGGTGGACACCTGGTCCTGGGCCCCCGCGGCGGTGCGCGACAGCGCCCGGCTCCTCAACGGCCGGGTCGGCCACTACGCGTACGTCTCCAGCCGGTCGGTGTACGAGTACCCGCTGGTGGCCGGGGCCGGCGAGGCCGCGCCGGTGGTCGCCTCCTCCCCGGACCTCACCGGCGCGGTGCCCTACGCCGAGGCCAAGCGCGGTGCGGAACTGGCGCTGGAGGCGGAGTACGGCGGGCGGGCGCTGCTGGCCCGGGCCGGGCTGATCATCGGCCCGCACGAGAACATCGGCCGGCTGCCCTGGTGGCTCAAGCGGATCGCCGAGGGCGGCCCGGTGCTCGCCCCGGGGCCGCGCGACCTGGCGCTCCAGTACATCGACGTGCGCGACCTCGCGGCCTGGATCCTGGACGCCGTGGTGGCCCGGCTCGGCGGCCCGTACAACCTGGTCAGCCCGTCCGGCCACGCCACCACGCGCGAACTGCTGGAGGCCTGCGTACGGGCCACCGGCTCGGACGCCGAACTGCGCTGGACGGACCCGGAGCGGATCCTCGCGGCGGGCATCGAGCCGTGGACCGAGCTGCCGGTCTGGCTTCCGCCCGGCGAGCTCCACGACTTCCTGCACACCGGCCTGGTCGAGCGCGCGCTCGGCGCCGGGCTGCGCTGCCGCCCGGTCGAGGAGACCGTCGAGGACACCTGGGCCTGGTTGCGGTCGATCGGCGGCAGCGCCCCGCAGCGGGCCGACCGGGCCAGGGTCGGGCTGGACCGGGAGCGGGAGGCCGCGCTCCTCAGGGGCTGACACCGCCGACACCCGGGTCCCCGACGGCCGGACACGGGCCGCACCCGGGCACCGGGCACGGGCACCGGGCCGCAGCCGGTCCGGTGGGGGAGCCGGTCCCCGGAGACGGGGATCAGCTCCGGCCGTCGATCAGCTCTCCGTACGCCTGGACCAGGTCCGGCAGCCGCAGCGTGGCCAGGTCCTCCCGGCCCGGCGGCTCGCGCAGCAGCGACAGCCGCAGGTCCCGGTAGGCGCAGGACTTCTCGTACAGGGTACGGATGAACCGGCCGTTGCCCAGCTCGTCGATCCAGCCCTCACGGACCACGTGGGCGCAGATGCTGGCCAGCTCCTCGGCGGCGTCCTCGTCCCAGCCGTCGCCGTCCCGGCCGGCCAGCGCCGCACCGATCGCGGTCAGCTCGCCGGGACGGTAGCTGGGGAAGTCGACCCGGGTGGTGAAGCGGGAGTTGAGGCCCGGGTTGGTGGCGAGCAGCCGGTTCATGCCCTCGGGGTAGCCGGCCAGGATCACCACCAGCCGGTCCCGGTTGTCCTCGGCGCGCTTGAGCAGCACCTGGAGCGCCTCGTCGCCGTACGCGTCGCCCTTGGTGTAGCCGGAGTTGGAGAGGCTGTACGCCTCGTCGATGAACAGCACGCCGTCCAGCGCGGAGTCGATCAGCTCGTTCGCCTTCACGGCGGTCTGGCCGAGGAACTCGCCCACCAGGTCGGCGCGCTGGGCCTCCACCAGGTGGTCGCCGGAGAGCAGGCCGAGGGCGTGGAAGACCCGGCCGAGGATGCGGGCCACGGTGGTCTTGCCGGTGCCCGAGGGGCCGGAGAAGACGAAGTGGCGTTTCGGCGGCTGGACGGGCAGACCCTGCTCGGCCCGGAGCCGCGACATTCTCAACTGGGCGGACAGCGCCCGCACCTGGCGCTTGACCGGCTCCAGGCCGACCATCAGCGAGAGTTCGGCCAGGGCCGCGTCCAACTCGCGTTCGTCGCCACCGGTCCGGGACCCGGGCACGGCGGCGGTCCGGGGCTGCGCCCTGCCGAGGGCGGGCAGCGGCGGCGGCACGGCGGGGCCGGGCGGCGCGCCCGAGCCGGAGCGCTCCCCGGCAGTCTGCGGCGCACCGTCGACGACGGCGCCGTCCAGCAGCGCGCCGCCGGTCGGCACGCCGCCGGTCAGGGTTCCGTCCGCCGGGGACCCGTCCACCAGTCCGGCGTCCACGAAGGGACCGCCGCCCGACGGCAGGCCACCGGGCACCCCGCCGTCGGACAGCCCGCCGTCGGGCACTCCGTCGTTCGACACCCCGTCGCGGGAGACGGTCACGCCGTTCGGCCCGCCCGCGTCCCCGAACTCCTCGCCGTATCCGGGCATACCGGCGAACCCGGCCTCCTCCGGGTACCCGTCGTCGACACCCGGCCCGACCGGTGCGGCGGCGTCGGCCGCACCCGGGCGCCCGGCCGTCGGCAGTCCGTCCGCGATCTCGTCCGCGAGCGTGTCCTCGGCCGCGATGGCCGCCAGCCGTGCCGCGGTGTCCATGAACGCCGGGTCCGCCCGGTGCACCGCCCGGTAGAGCGGCAGCGCCGCGGTGCTGCGCCCGGCCCCCTCGTACGCCCGGGCCAGCCAGTACCGCAGCTCCTTGCGCTGCGGCTGCTCGGAGCGGCAGCGGGCCAGCGAGGCGGCCAGCGGCGCCTGCGCCTGGGCGCACATGTCGAGGCGCACCCGCGCCATCCCGGCGAACAGCCCGGCCTCGATGCCGAGCAGCGGGTCGTCCAGCAGGCGGTCGGTGTCCCGGATCAGCTGCTCCCAGTCCTTGAGCAGGTAGGACCGGCAGGCGTACAGGAAACGGGCGGACGGGTCCTCGCTGGGTGCCGGGCACTGCTCCAACGCCCGGTCCAGCTCGGCCAGGTGGCGGCCGTCCAGCCAGTGCGAGGCGTGCGCCAGCGCGAGGTCGCGGGCGTCCTCCAGCACCGGCTGCACCCACCAGCCCAGCCAGTACCAGGAGCTGAGCGGCCGTCGGTGCAGCTGCCGCTGCTCGCCGAACCGTTTCTGGTGGCGGTACATGGCCAGCAGCGCGGCCGAGGTGTCGCTGCGCAGCGCGTGGAGCCCGAGCCAGGCGTCGGCCATGCCCGGGTCCAGCCGGACGGCGGCCCGGAACTCCTCCTCGGCCCGGGTGTACGCACCGGCCGTGTAGGCGTCCATGGCGCGCAGCCAGGCGCGGTCGGCGAGCCGGTCGGGCCCGCCCGCCGTGCTGTCGGAACTGTCCACCGTCGTCACTCACGCCCCCCGCGGTGCGGCCCGGGGCTCGGCCGGCGGGTTGCCTGCGCCTAGCCTGGCCGGTGGTCGTCGACCCCCTGCGGCGCATATGCGCCTGCCAGGAATCGTACCGGCGCGGGGCTGATCCGGAAGGGTGCCGAACGGGGTCAAATGCGATCGCGCGAACGGCCGTTGAGTGCCCGGGTGACGAAACGGGCGGCGGGGGAGCGAGTTTCGGAAGGGGACCGGACGGCGTCCCCGGCTCACGGGGGAACAAGCCGGGGGCGCCGGGTCCGAAGCGACCGGAAGCTTTCGCTCCGGCGGCTGAGGAGAACCTAGATCCTGGCGACGTCGCAGGTCAAGGCGATGGTTGAAGGTTCACCCACGGTGCCCGGGGCGATCCGCCCGGTCACCCCGTCGACCCGCGTCGCGGCGTACGGTCGGCTCGGGTCGGCGGCGAAATGCGCCGATTCGGCCCGGGCCCAGCCCGCCCAGAACTCGGCCAGTTCCGGACCGTCCCGCTCCTCCCCGCGCCGCCGGGCGGAGGCGGCGTCCAGCTCCATCCAGATCACCCGGGCCAGCCACGGCCGCACCGCCCGCCGGCCCGCGCCCACCCCCTCCACCAGCACCACCGGCGCGGCCGGCACCGCGGCCGTGCCCGCGAAGCGGCGCAGCGTCCAGTCGTACACCCGGTGCTCGGCGTCCCGCCCGGCCGCCAGCGGCTCCAGCACCTGCTCGCGCAGCCGCCCGGTCCACCCGAACGGCTCGCGGTGGGTGGCCAGGTCGTCGAGGTGGACCACCGGGGCCCCGCCGAGCGCGGCCGCCAGCCGTCCGGCGAAGGTGGTCTTGCCGGAGCCCGCGTGACCGTCCACCGCGACCAGCTGCACCGGCCCGCAGGAGGGCGGCAGCGCGCGGAGCTCCGCCGAGAGCGCGGTCAACCGGTCGTCCGGAGCGGGCCGGAGGCGGGGCGGGAGAGGTTCGGATACAGCCACAACGTCAACCCTACGGTGCCGTAGCCCGCCACTGCGGACAGTTCATCTGTGCAGGTCGTGACGGCAGCGCGGGTTTCGGGCATACTCGCCTTCGCCACGACTGTGAACGGCCGTTCACCGCAACCCGGTGCCGGTCGGTCCGACTGCCACACCCACGCCGGACCAGCCGACACTCCGGTCCGGCGCCCGATCGAGGAGGCGACCACCGCCATGACCCCCTCCCCTGTGAAAGCCGTGGAGCGCCAGCTGCCCAGCGAGGAAGCCCGTGAGCTGCTGAGCCTCACCCGGGACCTGGTCCAGCGCGAGCTCCAACCGCGCGCGGCGGAGGACGAGGCCGCCGGCCGCTTCCCGCGGGAGGCGTTCCGCACCCTCGGCGAGGCCGGCCTGCTCTCCCTCCCGTACGACGAGAAGTACGGCGGCGGCGAACAGCCCTACGAGGTGTACCTCCAGGTGCTGGAGGAGCTCGCGGCCGGCTGGCTGGCCGTCGGCCTCGGCGTCAGCGTGCACACCCTGTCCTGCCACGCGCTGGCCACCTTCGGCACCGACGAGCAGCGCGACACCTGGCTGCCCGCCATGCTCTCCGGCGAGCAGCTCGGCGCCTACTGCCTCTCCGAACCGCAGTCCGGCTCCGACGCGGCCGCGCTGCGCACCCGCGCCGACCTCGACGGCGAGGCGTACGTGGTGAACGGCACCAAGGCCTGGATCACCCACGGCGGTCAGGCCGACTTCTACAGCGCCCTGGTGCGCACCGGAGCCGACGGTCCCAAGGGCATCAGCTGCCTGCTGGTCCCCGGCACCCAGCAGGGCCTGTCCGCGGCCCCGCCGGAGCACAAGATGGGCATGCGCTCCTCGCCGACCGCGCAGCTGCACTTCGACGGCGCCCGGGTGCCCCGCGAGCGGCTGATCGGCGCGGAGGGGCAGGGCTTCCAGATCGCGCTCGCCGCGCTGGACTCCGGTCGCCTCGGCATCGCCGCGTGCGCGATAGGCGTCGCCCAGGCCGCGCTCGACCTCGCGGTCGACTACGCCCGCACCCGGCGCCAGTTCGGCCGCCCGATCGGCGAGTTCCAGGGCCTGTCCTTCATGCTCGCCGACATGGCCACCCAGATCGAGGCCGGCCGCTCGCTCTACCTGTCCGCCGCCCGGCTGCGGGACGCCGGCCGGCCGTTCTCCAAGGAGGCGGCGATGGCCAAGCTGTTCTGCACCGACGCGGCGATGCGGGTGACCACCGACGCCGTCCAGGTGCTCGGCGGCTACGGCTACACCCAGGACTTCCCGGCCGAGCGCTACATGCGCGAGGCCAAGGTGCTGCAGATCGTCGAGGGCACCAACCAGATCCAGCGCCTGGTGATCGGCCGCCACCTCACGAAGGCCTGATTCCCGGGGCCCGCCCGGTGGGTCCCGTCGGACCCGGCAACGATCCTCCGGACAGGCCTCGGCCTCCCACACACGGCCTCCGGCCGTCACTCCAGGGTGCGGAGTGACGGCCGGAGGCTTTCCTGTCGGGGCGTCAGCTCGCCTTGGCGGTACGGGCCGTCAGTGCCGGACGACGGCGACGCTGCTCCGGGATGGCGGCCCGCAGCGCCGCGACGTTCGGGACGGCGGGGACCACCGGAGCGGCCTGGGGGACCGCGGCGAGCCGCACCGGGCGGTGCGCGACGGCGTGCGAGAACGGCTGGGTGCGCCAGTCCAGTTCGCTCGGGAGCTTGAACAGCGCGGCGAATCCGACCGGTTCGGCGTCCTCCTGGGCCTCGACCTCGGCCAGGTCGTCCGTCGGCACGTCCGACCCCGGGCAGATCGCGGGGGCGAAGGGGTTCCAGGCCGTCGGCAGCAGCGCGTGCTGCGGAAGCCGCTCCTCGTCCGCCACCAGGGCGATCGGGCGGCGGCACTCGGGGCAGTTGACCCGGAAGACGTCCCAGGACTCCGCCTCGCCGGGGTCGGTGCCCGGCATGTGGTCGACCGCGAGGTCCTCGCGGTCGGTCATATCGTCGGTCTCGTCGGCGCCCAGCACGCGCTGGTCAGTAGCAGGCATGAGGATCCCCCTAGGATCGGGCCCGGCGTGGTCGTCCAGGGCCACAACCAGCACTTCCCTGTGATCCGGATTCATAACCCTGCGGTCTCGCGCACCGTGATGCACCGGGTGTGTCCTTGGCCACACCGGATGCCACATTCACCCGGCATGTGCCCGCCTGACACCTGCAATCCCTTCCTGTGCCACCGCGTGCGCCCCCCGTGCTCCCGACCGGGTAGGTTTGCGCACTGTGGAGGATCTCGACCAACGCATCGTCCAGCTGCTCCTCGAAGACGGCCGGATGAGCTACACGGACCTGGGCAAGGCCACCGGCCTGTCCACCTCGGCGGTGCACCAGCGGGTGCGCCGCCTCGAACAGCGCGGGGTGATCCGCGGCTACACCGCGATCATCGACCCCGACGCCGTCGACCTGGCGCTGACCGCGTTCATCTCGGTCAAACCCTTCGACCCGAGCGCCCCCGACGACACCCCCGAGCGACTGGCCGGCCTGCCCGAGATCGAGGCCTGCCACAGCGTCGCCGGCGACGAGAACTACATCCTCAAGGTCCGCGTCGGCGCCCCCGGCGACCTGGAGGACCTGCTCGCCCGCATCCGCAGCGCCGCCGGCGTCTCCACCCGCACCACCGTCGTCCTGTCCACCCCCTACGAGGCACGCCCCCCGAAGCTCTGAACCGCAGGCCGGTCTCCGCGGAGGAACCGGTGACGTGCAGACTTGGCGGCATGACCGAACGCACCCTCCCTCCTTGCCCGCCCTCGGGCAGGAGGGGCCCACGAACCGTCCTGCTGCGCGGCGGCGCCGTCTACAGCCCCGCCGACCCCTTCGCCACCGCGATGCTCGTGGAAGGCGGGCACGTCGCCTGGGTCGGCAGCGACGGCGCCGCCGAGGCGTACGCCGAGACCGCCGACGAGATCGTCGAGCTGGACGGCGCCCTGGTCACCCCCGCCTTCGTGGACGCCCACGTGCACGCCACCGCCACCGGCCTGGCGCTCACCGGCCTCGACCTCACCGGCAGCCCCACGCTGGCCGCCACCCTGGCCGCCGTCACCGCCTTCGTCGACGCGCAGCCCGAGCCCGGCGGGGTGCTGATCGGCCACGGCTGGGACGAGACCGGCTGGCCCGAGGGCCGGCCGCCCACGCTCGCCGAACTCGACGCCGCCGCCCGCGGCGCCGCGCTGTACCTCTCCCGCACCGACGTGCACTCCGCGCTCGCCACCACCGCGCTGCGCAGCCTCACCGAGGGCCTGGCCGAGGCACCCGGCTTCGACCCCGAGGGCCCGCTCACCAAGGACGCCCACCACGCCGTCCGGCAGACCGCGCTGGCCCGCCTGACCCCCGAGCAGCGCCGCCGCGCCCAGCGCGCCACCCTGGCCCGCGCCGCCGAGCTCGGCATCGGCGCCCTGCACGAGTGCGCCGGTCCGGAGATCTCCTCGGAGGCCGACCTGGCCGCCCTGCTGGCCCTGGCAGCCGAAGGGGAGGGCCCCGAAGTCTTCGGCTACTGGGGCGAGTTGGGCGGTGTCGAGACCGCCCGCAAGCTCGGTGCGGTGGGCGCGGGCGGCGACCTCTTCGTGGACGGCGCGCTCGGCTCGCACACCGCCTGCCTGCACGCCCCGTACGCCGACGCCGAGCACACCGGCACCGCCTACCTGACCGCCGAGCAGGTCGCCGACCACGTCGCGGCCTGCACCGAGGCCGGGATCCAGGCCGGGTTCCACGCCATCGGCGACGCGGCCGTCGCAGCGGTCGTCGAGGGTGTCCGGGCGGCCGGCGCCCGGATCGGCGCCGACCGGGTCAAGGCCCTGCGCCACCGCGTCGAGCACGCCGAGGCCCTGGACGACAAGACCATCGCCGCCTTCGCCGAACTCGGCCTGACCGCCTCCGTCCAGCCCGCCTTCGACGCGGCCTGGGGCGGGCCCGAGGGCATGTACGTCCAGCGCCTGGGCGCCGGGCGGGCGGCCGCCCTCAACCCCTTCGCCGCACTGCTGCGGGCCGGCGTCCCGCTGGCCTTCGGCTCGGACGCCCCGGTCACCCCGCTCGACCCCTGGGGCACCGTCCGCGCGGCGGCCTTCCACCGGACCCCGGACCACCGGATCTCGGTGCGGGCCGCCTTCACCGCCCACACCCGCGGCGGCTGGCGCGCCGTCGGCCGGGACCAGGACGGCGTGCTGGTCCCCGGCGCGGTCGCCAGCTACGCGATCTGGGCGGCGGGCGAACTGGTCGTCCAGGCCCCCGACTCCCGGGTGGCCGGCTGGTCCACCGACCCGCGCTCCGGCACCCCCGGCCTGCCCGACCTCACCCCGGGCCACCCGCTGCCGGCCTGCCTGCGCACCGTGGTCCGCGGCCGCACGGTGTTCCAGCGCTAAACCACGTGGAACGGCGGGCCGCCGCGCCCTAGGTTGACCACCATGACCGCACTGGTACCCGCCGACTTCACCGTCCCGCGCGAGCTGCTCGCCCCGGAGTTCCGCCTGGAACCCCTGGGCGAGCAGCACAACGCCTCCGACCACGCCGCCTGGACGAGCAGCGTGGCCCACATCCGCGCCACCCCCGGCTGGGCCGGCCGCGGCTGGCCGCCCGCCGAGGGGATGCCCCCGGAGCAGAACCTCGCAGACCTGCGCCGGCACGCCGCCGACTTCGAGGCCCGCACCGGCTTCACCTACACCGTCCTGGAGCCGGACCGCGACGAGGTGATCGGCTGCGTGTACATCTACCCGGACCGCGAGGACCCGTCCGTGGTCTCGGTCAGCTCCTGGGTCCGGGCCGACCGCGCCCACCTCGACGCCCCGCTGTACCACGCCGTCTCCGGCTGGCTCACCGGGCACTGGCCGCTGCGGGAGTTCCGCTACGCCCCGCGCTGACCTCACCTCACGCCCCGTCGGCGATCCGGGGTACCTTCTTCGCACAGCGTCCGAACAGCAAGCCCCAGGAAGATGGTGCGCCGGTGGCCATTCCCGTCACCCAGGAACGGTCCGAGGCCGTACCCGAGCCACAGGAACCGGCGCCCGGACCGAGCCGCGGAGCCCGCGCGCTCGCCAAGGTCCGTGCCGGGCTTCCGCGCACCGGCCTCGCCGCCCTGGCCGGCCTGCTGCTGGCCCTCGCCTTCCCGCCGTACGACCTGTGGCCGCTGTCGCTGCTCGGCGTCGCCGCGCTCTCGCTGCTCACCCTGGGCCGCACCTTCCGCCAGGGCCTGTGGACCGGCTTCGCCTTCGGCCTGCCGTTCTTCCTGATGCTGCTCAGCTGGCTGCGGGTGGTCGGCTGGGACGCCACGATAGGCCTGTCCGTCGTGGAGGCGCTGTTCCTGGCCCTGCTCGGCGGCGCCCTGGCCGTCACCTCCCGGCTGCCCGGCTGGCAGCTCTGGGCGGCGTGCCTGTGGGTCACCCAGGAGTGGGCCCGCGACCGGCTGCCGCTCGGGGGCTTCCCCTGGGGCCGGCTCGCCTTCGCCAACACCGCCACCCCGTACACCCCGCTGGCCGCGCTCGGCGGCGCGCCGCTGGTGACCTTCGCGGTCGCCCTCTCCGGCGCGCTGCTGGCCTGGGCCGCGCTGCGGCTGCGCGGGCCGGGCAGGGCCCCGAGGACGGCCGCGCTGGCGGCGCTCGGTGCGGTGGCCGCGCTGCTGGCCGGCTACCTCGTGCCGGTGCCCACGGCCGCCGCCGACACCGTCAAGGTCGCCATCGTCCAGGGCAACGTGCCCAACCCGGGCATGGACTTCCTGGGCCGCCCGATGATGGTCCTCAACAACCACGCCTCGGCCACGGAGCGGCTCGCCGCCGACATCCGGGCCGGCAAGGTCGAGCGCCCCGACATCGTGATCTGGCCGGAGAACTCCTCCGACCTCGACCCGTTCAGCGACCCGCTGGCCCGCCAGCGCATCGACCAGGCGGTCAGGGCGGTCGGCGTGCCCACCCTGGTCGGCACCCTGGTGGACGGCCCGGACGCGCAGCACGTCCAGAACGAGGGCATCGTCTGGGACCCGGTCACCGGCCCCGGTGCCTCCTACACCAAGCAGCACCCCGTCCCGTTCGGCGAGTACGTGCCGTTCCGGGCGCAGCTGATGAAGGTGATCACCCGCCTCCAGCGGGTCGCCCGGGACTTCTACCCCGGCGACCACAACGGTGTGATGCAGCTCGGCCCGGCCCGGATCGGCGACGTGATCTGCTTCGAGGTGGCGTACGACGAGATCGTCCGCGACACCGTGGACAGCGGCGCCCGGGTCCTGGTCGTCCAGACCAACAACGCGACCTACGCCAAGACCGGCCAGCCCGAGCAGCAGCTGGCGATGAGCCGGCTGCGGGCCGTCGAGCACGGCCGGGCGGTGCTGATCGCCGCCACCAGCGGCATCAGCGCGGTGATCGCCCCGGACGGCAGCGTCCAGCAGCGCACCGAGGAGCTGACCCCGGCCGAGCTGTCGGCCACCGTGCCCCTGCGCGACGGCACCACGGTGGCCGACGAGGTCGGCGCCGCCCCGGAGTGGACGCTCGCCGTCGGCGGCCTGCTGGCCTGCGGCGCAGCGGTGCTGGTCGGCCGCCGCAAGAAGGCCTCGTCCGGAACACCGGCCGAGCGGGAATCGTTGGAGCAGGTGGTGCCGTAGCCGGCCCGGACCTCCCGTGCGGCGCGCAGAGCACCGCTTGGAGTGGATTCGTACCGTGACCCAGCAAGCTACGCCCACCCGTCCGGCCCCGCGCAGCAGGCTCCGGCGGGTGCTGCCGCTGCTGATCACCGCCTGGCTGGTGCTGGAGATCTGGCTGCTGGTCCAGGTCGGCTCGTGGCTGGGCGGCTTCACCGTCGTGCTGCTGCTCATCGCGGGCGCCGTGATCGGGGGCTCGCTGATCAAGCGGGCCGGGCTGAAGGCGCTGTCGGCGGCGATCGAGCAGAGCAGGAACCCGCAGTCGCAGCAGCAGACCGGCACCAGCATGACCGTGCTGGCCGGCCTGCTGCTGATCGTCCCCGGCTTCCTGTCGGACCTGCTGGCCCTGACCCTGCTCTTCCCGCCCACGCGGGTGCTGTGGCGGGCGGCCGGGCGCCGGGCCGCGGACAAGGCGCTGCGCAGCACCTCCACCGTCGGCGCCGACCCGTTCGCGGACGCGATGCGGCTCCAGGAGCAGCTGCGCATCCACCGCCCGGACGGCAAGGTGATCCAGGGCGAGGTCGTGGACCCGGAGTCCGGCCCGCGCGGCCCGCAGGGCCCGGAGGCCACCTACCGCCCGCCGATCGCCGGCTGACCCGACCGTTCCGGCCGCCCGGGGTGCATCCCGCCCCGGGCGGCTCGGCGTGCCGGGGCGGCTCGCCCGGTGCCCCGGACGACGCGAACCCGGCCCGGACGACGCGAACCCGGACAACGCGAAAGGGACCCTGGTGACCAGGGTCCCTTTTCGCGTCCTCCCGCTCGGGGCGGGAGTGAGGTGTCAGGCGCTCTTACGGGTGTCCCGCGGGTGCACCGCGAGGTTCATCCCACCGGAGCGGAGCACGGCCAGCCGCTCGGCCAGCACCTCCTCCAGCTCCTCGCGCGTCCGGCGCTCCATCAGCATGTCCCAATGGGTGCGCGTCGGCTTGGTCTTCTTCTCCTCCGGCTCGTCGCCGTCGAGGAGCGCCGCCTCCTGGCCACAGAAGCGGCATTCCCAGGTCGGGGGGATCTCCGCCTCGACCGAGAAAGGAACCTCGAAACGGTGTCCGTTCTGACATGCGTACTCGACGGTCTGGCGGGGAGCCAGATCGATACCACGGTCGGTCTCGTAGCTAGTGGCCCCGAGTCGCGTGCCGCGGAGAGCTCGCTCGCTCATGAATCGTGCCTCCCGGGCTTATGGCCCACAGGACTAGTGGTCGCTGTTCTTCGTCGTTCGGTCAACGCTCGGCTTCCGACGAAGATTCCCGTCCCGGGACATGCGTCGTCTGTCGTGCCGCCCCTGTTTGTACCCACCCGCGCCCGATTTGTCACATCTGGCCGGTGATATCACCCCAGGTGTCACCTATTTCACGTCCGGTGACCGTGCGGACTTTCCGTGACGAGCGTACCGGGACGGGATTCGGCGGCGGGCGCCGACCCCGGCCCGAGCCCCGGAGAGCCGGCTCCGTGCGGCGGGTCGGCCCGGCCATCAGGAGATCGGCCGTGAACGGATCATCGGCTCGTTCTTGGCGAGGTCGACGGGATGGGCCGGGGCCGGATCGGCCGCGGGGACCACCGGCGGGTGCTCCGGGCGGGGCGGCGCGGCGGCGGCCGCCTCGATGGGGCTGTCCCGGTGCGGCAGCAGGGCGATCACCGCGTCCCGCAGCAGGGCCGGGGCCTCGTCGTCCAGCGGGTCGACGGTGGCGGGCACCTGGAGGCGCACCGGGGCGCCGTTGCCGATCCGGGCGTAGCCGCGGCCGACCGGGGCGTGGGCGGCGGGCGCGATGTCCAGGGGGGCGCCGAGCGCGGCGCGCCCCTCTTCGGGGCCGGCCGGGCCGAGCACCACGCGGGCCCGGGTGGTGGTGCGGACGGTGGCGGTGACCCGGTCCCGGGCGTCGAGGTCGTCGGCGATCACCACGGTGACCCGGGCGGCCCGACCGTGCCGCAGCGGGAGCTCCAGCAGGTCCTGCGGGTCGGGGCGGCCCTCGGCCTGGGCGAGCTCGCTCAGCTCGGTCGGGTGGTCCAACAGCAGCCACAGCGGCCGGGTGACGTCCTCGGGCGGGGCGATGCCGGCGTGCCGGGCGGCGTTGAGCGCGGCGAGCCGGCGCTCGGTCTCGCCGGCGGCCCATTCCAGGGCGGCCAGCGTGCCGTGCAGGCTGGTCTCCACGGTGTACACGCCGGGCCGGTTCACCAGACAGGCGTGCTCCCCGGTGCCCGCGCCGTCGACCACCACCAGGTCGGCGTAGGGGAGGGCCTGGAGCGCGATCGAGCGCAGCAGGCTGGAGGTGCCGTAGCCGGTGACGCCGAGCGCCAGCAGGTGCGGCTCGGAGGAGCGCGGGCCGGTGCGCCAGACCACCGGAGGCTGCTGGACGGTCATGCCGCCCTGGACGACCGGGATGGTCCGGGCGGTGCCGTCCTCGTCGGTGAAGCCCAGCACGATCTCGCCGGGGGCGGCCACGAAGTGCTGGGCGGCGATGTCGGTGGGCAGCGGGGCGAGCGCGGTGATCCGCAGCCGGTTCGACTCCTCGTCCCAGTCGAAGCGGTACTCCCGGGCCCGGCCCGCCTTGCCCTGGACCACCTGCTCGATCCGGGCCCGGGCGGCCGGCTCGGTGTCGGTGAAGTAGGCGGGGTAGCTCAGTTCCAGCCGGGAGAGCCGGCCCTCGGGATCGAACTCCCACGCGCTGAAGGCGTTCTTGTAGCTGCCCTCGAAGTGGTACAGCGGGTTGGCGTCCTCCGGCCCGTACAGGTACGTGGTGAGCGCCGCGTAGAGGGCGCCGAGCTTGACGTCGGCGACGTCCGGGGCGGGCGGTGCGGGCGCCGCCCTGGGGCTGCGGCCCGCCCAGGCCGTGCTGGCCATCAGGGCGATCAGGGCGAACAGCAGGCCGTGCGGCAGCAGGTAGACGCCGATCGCCAGGGCGCCCGTCAGGAACAGCGTCGGGCCGCGGCGGTCCTTGGGGGTGGCCTGCCAGTGGGACCTGGCCCAGCCGACGTGGTGGCGCAGGCCGCGGCCGATGGCGGCGAGCGGGGCGAACATGTCGGAGGCGTGGTCTCCGGCGGTCCGGGCGATCACGCGGCCCTTGCTGAGGTGGCGGTGGAGCGGCATTCCTTGACTCCCCGGGCGGTGGGACGGGTGGGGCGGCGGAGGTGGGGTACGACGGGGCCCGGGGCGGTGTGGGATCCGCGCCCGGGCCGGTACGGGGAGAGTGGGCGGCGGCTAGAACTTGATGCCGCTGAGCAGGCTGGCGAGGCTCGCGCCGCCCGCGGTGATGCTCGGCGCGATCGAGGAGCCGGCGGTGTAGAAGCCCAGGAGGGCGCAGACGACGGCATGGGAGATCTTTAGTCCGTCCCGTCGGAAGAAGAGAAAGGCGATGGTGCCGAACAGGACGATGCCGGAAATCGAGAGGATCACGTTCCGCTCCTCAGGAAGGGGGACAAGCGGGTGGTGTTACGGAGGGCGCACTAATCGTGACAAAAAGTAATAGATGACGGAACGGTGCAAATGGGTGGTTCTGCCGTTCAATACCGGTCCGGTGGCCGGGTGGCGGTATGCGGACCGGCCGGGGTGCGGGCCGGGCGTCGCGGGGATTCGATGTGCCGAGGCATTCCCGGGCGGCGGGCGGGAAGTTTCCGGGGGGTCCGGGAAGTTCGCTCGAATGGCTGTGCGGCGCGCGCGGCCGAGTGCCGTGGCGGGTGCGGGCCGTCATCCGGATTCCGGACACCCGCTGGCCCGTTCCGGCACCGGCCGCTAGCGTGCCGTGGGCGCAGCCCCGAGACCGCCCGACGACCCGACCGGAAAGGCAGCCCACCGTGACCGACGCCGCCAGCCAGCAGCCCGTCGACGCTCCCGACGCCGAGGTGATCGCACTCGCCGGGAAGCTCTTCGACGCCGCCCGTGCCGGGGAGACCGACACCCTGTCCGCCTACCTGGACGCCGGCGCCCCGGCCGACCTCACCAACGACCGCGGCGACACCCTGGTCATGCTCGCCGCCTACCACGGCCACGCCGCCACCGTGGCGGAGCTGCTCCGGTACGGCGCCGACCCGAACCGCGTCAACGATCGCGGTCAGACCCCGCTGGCCGGTGCCGTCTTCAAGGGCGCCACCGACGTGCTCGACGTCCTGCTGGCCGGCGGGGCCGACCCGCAGGCCGGCACCCCCAGCGCCGTGGACACCGCCCGGATGTTCGGCAAGGACGACCTGGTCGCCCGGTTCGAGGTCCGCTGAGCCGGGATCGTAGGCTTTTCAACCATGAACACCACCGCCACCCGGGACGCCGGCACCGTCGAGTTCCGCATCACCGGCTACGCCCACCCCGACGCGCAGGCCCTGTCGGCGGAGGTGCAGCAGGAGTACGTGCGCCGCTACGGCGACCCGGACGAGACCGTCATGCACGCCGAGGACTTCGAGGCCCCGGCCGGTCTGTTCATGATCGCCTACCTGGACGGCCGCCCGGTCGCCTGCGGCGGCTGGCGGGCCAAGCAGGCCGGCCCGGACGACCTGCGCGACGGTGACGCCGAGCTGAAGCGGATGTTCGTGATCCCCGAGGCCCGCGGCCGCGGCCTGGCCCGCGCGGTGCTGAGCCGCCTGGAGCAGACCGCGGTCGAGGCCGGGCGCGCCCGCGTCATCCTGGAGACCGGCACCGAGCAGCCCGAGGCCGTCGCGCTGTACCAGTCGGAGGGCTACGCCGCGATCCGGAAGTTCGGCATCTACAAGGACCACCCGCAGAGCATCTGCCTCGGCAAGCAGCTGGCTCCGGCGGTCTGAGCGGCCGCCGTGCGGGGAAGGCTCCCGTCGGCCCGAGGAGGGGACGGATGAGCCACCGAGCACCCGATGCGCCCGGAGCCGACCGGCTCCCCGGCCTGGCCGCGCCCGGCGGGGAGCTGGACGGGCTGGTCCGGGACGGCGCGCGCACCGTCGGGGCGGGCGCCGTCTGGGCCGTCGGCGATGCCGCCGGCACGCTCGGCGGCGGCGGCCACGGCCTGCTCGGGCAGGGGCCGTACGCACGGCTGCGGCCCGGGCCGGACACGCTGTACGACCTCGCCAGCCTCACCAAGGTCGTCGCGCTCTGGCCCTGCACCGGGGCGCTGCGACAGTCCGGGCTGCTGCCGCTGGACGAACCGCTCGGCCACTGGTGGCCACCGTCCGCCGGACACCCCGCCGCAGTGGTGACGGTCCGTCAACTCCTCGCCCACACCGCCGGGATGCTCCCGTACACCCGCTTCGAGCGGCTCTACGGGCGCGACCTCGCGGCGATCCGGGCCGGGGTGGTCGCCGCACCGCTGCACCGCCCGCCGGGCGCGGCCGTCGAGTACACCGACCGTGCCGCCGTCCTGCTCACCTACCTGGTCGAGGACCTCGGCGGCGCACCGCTGGACGAGCTCACCGAGCGCTGGGTCTGGGGGCCGCTCGGCATGGCCGACACCCGGTACGGTCCGCTCGGTGCCGCGCTCGCCGCCCGCACCGCGCCCACCGAGTACGAGCAGGGCGCCGGCGCCCACCTGTGCGGGGTCGTCCACGACCCCTCCGCCCGGCTGCTCGGCGGGGTCTCCGGCAACGCCGGGGCCTTCTCCACCGCCCGCGACCTCGCCCGCTTCCTGGCCGCGCTGCTCGCCCCGCCGCCCGGGCTGCCCTGGGGCGGGGCGTGGATCGAGGAGTCGCTGCGCGAGCAGACCGGCGGCCTCGCCCCCGCCCGCGGCCTGTCCTGGCTGTGCGCCCCCGGCACTGTGCCGGACGAAGGCACCTTCGTCCACTACGGCTTCACCGGCACCGGCTTCTGGGTCTCCCGGCGGCTCGGGCGCTGGGCCGTGCTGCTCACCAACAAGGTGCACTACGACCGGGACATCCAACGGCTCACCGAGCTGCGCAACGCCTTTCGGAAAGCGGTCTTCGGGTAGCACTCATTCGGGTGGATCAGGGGCGAACCGCCCTTCCCGGCGCCGGAGTCGCGGCAGAGTGGCCGCGACAACGGGAACCCGGCGGAGGAGGCGCGATGACGGACACCTGGGCACTCTCGGAGGAGGAGTGGCTCGCCGGACTGGTGCGCGCCTACGTCGGGTGCAGCGTGCTGCTCACCGACGAGGCGGGCAAAGTCCTGCTGCTGAAGGCCAGTTACCGCGACCAGTGGCAGTTCCCCGGCGGCGGGATGGACCCGGGGGAGGGGCCCGCCGAGTGCGCGGCCCGCGAGCTGTACGAGGAGACGGGGCTGGTGGCCGGGCCGCTGCGGCTGCTCGTCGTGGAGTGGCGCGACGCGATCCCCGACCAGGGCGAACACGCCCACCCCGCCGTGCAGTTCATGTTCGACGGCGGGACGGTCGCGGCCGGGGCCGTGGTCCGGGCGCAGGCCGAGGAGATCGCCGACCACGGGTACTTCACCCCGGCCCAGGCGGCCGTCCTGCTGCAGCCCGGCGCGGCGCGCCGGCTCACCGGGGCCCTGGAGGCCCGGCGCACCGGCGCCGCCGCGCTGCTGCACTCCGACGGGTACGTGGGGTGACGGCCGGTCAGAGGAGCGTGCTCCAGTAGTACCAGAACCGGTTGAGGACCAGCAGCGCGATCATCGCCGCCCACAGCACCGGCAGTGCCCAGTGGTAGCGGGCCGCCTCCCGGACGACCACCCGTGCACGCGGGCCCACCGGGATCACGCCCTCGCGCAGGTTGTGCAGCGTCGTGTACCAGAACAGCACCACCACCGTCGCCCACACCGCCATGCAGTACGGGCACAGCGCGCCGATGTCGTACAGCGCCTGGTAGATCAGCCAGTGCGCGAACACCACGCCCAGTGCGGTGCCCGCGTTCAGGCCCAGCCAGAACCAGCGCCGGTACGCGGCACCGGCGAGCAGCCCCGCGCCGATCGCCGCCAGCGCACCGAACGCGGCCAGCCCGAGCAGCGGGTTCGGGAAACCGAAGACCTCCGCCTGCTCGGTGCGCATCACCGAGCCGCAGCTGATCACCGGGTTGATGTTGCAGTTGGGGACGTAGGAGGGGTTCTCCAGGATGCGGAGCTTGTCGAAGGTCAGGACGGCCGAGGCGGCCAGCCCGACCAGCCCGCCGAGGAACAGCAGGAAGGCGTAGGCCCGGCTCGCGCCGATCGGAGCCCGGCCCGCGTCGTCGGGGGCGGAGCGGGACGGGTGCACGGTGGTAGCAGCGGTCAAGGCAGCACACTCCGGTGACTGGCTGGGAGGGGCCGGCCCGGCCGGGAGTTCGGCCGGGCCGGGTGGTGCCGTGCGGTGGCCGGGCCTACTGGAGGCCGGCGGCCTGCTTCACCTGGGCGGTGAACTGCTCGGGCGGGACGACGGCGTTGGCGGCGAACAGGGTGATCTGCTTGCCGTCCACCTTGACGGTCGGGGTGCCGGTCACCCCGCTGTTGTTGAACGCGTCGGAGACCTTGGCCGCCCACGGGGCGTAGGTCTTGTCGGTCACCGCCTTCACGAAGGCGTCCGTCTTCAGACCGGGCACCTGGCCGGCCAGGTCCAGGATGTGGTTGACGTCGCCGAAACCGTCCTCGCGCTCGTCCGGCTGGTTGGCGTACAGCACGTCGTGGAACGCCTTGAACTTGTCCACGCCCTCGTTCAGCGCGGCGCCGGCCGCGGCCAGCGCGGTGCGCGAGCCCTTGCCGCCGAGGTTCTTGTCCAGGAAGGACGCCAGGTGGAACTCCACCTTGATCCGGCCGTCCTCGGTGAGCTTCTTGACGGTCTCGCCGTTCGCCGCCTCGAAGTGCTTGCAGACCGGGCAGCGGAAGTCCTCGTAGATCTCCATGGTGTGCGGGGCGTCCGCCTTGCCGTAGGTGATCACCGTGCCGTCCGGGCCGGAGGCGTTGGCGGGCACGACCAGCGGCGCCGCACCGGCGCCGGAGGACTTGTCGTTCTTGTCCGAGGCCGAGTTGATCGCGACGGCGACACCGCCCGCGAGGGCCAGCACGACGACGGCCGAGACCGTCACCACGATCCGCTGACGGCGCTTGGCGGCCTGCTGCTCGCGGCGCTGCGCCTCCTGGATCCGCTCACGGGCACTGACGCGCTTCTTGTTCTTGTCCTGAGACATGGGTGGGGAAGTCAACTCCTGTACGCGGCGCGCGGGTGCGCGCGGAGAGCCGCACCTGGTGCGGCGGGGTCGGTGAACGCGGGAGTCGTGCGCACTGCCTGCGGGCGTACCGGGGCCGTCCGGCCGGGTACGGGGTGATCGGACGGGACGGTCGATCAGCAGGCAGGCGCGAAGGCGGGCGGGCCACGCCGGGGCGCCGGGCTCAGCACGACGTCCTCGCGGCGCGGCCGGGCGCGGTCCGACACCGGCAGCGGCACCCGCAGGACCGGACGCACCGGAGCCGGGAGCAGCAGGACGACCAGGGCACGCAGCGGGCCGGCCAGCGACTCGCGCAGGGCACGCAGCGCCAGGGCCAGGCCGGACAGGGCGGCATCGCCCATCCGCAGCCAGGCGGAGGCCGCCAGGGCGATCACCAGGTGCACCAGCAGGAGCAGCAGCTGGGTCGCGGCGGGCGCCAACTGCCCGACGTGGCCCAGCGGACCGCCCAGCAGCGAGCCGTCCACCGAACCGCCGCCACAGACCAGCAGGTTCACCCCGCGTGCGGGCACCTGACCGGCCAGCACCGGCGAACAGCTGGTCTGGCCCAGGTTGAACGTGGTGTTGAGCAGCAGTTCGACCGGCACCATCACGCCGGAGATGTGCAGCATCCGCCGCTCCCCGCCGGCCAGCACGGCCGCGACCAGGAAGACGACGGCACCGGCCGAGGCCACCAGCGACAGCGGCAGCGGGCGGCCCGTGATGACCACCTGGCCCAATGCGGCCATCGGCACGGCGAGCGCGGTGAACACCGCGGCCCGCAGGGCCCTGGTCGCATGGGTCGAGGTCGTCACGCTCCGGAGTATGCCATGGCACTCACACCCGACACGAGGGCCCGTAGGTCCCTGTTCCGGCTGATGCGCCCTCAGTAGCCTGCGAGGTCGACAGCAGCCGTACCTGGATTAGCCTGGAAGGCGTTCCCGCCGACCCGGCAAGGGGGCGAGCGCGCATGACGGAACCCGAGACCACGGTGGGGCAGGTGCTGCTGGCCCGCATCGAGGCACAGGCGGTGGTGCTGGCCGGCCTGGACGACGCCGTCCGGGCGGACGAGCCGGACGCCGTGCACCGGATGCGGGTCGCCTGCCGGCGACTGCGCAGCGCCCTGCAGACCTTCCGGCGGCTGTTCACCCCCGGAGCCACCGACGACCTGGTCGCCGAGCTGCGCTGGCTCGCCGCCGCCCTCGGTGGGGCGCGGGACCGCGAGGTGCTGGCCGAACGGCTGGTCGCCCAGGCCCGCGAGCTGCCCGCCGAGTGCGAGCCGCAGCGGGTCGCCGCCGCGCTGGAGCGGTGGGGCGAGGCCGAGTACCGCCAGGTCTGGCCCGAGGTGGTCGCCGCCCTCGACAGCCCTCGCCGCCGGGCCCTCGGCGAGGCCATCGCGATCCTCCTCGCCGACCCGCCGCTGCGTCCGCGCGCGGGCCGCGGCGCCGTCCAGGAGCTCTCCCGGATCGCCGCCCGGGAGCAGGACCGCACCGCCGAACGCGTCCGCACCGCCCTCGCCGCCGCCCCCGAGGAGCGGAACGCCGCACTCCACCAGGCCCGCAAGGCGGCCAAGCGCGCCCGGTACGCCGGCGAGACCGCCGTTCCGGTGGCCGGCGCCCGGGCCGAGCGCTACGCCCGGCGGATGAAGGCCGTCCAGGAGGTGCTGGGCGACCACCAGGACGCCGTGGTCGCCGCGGGCACCCTCGTCGCCCACGCGGCGAGCGGTGGCGAGCCCTTCGGCTACGGCGCCCTGTACGGCCGCCAGCTGGCCACGCAGGAGGCCACGCGGCGACGGCTGCCGGACGTGTGGCGGCGGGCGGGCAAGCGGAAGCTGCCCCGGTTCGGGTAGGGCCTGTCCTGCCGCTGCCCTCGCTCCACCGGTCGGACGGCGGTCGGGGCCGGTGCGCGCGGGGGCTGACCCGGCACGCCGGCGGTCCGGGACCGGGGCTCCCCGCCGGGTGGCCGAGGGGATGGCCGGGACCACGGCCGCCCGGCGGTTCGACCGACCGGCCCGCTCCGGGTGCCCGTGGGCCGCGCTACCGGGGGTCGAGGCCCGCCGAGCGGGCCGCTTCGCGCAGCAGGTCCCGGAGCATCGCGGTGGTCAGCCGGCCGGTGTTCGTGTTGCGCGGGCTCACGTGGTAGCAGCCGTACATCCGCAGGTCCGGGCCGCCGTCACGGGCCGGGAAGGCGGCCACGGCGGCGTGGCCGAAGGCGGGTCGGGGGCGGGGGACCTGCCAGCCGGCGTCCGCGATGACCGGCAGCATGGCCTGCCAGGCGAAGCCGCCGAGGGCGACGACGGTGCGTACGGTGGGCCGCAGCAGCTGGAGTTCGCGGGTGATCCAGGGCCGGCAGGTGTCGCGTTCGGCGGTGCTGGGCCTGTTGTCGGGCGGGGCGCAGCGGACCGGGTCGGTGATCCGGACGCCGGACAGCTCCAGGCCGTCGCCGTGGCGGACGGACTCGGGGCGGTTGGCGAGCCCGAGGTCGTACAGGGCGGCGTAGAGCAGGTCGCCGGAGGGGTCGCCGGTGAAGATCCGGCCGGTGCGGTTGGCGCCGTGGGCGGCGGGGGCGAGGCCGACCAGGACGAGCGGGGCGTCCGGCGGGCCGAAGCCGGGGATGGGGCGGGCCCAGTAGTCCCAGTCCTGGTAGGCGCGGCGCTTGGTCCGGGCGGTTTCCTCGCGCCACTCCACCAGGCGCGGGCAGGCCCGGCAGCCGGTGACGACACGGTCCAGTGCGGCGAGTCCGACGGCCCGGGCGGCGGCCTCGGCGGGGTGGCGGGGGTCGTCGGGGTCGTCGGCGGGGGAGGAAGGCACGGCCACGGTCGGCATGGCCAAGATCCTAGGCGCTGCGGCACGTTCGTTCCGGCGCCGTCCGGGCAGGCGTAGCGTGGAATCAGTTGCTCCGGCGGTCCCCGGCCGGTCCGGGTCGGCGGCGGCCGGACGCGTCGGTGTGCGCACAGGCCGCGAGGAGGCCGCGATGATCGTCGATGCGGTGCTGGGTGCCCTGGGCGCGCTCGCCGGGCTGGGGGCGATCTGGGCGAGCATGAGCATCCGGGTCGTCCAGCAGTTCCAGAAGGGCGTGGTGTTCCGCTTCGGGAGGGTGCGCGACGAGGTGCGCGGTCCCGGGCTGGTGGCGCTGCTGCCGATCGCGGACCGGCTGCGCAAGGTGAACGTGCAGATCGTGACGATGCCGATCCCGGCGCAGGAGGGCATCACCCGGGACAACGTGACCGTGCGGGTGGACGCGGTGGTCTACTTCCGGGTGGTGGACGCGGTGAAGGCCACCGTCAACGTGCAGGACTACAACTTCGCGATCTCCCAGGTCGCGCAGACCTCGCTGCGCTCGATCATCGGCAAGAGCGAGCTGGACGACCTGCTGGCCAACCGCGAACCGATCAACCAGGGGCTGGAGTTGATGATCGACAGCCCGGCGCTGGGCTGGGGCATCGAGATCGACCGGGTGGAGATCAAGGACGTCGCGCTGCCGGAGTCGATGAAGCGCTCGATCGCCCGGCAGGCGGAGGCCGAGCGGGAGCGGCGGGCCCGGATCATCACGGCGGACGGTGAGTACCAGGCCTCGGAGCGGCTGTCGGAGGCCGCGGCGGTGATGAGTGCGACCCCGTCCGCGCTCCAGCTGCGGCTGTTGCAGACCGTGGTGGAGGTGGCGGCGGAGAAGAACTCGACGCTGGTGCTGCCCTTCCCGGTGGAGCTGCTGCGCTTCCTGGACAGTGCGACGGAGGTGCAGCAGCGGAACCTGCTGACGGCCGCGGCGGTCGCAGCCGGGGCGAAGGCCGCGGAAGAGGCGGTGGAGAGCGGCGAGGTGCCGGAGGAGGAGCTCGGACCGGACCAGCCCAGGCACGAACTCCAGCCCCTGAAGGAGGTGTTGGAGGAGTTGCCGCTGGACCCTCCGGAGTCGCCGGACGGCCGGGTCGAGCGGGGCGGTCCCACCGGGCCGGACCACGAGGCCTGAGCGCGCCGCCGGGTCTCCCGGACGCACCGGCCCCGGTGGCGTCGGCCATCCGTGCGGACCACCATGGACGAGGGGAGGGAACCAGGTCAGGAGGCGGACCATGACCAAAGCCAGCGACATCATGCACCCGGGCGCGGAGTGTATCCGCGAGCACGAGACGCTCGCGGCCGCCGCCCGGATCATGCGGGAACGCGACGTGGGTGCCCTGCCCATCTGTGGGCCGGGCGACAAGCTGCTGGGGATCGTGACCGACCGCGACATCGTGCTGCGCTGCGTCGCCGAGGGCCGTGACCCGGCGTCGGTGACGGCGGGCGAGCTGGCGCAGGGGCGGCCGATGACGGTGGAGGCGGACGAGGACTGCGAGCAGGTGCTGCGGGTGATGGAGCAGTACCAGGTGCGCCGGCTGCCGGTGATCAACCACCCGGAGCACAAGCTGGTCGGCATGATCAGCGAGGCGGACATCGCGCGCGGTCTGCCGCAGGCACGGGTCGCCGAGTTCGTGTCGGCGGTCTGTGCGGAGGAGTCCCCCGCGGGGGCCGCCCAGGGCTGACACCGCGTGTGGACAGGGCCGGCACCGCCCGCGGGCCGCGGCCCCGACCGGGGAAGGGCGGGGGCCGCGGGCGTGCCGGTCAGGGCGCCGTGACGCCGGGGCCGTGCGCCTCGGCCGAGAGCTCCGCCCATGCGGCCCAGGTGGTGAGGCGGTCGGCGTAGACCTGCTGGATCATCGGGTGGCCCTGGGCGCCGAAGAACACCCGCAGCGGCGGCTGTTCGGCGTCGACGAGCCGGAGCAGGGCCCGGCCCGCCGCGGCCGGGTCGCCGAGGTCGAGCGACTGCGCGTAGGCGGCGAAGGCGTCGCGCAGCCGGTCGTAGTGAGGGTCGGCCCCGGCGCGCACGGCGGAGGCGGGCGCGTCGGTGGCGTAGCTGCCGGGCTCGACCACGGTCACCTTGACGCCGAACCCGGCGACCTCCTGGGCGAGCGCCTCGCTCAGGCCCTCCAGGGCCCACTTGGAGGCGCAGTACCCGCCGCCGAGCGGGAACGCGGCGACGCCGGCGGGGTATCCGGGGGCGGGCGGTCAGGTCACCCCAGGGCGTAGACGGCGGTGGCGTGGGCGGCGGGATCCTCGGCGCCCTCGGGGGTGAGGGCGACGTCGAGGAAGGCGATCCGGCGGCCGAGTTTGGTGATCCGGGCGTGCACCAGCACGTCCTGGGCGAGGACCGCGCGCTGGAAGGTGGTGGACTGCTGGACGGTGGTCATCGGGCCGAAGCCGCCGCGGGCCGACGCGACGGCGATCACGCAGGCCGTGTCGGCGGCGGCCATCAGCGCCTGGCCGGACAGCCCGCCGCCCTCGCGGGCGAGCAGCTCGGACCAGGGCAGGCGCAGGACGGCATGGCGCTCGCCGGTCTCGGTGGTCGACAGGCCCAGGGCCTGCACCCAGGGGGCGAAGTGATCGGTGAGGAGCCTGTCCGCCTCGGTGGTGGTGAGGGTCATCGCGCCATTGTGCCGGGGTGCCGACGCGGTGTCAGGAGGTCGGTGCGGCCAAGGTGTCGAGGTGGCGGCGCAGCACCGCGCGCAGCTCGTCCGGGCCGACCAGGTCGGGGTGCTGGACGGCCTGGAGGGTGAGGCCGTCCAGCAGGGCGGAGAGCCTGCGGGTCTCGACGTCGAGGTCGAGGCCGGGGGCCAGGCCGCCGGAGCGTTCGGACTCGGCGAGGACGCGTCGGACCAGGTCGTCCAGTCCGGCCTGCATCTCGGCGGCGCGGGGCCGCAGGTCGGGCCGGGTCCGGGCGGCGGTGACGAAGGAGAGCCAGAGCGCGGACTCCTCCCGCCGCCCGGCGTCCAGCGGGAGGGTCTCGGCGAGCCTCGCGCAGCGGCACGGCCTCGGCCCGGCCGGCTACGGCTGGATCGCGGCGGGCGCCGCGCTCGGCGTCGCGCTGGGGGCGGTGCGCGGCGCCACCATCCGGGTCTACGAGCGGGAGGGCGTGCTGTGGCAGCGCTACACGGGGCGGACCTTCCTGGTCGCGGCGCTGTCGTTGGGCGTGATGGCCGGCTTCGCCGCGCTCGCCGCGCACTTCGGTCTGGCTCCGGAGGCCCGGCCGGTCCAGCTGTCGATCGGCGTGGGCTTCCTGGGGGAGGCGCTGGTGGTGGGCTTCCGGGCGGTCTCCTCGGGGACTCCGTTCGCGCCGGAGCGGCGGGCTCCGTGGGATGTGAACCCCTTGGACCGGTTCCGTCGGTAACTTTGGTTGTCGAGAATGGGTTCGGCAACTATGGTTGTCGACATGACGACCGTGGAGATCACCCACGAGGAACAGGCCGAGCTGGCCAAGGCCCTCCTCGACGCGCTCGACCCCCTCGCCGCCGCCGTGCGCGCCCGCGCGACCGGCCTGCCCGTGGAACGGATGTGGAACGCCGAGCCGGTCGAGGTCGCCCTCACCGTGCTGTCCGCCTGGAGGCTGGTCGACGCCGAGGTCAAGCGGCTCGCCGCGGTCGCGGCCGCCACCGCGGGCTCCTACGGCGCCAACTACGAGCAGCTCGGCACCGCCTGGGGCATCACCCGGCAGGGTGCCCGGAAGAAGTGGCCGGAGGCCGTCAGCCGCCCGACGGCGCGGCCCGGACCGCTCGAACTGTTCGGCGGCACCGCCGAGTTGGCCGAGGATGAGGCCTCCGGCGGCTGGCGCTGGACGGCCACCGGAGCGGACGGGGAACGCGGCGAGACGGCCACCGGCCACCGGACCCGCGAGGAGGCCGCGGCGCACGCCGGGGCCTTCCTCGCCGCGCACGGCTAGACCCGGCGCCGCAGCTCCCGGGCGATCAGCTCCGCCAGGTGCAGGGCCTGCCGCCCGTCGGCGAGTTGGGCGATCTGGGTGCGGCAGCTGAAGCCGTCCGCCAGTACCACCGTCTTTGGCCCGGCGGCCCGGACCTCGGGAAGCAGCACCCGCTCCGCGATGGCCTCGGACACCTCGAAGTGTCCCCGCTCGAAGCCGAAGTCGCCTGCCAGGCCGCAGCAGCCGGAGTCCAGCACCCGGTTGTTCAGGCCGAGCCGCGACTCCACCCGGCGGTCGGCGGCGCTGCCGAGCACCGCGTGCTGGTGGCAGTGGGTCTGGGTGACGGCGTCCAGCCGGATCCGGG
The DNA here is from genome assembly GCF_040683915.1 of Kitasatospora sp. NPDC093102. NCBI lineage: Bacteria > Bacillati > Actinomycetota > Actinomycetes > Kitasatosporales > Streptomycetaceae > Kitasatospora > Kitasatospora sp. NPDC093102. Next base: position 240,080 of record NZ_JBFBFA010000004.1, on the reverse strand, counting down.
GGAGCGGGGCGTCCGGGGCGTACTCGTCGAGGAACTCGGCGAAGGTGCGGATGCGGCCGGCGAGCGGGCGGCCCTCCGCACCGAGCAGCCGGGGCAGGTCCTCGCGCAGGGTCGCGGTGCAGCTCGGCTCCAGGCCGACCACGGGGGTGTCGGCCGCCGGCCCGTCCGCGTCGAGCACCCGCAGGCTTCGCCGCAACACCCTTCGGGCGGTGCCGAGTTGGCCGGTCGAGTACCAGGTGAGGCCGCAGCACACCGGGCCCGAGGGCAGTCGCACGTCGAAGCCCAGGTGCTCCAGCACCTCGACGGCCGAACGCAGCACGTCCGGCTGGAGGCGGTCGGAGAAGGTGTCCGGCCACAGCAGCACCGGCCGGGCGCCCGCCGGGGCCGGGTGCGCGGCGCGGTGCCGCCGGTACCAGGCGGTGAAGGTCTCCGGCGGGAAGACCGGCAGCACCCGCCGCCGGTCGATTCCGCCGAGCCGTTTGAGCAGCCCGCCGGCCCGGGAGCGGGCGAGCGTGTTGGCGGCCCCGGGCGCGAGCGCGACGGCCCGCAGCCAGAGCGGCAGCCAGCCCATCGAGTAGTGCGCGAGCGGGCGCGGCCGGTGCCGGTAGTGCTGGTACAGGAACTCGGACTTGTAGGTCGCCATGTCGACGTGGACCGGGCAGTCGCTCGCGCAGCCCTTGCAGCTCAGGCAGAGGTCCAGCGCCTCCCGGACCTCCTCCGAGCGCCAGCCGTCCGGGATCGCGCCGCCGGTCCGGCGGCCGGCAGGTGCCGTCATCCCCCGCAGCATCTCGGCGAGCAGCCGGGCCCGCCCCCGGGTGGAGTGCCGCTCCTCGCCGGTGGCCAGGTAGCTCGGGCACATCACCCCGCTGCCCGGGGCGACGCACTTGGCGACGCCCACGCAGCGGTGCACCGCCTCGACCAGGCTGCCGCCGTCCCGCTCGTACGGGAGCGCCAGCGGCAGCGTGCCGCGCGGGGCGATGACGAAACGCAGGTCGGCGTCGAGCGGGCGGGGATCGACCAGGGCGCCCGGGTTGAGCAGGTTCTCCGGGTCCCAGATCCGCTTGAACCGGCCGAAGAGGTCGATGACTTCGGGCGGGTACATGCGCGGCAGCAGCTCGGCCCGGGCCTGTCCGTCGCCGTGCTCGCCGGAGAGCGAACCGCCGTACGAGACCGCCAGATCGGCCGCCTGCTCCAGGAACTCCCGGAAGACCAGCACCCCTTGGGGCTCGTCCAGCGGGAAGTCGATCCGCAGGTGCACGCAGCCGTCGCCGAAGTGCCCGTACGGGACGCCGTGCAGGCTGTGCCGGCGCAGCAGGGCGCGCAGGTCCCGCAGGTAGTCGCCGAGCCGCTCGGGCGGGACGGCGGAGTCCTCCCAGCCGGGCCAGGCCTGGCCGCCCCCGGGCAGCCGGGTGACGATCCCCGCGCCCGACTCCCGGACGGCCCACAGCTGGCGCTGCTCGACCGGGTCGGTGACCAGCGCGACGGTGGCCGAGCGCTCGCGGCGCACCGCGTCGGCGAGCCGGCGGGCGGCCTGGTAGGCGGCCAACGGGGTGTCGCCGCCGGTCTCCAGGAACAGCCAGCACTCGCCGTCGGGCAGCCGGTCCAGCGCCCGAGGGCGGGGCCCGGCGGCGAGCAGCGCGGCGATCAGGTCGGCCGCCATGCCCTCGGCGGTCAGCGGACCGTACGGCAGCAGCGCCGGGACGGCGTCGGCGGCGGCGCCCTCGTCGGGGTAGCCGGCCACCACCAGCGCCCGGGCGGGCGGGTCCTCGACCAGGCGCACGGTGGCGCCGAGCAGCAGTGCGCAGGTGCCCTGGGTGCCGGTGAGCGCCCGGGCCAGGTCGTGGCCGCGTTCGGGCAGCAGCGCGTCCAGCGGGTAACCGGAGGTCCGGCGGGGAAGTTGCGGCATGCCCTGCCGGATGACGGCGAGATTGCGGTCGGTGAACTCCTGGAGTTCGGTGTGGAGTTGACCGACCCGCCCGGGCCGTGCGGCGAGCGCGGCGCGCTCCCGGGAGGTGAGCCGCCCGCCGACGGTCAGCTCGGTGCCGTCCGCAAGCAGCAGCTCCAGCCGCTCGACGTTGTCGGCGGTGCGCCCCCAGGCGAGCGAGTGCGAGCCGCAGGAGTCGTTGCCGATCATGCCGCCGAGGGTGCAGCGGCTGTGCGTGGACGGGTCGGGGCCGAAGCGCAGCCCGTACGGCTTGGCGGCGCGCTGGAGGTCGTCGAGCACGGTGCCGGGCTGGACGCGCGCGGTGCGGGACTCCGGGTCGAGCTCCAGCACCGCGCCGAGGTGGCGGCGGAAGTCCAGCACCACCGCGCCCGGGCCGATCGCCTGCCCGCCGATGCTGGTCCCGGCCCCGCGCGCCACCACCGGCACCCGGTGGACGCGGCAGAGCGCCAGCGCGGTGCGCACGTCGTCGAGGTCGGCGGGCTTGACCACACCGAGCGGCAACTGCCGGTAGTTGGAGGCGTCCTGGCTGTAGACGGTGCGTTCGGCGGCGCCGAAGCGGACCTCGCCGCGCAGCACGGCGGCCAGCTCGCGGGCCAACTCGGCCCCGGGGACGGCGGACGGACGGCTCACCAGGGACCTCCCGGGCGGTGCGGCGACGGCTCCGCCGATGATCGCAGGCTCGGGCCCCGGCGGTGTCATGTGACACCCTCAACGGTCGTGTTCGACGAACCCGCGGTCGCGGGGCCGGTCGCCCCGACGCCTACCTCGCCCGTCCCCGATCGGCGAGCCGCTCACTTCCGCCCGGTGAGCGTGCCGCGCGCGATGTGGGAGAGCTTGGCCACCTCGAAGGCCGGGTAGGCGCCGCCCGCCAGCAGCGAGAACTTGATCCCCTCGCGGCCGCCCGGCCGGCGGTGGCCGGGCGGCTGGAAGCGGCGGTGGTGCTCGGCGGCGCGGTGGAAGAACTGCGGCCGCTCGGCGCGGGTGACGCAGCCCGCCAGGTCGAAGACGAACAGGTAGTGCCGGATCATCCGGACGAACAGCGCGTCGCGCACCGCGTACAGGTGCGGCTGGTCCTCCAGCAGGGCGAAGCTGCGCTCGTACTGCTCGAACAGGTCGAAGACGCTGCTGCCCGGGCCGCTCGCCGGGTGGACGGTCTCCCGGCGGCGCAGCTGGACGCACTCGCGCGCCAGCACGGCGGCCTTGCGGGCGCCGAGCAGCGCGCCGTGCGCGACCGGGACCTCCTCGTAGCGGCCGGGCGGGAAGGCCAGGCCCAGTTCGGCCCAGTGGCCGCGGCGGACCAGCCGGTCCCAGATCAGTGGCGGCGCGCCGAACAGCGCGGGCTTGTCGAAGGGCGCGAACGGCTCGGGGCCCGCCTCGGCGAGCAGCGCCTCGGCCCCGCCCGGCCAGTCCCGGTCCTGGTGCCGGCGGGAGTGGCCGAACAGCAGCACGTCCACCGGGCCGGTCTGCCTGAGCCGGTCGGTGAGCGTCTGGAGCGCGTCCCGGGGCAGCAGGTGGTCGGCGTCCAGGAACAGCAGGTACTCGCCGGCCGCCCGCGCCGCCCCCGCGTTGCGGCTCGTCCCGACCCCGACCGCCGCGTTCAGGTGCAGCGCGGACACCCGCGGGTGCCGGGCCGCGTACGCGTCGGCGAGCCCGCCCGCGGTCTCCGGGGAGCGGTCGGCGACGACGATCACCTCGATGTCGGCCAGGGACTGCGCGAGCAGCGAGTCCAGGCAGGCGGCGAGCTGGGTGTGCTGGTCGTAGGCGGGGAGCACGACGCTGATCAGGGGTGAGGGCATGACGCCGGAGCGTAAGAGGGCCTGCGAACCGTGGCAAAGCCGCGATGGGCCGTCATTCCGAGCAATCAGTGGCAAATCGTACGAGTGTGCGCCATATCTTCACGTCGCCTTCCGGACGTGTCCACGCCCCCGACCTGGGGTGATGCGCACCGGGCCCGCGACGCGGGGTGCGTCGCGGGCCCGGCGTCGAACCGGTTCGGCTCAGTACCAGTGGTGGGCCTGCCAGAACGACCAGGCGGCGCAGGGGCTGCCGTAGCGGGTGTTCATGTAGTTCAGCCCCCACTTGATCTGGGTGGCCGGGTTGGTGCGCCAGTCGGCGCCCGCGGAGGCCATCTTGGAGCCGGGAAGGGCCTGGACCAGGCCGTAGGCGCCGGAGGAGGCGTTGACCGCGAGCGGGTTCCAGCTGCTCTCGCGGAACACGATGTTGCTGAAGCACTGGAGCTGGCCGGCCGGCACGATCTGCGCGGCGATCTGCTGCGGGGTGCCGGAGTAGCCGGTCGGCGCGGCGGTGAGGTTCTGGCGCTCCTGGGAGCGGGAGGCGGCGGCCTCGGCGTCGGCCTTGGCCTTGGCGTCCGCCTGGGCCTGGGCCTCGGCCTGTGCCTGGGCGGCGGCGTCCGCCTCGGCCTTGGCCCGGGCCTCCTGGGCGGCCTGCTCGGCGGCGGCAGCGGCAGCGGTGTCGGCCTGGCCCTGGCCGGCGACCGGCTTGCCGTCCACCGAGACGGCGGCCACGGGGGCGGCCCCGGTGGTGTTCCCCGACTGCGGGATGGCGAGGGCGGCGGTGGCGGCGCTCGCGACCACGAGGGTGGTGACGCCGGTGATCAGGGAGTTGCGGCGGGCATGGCTGAGCTGCATGAAGCGGACGATCCTTCTCCGTCGGGGGCCGGGCCGGTGGCGCGGGGCGGGGCATCGCGTGGGCTCCGTGCGAGCGGGGCCCGTGCGGCCGCCCTGGACGACCGTGGCGCCCCGGCGGAAGCGGCGGGGCGGACGGGCTGCGCGGCGGAGGTGGCCGGCCGCGCTGCCTGGCGACGGGCCATTCTTGGCAGGGCCGGGGACGGGTGGCAAAGGCGTTCACTACTACGCGGGATCGTGGTCGCGGGGCGGCCGCAGCGGGCTTCGATGGCCGATTTGGTGGCATTTGTCTGAATTGCGCACCGAGGGTCGAGGCGGGGCGACGACGACGGATCGCAAGGCGGCAGCCGCAGTGGCCTGTGTTCTTCCGGCGGTGCGAGGCCGCGGGCGGTCCGGCCGGGGCGCCTCGGCGGCGCCGGGGCGGGCGCTGGGGGGTGCCCGTCCACTATCGGGGATCGTGGATGGCGATCCCGCTGTGGGCGGGCTCACACGCGCGCGGGGACGAGGTCGGCGCAGCGTGACCGGACGGTGACGGCCTCAGGGGGTGGCGTACGGGTTGCCCGGGACGGGCCGCGCGGTGGCGGCGGAGACGTCGGAGGCCGGGCCCTGCTCCCCCTTCTCCTCCTCCGGTGCGGTCGGGACGAGGTCACGGGCCAGCAGGGTGGCGCCGGCGACGGCCCCCGGCATGGCGAACACCGTGACCAGCGGCACCAGGAAGGCCAGCACCAGCGGCGTGCCGAAACCCAGCGCCAGTCCGAGCCGGGCGCGCAGCAGCCGGATCCGCTCCGGCTGCGGCACCCGGCGCCGCTGCAGGGCGACGGCCGTCAGCTCGACGGTCAGGAAGAAGCCGGACACCAGGAAGCCGAGCACCGGGACCACGGTCTGACCGACCAGCGGGATGAATCCGCAGGCGAACAGCACCACGCCGAACGCGGCCACCCGCACCAGCACGTACACGCTGTCGCGCACCGCGAGCAGCAGCTCCCGCCAGAGCGCGGTGTCCGGAGGGGTGGGCGCGCCGCCCTCGGTCTCGTCGACCCTGGCGCAGAGCGCCTCGTAGAAGGGCTGTCCGACCAGCAGGGTGACGGCAGTGAAGGTGAGCAGGGAGAGCAGCAGGCCGCCGCCGAAGACGACCGCCGCGAGGGTGTCGCGCAGCAGGCCCCGCCAGGGAGAAGCCCAGTGGTCGGCGAACGGGGTGACCCAGTCCGCAAGATCCAGGGACCAGGCGCCGAGGAGGGCGAGCGCGACGACGTAGCCGGCCAGGGCGAGCAGGGCCGGCAGTATCCCGAAGCCCCACCAACGGCCGTGTCGGCCCACCCATTTCTGGCCCTCGATCAGGTACTTCGCCCCCGCCGCAAGATCCCGCATGGGCGATCACCCTAGGGCCTCCGGGCCCGGAACCTCGCATTGCCGTGTTCCTGCCAGTTTCGACCGGCAAGGCCCGGTCCTTCCTGTCGCGGCGCCCGCCGGGCCACTCTCGGTGGTCCCCACCTGTCAAGGAGGAGTCCGATGAAGCGTCAACTCGGCAGGCTGATGAGCCTGTTGGCCGGTCTGGTGCTCGGCGCCGGCCTGCTCGTGCTGCCCGCCGCCGCAACGCCCGCACCGGACGGCGGCCAGCTCCTCGCCGCCGATCCGGCCCGCGGCGGCGCCGGGAACGGCGCCGGGCCCGGGAGCCTGTGCAACGGCTCCCGGGCCCGGCGTTCCCGCGCGGGGCGGGCGGGTCAGGATCCCGCCGCCACCGCGGCCCGCCGCCGTCGGCCCACCACGGCCGAGGCCGCCAGCACGATGGCTGCGGCGACCAGCGACAGGTACATCTGCTTGCGCCCGTCGGCGTCGGTGAACATGTACGCCATGACGAACCCGATCATGCCCATGGCCGTCCAGGTCAGGTACGGGTACAGCCACATCCGGACGGTGTGCCGCTCGGGCATCTCGCGCTCGATGATCTTGCGCATCCGCAGCTGGGTGGCGCAGATCACCAGCCAGACGAAGAGCGCGACGGCGCCGGAGGAGTTGAGCAGGAAGGCGAACACGGTGTCCGGCGAGGTGTAGTTGAAGAAGACCGCGACGAAGCCGAAGACCACCGAGGAGAGGATCGCGACCCGCGGCACGCCGCGCGAGGTCACCGTGGCGAAGGCCTTGGGCGCGTCCCCGCGCTGACCGAGCGAGAAGGCCATCCGGGAAGCCGTGTACATCCCGGAGTTGAGGCAGGACAGCACCGCCGTCAGCACGATCACGTCCATCACCTGGCCGGCGCCACTGATGCCGATGTGGTCCAGTACGGCCACGTACGGGCTCGCCTTGACGTCGGCGGAGTCCCACGGCAGAAGGGTGACCACCAGCAGGATCGAGCCCAGGTAGAAGATCCCGATCCGCCAGATGACGCTGTTGGTGGCCTTGCTGACCGCCTTCTCCGGGTCCTCCGACTCGCCGGCGGCCAGGGTGACGATCTCGCTGCCCATGAAGGCGAAGACCACGGTGAGCATGCCGGTGAACACCGCTCCCACCCCGTGCGGCAGGAAGCCGCCGTGGCCGGTGAGGTTGCTGGCGCCGACCGCGTGGGTGCCCGGCAGCAGGCCGAAGGCGGCGAGGGTGCCGATCACCAGGAACGCGGCGATCGCGACCACCTTGATCCCGGCGAACCAGAACTCGAACTCGCCGTAGGAGGCCACCGAGAAGAGGTTGGTGGAGGTCAGCACCGCCATGACTATCAGCGCCCAGCCCCACTGGGGCACGCCGGGCACCCAGTTGTTCAGGATCTTCGCGCCGGCCGTCGCCTCGACGGCCAGCACCACGACCCAGAAGAACCAGTAGAGCCAGCCGATGGTGAAGCCGGCCCAGCGGCCGAGCGCCCGGTCCGCGTACGCCGAGAACGAGCCGCTCTGGGGGTCGGCCGCGGCCATCTCGCCGAGCATCCGCATCACCAGGACGACCAGTGCGCCGGCCAGGGCGTAGGAGAGCAGGATGCCGGGGCCGGTGGTCGCGATGCCCGCGCCGGAGCCGACGAAGAGGCCGGCGCCGATCACGCCGCCGATGGCGATCATCGACAGGTGGCGGTTCTTGAGCCCGGCCTTCAGGTGGCCGTCGCCGCCGTGTCCGATCGGCCCCGACTGCCGGGGGAGGCTCGTGGCCGCGGTGGGCTTGGTGGTGTCTGCACTCATCAGGTGCCCTGTGCCTTTCCAGCGCGGTCTGACCCTCGGCTCGTGGCACCGGAGGGTGGGGGACTGACCCGCGCATTGCTTCGCAACCTAACTTCTACGCCCGAGTATCGGAACAATTTTTTGGTAACTGTTCGCTCAACGGACATAAAAAGCCTGGTCAGGGTAGGTGGAAAGGTGGCATGGAAACCTCAAATCTGATGTGTCATCAGGATCCTGGGAGGTTGCCAAGCTCTGCTGGGCCTCAGATCGGCCGCCGGTGGCGGTCAGATCGGCCGGATGTCGAGGATGGTGATCGACGCCTCGTCCGCCGGTCGCCCGGTCAGTCGGGCGGAGAGGATCCGGGGGATGTCCTCCTCCTGCGAGTATCCGGGCAGCACGGTCACTTCCGCGCGCCGTACGCCGGGCTCGCCCCGGACCGCGTACGTCACCAGGTAGCCGTACCGCTCCGGCGGCGGTGCCTGGCCCCGGTCCTGCCGGTTCCGGGCGGTCATGCGCATCGACCTCCTCGGCCCATTGTCGGCGCGGTGTGGCCGATCCTCGCAAATCCAGGCACAGTGGGACTCTCGGGGCATGCCGGAGGAGCATCCCGAGCGTTCTCGGTGCCGGCCGGTTTCCGGCGCCGGTCAGGAGCGACCCCATGCAGACCACCTGGAAGGGGACGATCAGCTTCGGGCTGGTCAGCATCCCCGTCCACCTGTACTCCGCGACCCAGGAGCACGACGTCCCGCTGCACCAGGTGCACGCGAAGGACGGCGGGCGGGTGCGGATGAAGCGGTACTGCGAGCGGGAGGAGAAGGAGGTGCCGTACGCGGAGATCGCCAAGGGGTACGAGTCCCCCGACGGGCGGACCGTCACGCTCACCGACGAGGACCTCGCCGACCTGCCGCTGCCCAGCAAGAAGGTCATCGACGTGCTGGCCTTCGTGGACGAGGGCGAGATCGACCCGCTGATGTTCTCCAAGGCCTACTACGTGGGCGTCGCCGACAAGGGCGCCGCCAAACCGTACGCCCTGCTGCGCGACGCGCTCGCCGAGTCCGGGCGGATCGCCGTCACCAAGATCGCGCTGCGCACCCGGGAGTCGCCCGCAGTGCTGCGGGTGCACGACAACACCCTGGTGCTCCAGACCTGCATCTGGCCCGACGAGGTCCGCCCGGCGGCCGGCATCGCGCCCGAGGGGGACGTCACCGTCCGGCCGCAGGAGCTGAAGATGGCGCGGTCCCTGATGGACACCCTCTCCGAGGACTTCGACCTGGCCCAGCTGCACGACGACTACCAGCAGGCGTTGCAGCAGGTGATCACCGCGCGGCTGGACGGCGTCGAGATCCCGCACGAGGAGGAGCCGGGCGAGGCCCCGGACAACGTGATCGACCTGATGGAGGCGCTGCGCAACAGCCTCAAACAGGCCAAGGGCGGGCGGGACGCCGGCGCCGGGGAACCCAGCGCCGAGGAGCCCGCACCGCGCAAGCGCGCCCCGGCGAAGAAGAGCGCCCCGGCGCCCGGGAAGGCCGCCGCGAAGGCGGGCCCGAAGACCACCGTGAAGACCACCGAGAAGGGCTCCGCGAAGAGTTCGGCGGCGAAGCGGACCACCACCCGGAAGCCCTCGGCTTCCCGCAAGGCCTCCTGACCCCCCGGGGTCAGGCCCTCCTCCCGTCCAGCCGTCCGGCATTGGAGGCGATCCCGATGGACCTGCTGACCTACAAGGAAATCGACGCCGAGGCCGAGGCCGGCCCCGAAGCCCAGCGGAACCGGGGCTTCGGGCACCGTGCCTGGCACTGGCTGCTCAGCCTCAGCCCCACCGTGGTGACGTTCATGATCGCGCTCTCGGTCGGCCTCGGCATGGTCGCCGCCCAGGTGAGCCTGCTGCCGGTGCTGGTGCCGATGGCGATCTTCTGGGGCCTGACGGTCATCGCGATGTTCGGCGTGATCGCCCGCTGGATGACACCCGGGCCGGGCCGGCACCGGATGGTGTCCTGACCCGGCCGGGATGAGTCGGGGTCCGGGAGGGCTCAGCCGATCCACACCGTGGTGACGTTGCAGAACTCCCGGATCCCGTGCCCGGACAGCTCCCGCCCGAACCCGGAGCGCTTGACGCCGCCGAACGGCAGCGCCGGGTGGGAGGCCGTCATCCCGTTGAAGAACACCCCGCCGGCCTGGATGTCCCGGACGAAGCGCTCCCGCTCCGCCCCGTCGGTGGTCCAGACGTCGGCGCTGAGCCCGAAGGGGGTTCGGTGCCCTCGTCCGCCGGGTCGCCAGCCCTCAGCGCGCGCATCGCGTCGGCGAAGGCGGCGGGGGGTGGTCGGGACAGCGGGGGGCCCGCGGCGTGCGGACGCCCGGCGTGCCGAGGCTGTGCATCGAGTCCTCCCGGTCCGGGGCCCGTCCGGTCCCCGGTTTCCGACCTTACGGAACGCGGGCATCGCACCGTTCGGTGAGTCCACCCGATTGACAGCAATGTGCCGAAACCAACCGGACGGTCGGCAATCTGCTGCAGGATCCGGCAATTCTGCCGATCCGGCCCCGGGCCGGGGCGTGGTGTCAGCTTCATGCCCGGTTCTCGTCCGGTCGGCGACGCGCGGCGGGCCCGCTGCTCTACTGGTCGGCACTTCGAATCGCCGGCTCCCGTACCGGGTGATCCGCCACCGTCGACCGCGACGGTGGCGATCGCCTCGGGAGGGTCAATCTGTCGTGACCACGTCCGAAATCTGGTGCGCATTCCGGAGCGGATTCCGGCAATCACCCGCGACCGGATGGGGACTTTCGCCGATGGCGACCACTGACGCTGCCCGTGTGTACCGGGAATTCGACCGGGTCGAACTGGCCGTGGCCTATTCCCCGAGTTCCCGCATTGAGGACCTGCCCGGCGAACTGGCGGCCTATGCCAGGCACAGCGCCGCCGCCCGCGCGCGGCTGACCGTCCGTCGGGACCTGCGGTACGGGCCCGAGGCGCCCGAACTGCTGGACTTCTTCCCGGCGGCCGTCCCGGGTGCGCCGCTGCAGGTGTTCGTCCACGGCGGCTACTGGCAGGAGCTCGGCAAGGCGGACGCGGCGTTCGCCGCGCCGGACTTCGTGGACCGGGGAGCCGCCTTCGCCGCCGTGGGCTACGGGCTGGCGCCTGCCCACCCGCTGGACGACATCGTCGCGATGGTGCGCCGCGCGGTGCGCTGGCTGGCCGTCAACGCGCCCGCGCTGGGCGTCGATCCGCGCCGCATCCACCTCAGCGGCAGCTCGGCCGGGGCGCACCTGGCGGTGATGTCGCTGCTGGACCCGGCGGGCGGGCGGATCGCCGGCGCGAGCCTGCTCAGCGGCGTCTACGACCTTGAGCCGATCCGGCTGACGTACGTCAACGACGCACTCGGCCTGGACGCGTCCGACGCGTACCGCAACAGCCCGTTGCACCACCTGCGACCCGGCCTGCCACCGCTGGTGATCGCCCGGGGTGACAACGAGACGGGGGAGTTCGGCCGTCAGCACGAGGACTTCGCCGAGGTGGCGCGCCGGGTGGGCGCGCCGGTGGTCAGCATCGTGGAGCCGGCGCGGCACCACTTCGACCTGCCCTTCGACCTGGGCCGCCCGGAGTCCCGGCTGGGGGCCGCGGTGCTGGCGCAGATGGGGCTGCCGAGATACCCGGCGGGGCGCCGGGTGGGGGGATCGGGGGTGTCGACGATTTCCCGGACCGAGTGATTCGGCCACGATGGCTGGAACAGTACCGTCCGGACATCGTATGTTGCCCCGGAAGCCACTACCAGGGAGGTTGACGTTCTGTTAGCGGTCTTATCCGGAGAAATTTTTGTTGATCGTTCACCGACCACGAGTGCGTTGACGGAGCATCGGCGTGAGCGTTAGCGTTCGCCTCGAATTCGGGATGATCGCCCCGGTTCGCCTCCCGTCGTTTTCGTCGCCCAATCGCGGGATCGCCGCCCGCGTGCGTGGCCGGCGGGGGGAGAGCGATACGCTCCGTAGTCAAATGATCTGACTGGGGAGTTTTTCGGGGCGGAGGATCCCAACGTGACCGGGATCACCTGGACGATGCGTTCGTCGAGCCGGGGAGCACCGGAGTTCAGCCGGACATGACGGGGATGTCAATGAGCAGCTTGTTAGTCGTATTCGGATCTCCAGATGACGGTCAGCCGGAATTCCGGAGCCCGCTGTGGAGGCTGGTGCGTCGATGGATTTGATACTGCCTCGGGACGAGCAACCGCCGACGGCCGGTGCTGCAGTAGTGGGGGACGAGGTCGTCCAGGCGTTGCTGGAGGTCCGCACCCTCGTCGAAGCGACCGTGGCCAGGCACCGCGACCGCAGGGCGAGCCAGTCGCCGGTGGTGCTGGTGCCGGCGGACGACGGCACGGTGCTGGACACGGTCGGGGAGATGATCGCGGGGGCCGAGCGGTCGGTCGACGTGATCTTCGCGAGCGACGTGGTGCACGCCAGGGCGATCCACCGTGCGCTGCACGGGCTGTTGTCCGCCAAGGGCGACGGGGTGAAGCTCCGGCTGCTCTGTCCGCCCGCGACGTTCGACCGCGAGTTCCTGCGGGTCCACTCGGCGCGCGGGCGGCAGCTGGAGGTGCGGCTGGCCAGGATGCCGATGCTGGAGGCCGTCCTGATCGACGACAGGTCGGCGCTGGTGTGCGTGGAGTCGACGGCGGGCACGCGCGAGGCTTCGGTGATTCGGGCCGCCTCGGTGCTGTGCACGCTGTACACCCTGTTCGCCGGGGTGTGGCGGCACGCCGTACCGGCCAGCGAGCACGTCGACTTCGGCGACCGGGCCCGGACGGAGTTCGCGGTCCGCATCCTGGGCTGGCTGAACGCGGGGGTCACCGACGAGGTGGCGGCCCGCGAGTTGTCGGTCTCGGTGCGCACCTACCGCCGGTACGTCGCCGAGATCATGGAGCTGCTGCGCGCCAACTCCCGGTTCCAGGCCGGGGCCAGGGCCTTCGAACTGGGCCTGCTCCCGGTCAACTCGCAACACCCGGGCCACCCCGGGCCGCCGGCCGCGAAGGGCAGTCGGCCGGCGGAACGGCCGTGGGAGATCGCGGGCCGCCCGGTGGAGGACGCCGGCCGCCACGCCACGGGCGGCCTGCCCGCGGCGGCACGCCTGCTCCGGTAGATCCCGGGCGTCACGACCCCCCGGTGCCCCGGCACCGGGGGGTCGGTCGCGTTTTCGCCGGGTCCCGGACCATTGTCGGGCAACCACCCCCCGGCCCGGAATTCCGCCCCGGCCCCTGGCAGCTTCCTGTAGCCGCCGTTGCGGCCCGCCACCGGCGGCGGTTAGAAATGGTCCGGGAATTCCGCCCGACGCCGTGCCCCGGCGAATTCCGGGCACCCGGGAGCGGAATTCCCCGTCGGTGTCGCCCGGGTCCCTGGCGGGGCCCCACCCCGGCCCCGCCGTGCAGGACGCGAGCGGCCCGACGGAACCGATGGCGGAGGCCCGCGGCCCCGATTCCCCGTGAGGGGTCCGGGCCTCCGCCCGGACGCGCCGGTCCGGTCCGGTCCGGCGCCGACACAGGGTGTGGAGGGTGGATCCGTGAGTCCGGAACCGATCGGTTTGGTGTTCCCCGGGCAGGGGACGCAACGGCAGGCGATGGGCGCGCCGTGGCGCGACACCGAGTCCTGGGCGCTGGTGGAGGAGATCTCCCGGCACGCCGGCGAGGACGTCGAGGAGCTGCTGCTGCGCACCGACGCCGAGCGGCTGCGCCGCACCGACCTGGCCCAGCTGGCGGTCTTCGGGGTGACGATGGTGGCCCACGACCAGGCCCGCCGGGCCGGCCTGCTGACCGGCGTGGCCGGCTGCGCCGGGCACAGCCTGGGTGAGTACTCCGCGCTGGTCGCCGCCGGCGCGCTCAGCCTGGCGGACGGCGCCGCGCTGGTGGCCGAGCGCGGACGGGCGATGCGCGCGGCGGCCGAGGCGGCGGACGGCACCATGGGCGCGCTGGTCGCCGCCCCGCTGGAGCGGGTGACCGAGTTGGTCGACGGGCTGCGCGCGGCCGGGGTGCCGATCTGGGTGGCGAACGTCAACGCCCCGGGCCAGGTGGTGCTGTCCGGCTCGCGCGCGGGCGTGGAGCGGGCCGCGCTGGAGGCGCCGGGCATCGGCGGCAAGCTGATCACCCTGCCGGTCGGCGGCGCCTTCCACAGCCCGTTCATGGCGCCCGCCGCCGAGCGGCTGGCCGACGCCCTGGCCGAGGTCCGGTTCGCGGCCCGGCACACGCCGGTGGTCGCCAACACCGACGCCCGGCCGTACCACGGGGACGGCGACTGGCGGGAGCTGGCGGTGCGCCAGCTGACCTCCCCGGTGCGCTGGGAGGAGAGCGTGCGCACCCTCACCGATCGGCTGGGCTGCGCCCGGCTGATCGAGCTCGGCCCGGGCCGCACGCTCACCGGGATGATCCGCCGGATCCGCCCGGACACCGAGGTGATTGCGGTGGACGGCCCGGAGGCCCTGACCGCCCTGGCCGCCCGGGAGGCGCTGGCATGACCGGCCCCGACGCCGGCCCCGGCAGCTGGTTCCGCCGTCATCCGGCGCCGGACGGCCGGCCCGCCCGGCGCCTGGTCTGCCTGCCGCACGCGGGCGGTTCGGCCGGCCTGTTCCACCCCTGGGCCGGCCGGCTCGGCCCCGGCGTCGAGCTGCTGGCCGCCCGCTACCCCGGCCGCCAGGAGCGGATCGCCGAACCCTGCGCGCAGAGCATGCCGGAGCTCGCGGACGCCCTGACCGCCGCCCTGCTGCCCGAACTCGACCTGCCGATCGCCCTGTTCGGCCACAGCATGGGCGCCTCGCTGGCGTACGAGGTCGCGCTGCGGCTGGAGCGGCTGCACGGTGTGCGCCCGTACGGCCTCTACGTCTCGGCCCGCCGGGCGCCGCACCTGGTCCGGCCGAAGCCGGTTTACCTGGGCGGTGACCGGGCGATCGTCGAGGAGGTCCGCCGACTGGGCGGCACCGACGCGGAGCTGTTGGCCGATCCCGACCTGTACGAGCTGGTGATGCCCGCCATCCGGGCAGACTTCCGGATCGTCGGCACCTACCACCCGCAGCCCGGGCACCCGGTGCACTGCCCGGTGGCCGGCTACCTGGGCGACGGTGACCCGGAGGTCGGGCCGGAGGACCTGCGGGGCTGGTCGGAGGTGACCGCCGGCGGGTTCGAGCTGGTGGTGCTGCCCGGCGACCACTTCTACCTGAACTGGCAGCGGGACGCGCTGGTGCGCGACCTGGCCGCCAGACTGGCCTGAACCGATGACCGGCACGACGGCGGGCCGAGCGGCGGCCGGACCGGACACCAGCGGGGTCGGCGTCCTCGACAAGACCTCGCAGCTGCTCGGCGCGCTGGCCCGCGGCCCGGCCTCACTGCGGACCCTGACCGAGATCACCGGCCTGACCCGCCCGACCGTGCACCGGCTCGCGGTGGCGCTGGAGAACCTGCGGCTGCTCACCCGCGACCGGCAGGGCCGGTTCGTGCTCGGGCCCCGGTTCGCCGAACTCGCGGCCGAGGCTGCCCGGGACCGGCTGCTGCTGGGTGCCCGGCCCGTCCTGGACGAGTTGCGCGACCGCACCGGCGCCAGCGCCCGGCTCTACCGCAGACAGGGCGACCTGCGAGTCTGCGTCTCCTCGGCGGAAGCGGGGCCCGGCCGCGGCCGGGTCTTCGTCGGCGTGGCGCAGCCGATGAAGGCCGGTGCCGCCGCCCAGGTGCTGCTGGCCTGGGAGGAACCGGAGGTGCTGCACCGGGCGCTGTGCGGGGCCGGGTTCGGCGCCGCCACGCTGGCCGGGGTGCGCCGGCAGGGCTGGGCGCAGAGCCTGGCGGTGGGCGAGGCCGGGGTCGCCTCGCTGGCCGCGCCGGTGCGCGGGCTCGGCGACCGGGTGGTCGCCGCGGTGACCTTGGACGGGCCGGTGGCGACCCTGACCCGGACCCCGGCCCTGCGCTTCGCCGGCGCCCTGACGGACGCCGCCGTCCGGCTCTCCGAGGGCCTGGTCCGGTAAGTTCCGGCCCCCGCCGGGCCGGGGCCGGGCGGCCCTGGCAGCTTGCTGCAGCGGTTCTTGCGGGCACTCGAACAGGATTGTTAGAAATTGTCCTGCGGAGCCCCGGCGGAATTCCGGCGCGAATTCGACCCGTCCGGCCGGCAGGCCCGGTGCATTCGAATTCACCGGCGCATCCGATTTCATCCGACTTAATTTCGCGTTCATTCGCGTCACTCGAGAGGTAGCGGAATCATGACCACCAGCACGCGTGCCGACCGCCTTGCGACCATCAAGGAGATCGTCTGCGACATCCTGGAGATCGAGGAGGACGAGGTCACCGAGACCAGCCTCTTCAAGGAGGACCACGGCGCGGACTCGCTGCGCGCGATCGAGATCCTGGCCGCGCTGGAGAAGGAGTTCGGCGTCGTCATCAACCAGACCGAGCTGCCCCGCATGGTCAACCTGGACGGCGTCTACGCGGTCGTGGCGGAGCCGGCCGGCTGGTAGCCGTCGGCCCGTGCGGGCACGGGCGGCAGGCCAGCAGTCAGGCGGATCGGGAGGTCGGAATGTCGGCACAACACGGCGTTGACCCGGGAGGGGAAGGGCCGCACCGGGTGGTCCTCACCGGGCTCGGTGTGGTCTCCAGCATCGGGCTGGGGGCGGCGGAGTTCCTGCGGGGGCTGCGCGAAGGACGGAGCGGGGCCAAGCCCATCACGGTGTTCGACACCGAGGGGTACGCCCACGCCAATGGTTGCGAGGTGGTGGGCTTCGACCCGAAGGAGTGGGTCCGCCGCCTCGACGCCGAACAGCTCGGCCGGGCCACCCAGTTCTCGGTGGCCGCCGCCCGGATGGCGCTGGAGGACGCCGGCCTGGACGCTGGTGAACTGCGCGAACGGCGCGGGCTGATCTCCATCGGCACCACCGACGGCGAGTCCTACGATCTGGACCAACTCGTCCAGGCCGAACTGGAGTCGGGCCCGGAACAGATCGACCCGGCGGCCGCCCGCCGGGTGCCGGCCGGCCGCCTGTCGGCCGCCGTCGCCCAGGAACTGGGCCTGGAGAACGTCGAGGCGGTGACCGTGCCCACCGCCTGCGGGGCGGGCAACTACGCGATCGGCAACGGCTTCGACGCGGTGCGCTCCGGCGAGGCGGAGTTCGCCTTCTGCGGCGGCGCCGACGCGATGTGCCGCAAGACCTTCACCGGCTTCTACCGGCTGGGCACCATCGCGCCGGACCGCTGTCAGCCCTTCGACGTCGACCGCAAGGGCATCCTCACCGGTGAGGGCGCGGGCGTGCTCGTCCTGGAGCGCCTGGAGTCCGCGCTCGCCCGCGGGGCGCGGATCTACGCCGAGGTGCTCGGCTACGGGCTCAACTGCGACGCGTACCACCAGGTCGCGCCGAACCAGGCGAGCCTGGCCCGGTGCATGGAACTGGCCCTGGAGAACGCCGGGGTGAAGCGCGAGGAGGTCGACCTGATCTCCGCGCACGGCACCGGCACCAAGGCCAACGACGTCACCGAGGTCGCCGCCATCCGGGAGGTGTTCGGCGCGCAGGCGCCGCGCACCGTCTCGATGAAGTCGATGCTCGGCCACTCGATGGGCGCCGCCAGCGCGCTCGCCGCGATCGGCTGCGCGCTGGCCATCGCCAACCGCTTCGTCCCACCGACCATCAACCACGTCACCACCGACCCTGAGTGCGACGTGGACTGCGTGCCCAACGAGGCCGTCGAGGCCGACCTGCGGATCGTCCAGAACAACGGCCTGGCCTTCGGGGGCAACAACGCGGTGGTGCTCCTCGGCAAGTACGACGGACAGGAGGAGAGCCCGTGCTGAGCCACGCCATCACCGGCATGGGCGCGGTGGCCAGCACCGGCCGCGGCGTCGACGAGCTCTTCGAGAGCCTGTGCGCGGGCCGCACCGGCCGGGCCGAACTGCGCGGCTTCGACCGCAGCCGGTTCCGCGCCCAGTACGCCTACGAGGTCGACGACCGCCCGGAGCCCGGGCAGGACGAGCCGGGCCGGGCCACCGAGCTGCTGAGCGCGGCGATCGCCGAGGCCGTGCGGGACGCGGGCCTCGACGAGGACCTGAGCGGCGTGCCGGTGCTGGTCGGCACCGGCCTGCGCGAACTGCGCTCGGCCGAACTCTGGTGGCGCGAGGACACCAAGTTCTCCGATGCCGGGCTGCACTTCGGCACCGCGCTGCGCGAGCGGTTCGGCGCCGACCACACCCACACCTTCTCCAACGCCTGCTCCGCCTCGCTGTACGCGCTCGCGCTCGGCTCCGACCTGCTCGAGCAGGGCGGGGCGGACACCGTCGTGGTGGCCGGCGTGGACGTGCTCACCGAGAGCATGTACGGCCTGCTGGAGCGCGTCCACCCGGCCCCGCCGGACCGGGTGCGGCCCTTCGACCGCAACCGCACCGGGGTGCTGATGGGAGACGGTGCCGGCGCCGTGGTGCTGCGTCGCACGGACGGCGGGCGCCCGGCGCACGGCCGGCTGCGCGGCGTGGCCGTCAACTGCGACGCCTACCACGTCACCGCGCCCGACGCGGCCGGCATCGCCGAGGCGATGCGCACCGCCCACCGTCTCGCCGGGGTCGGGCCCGCCGACGTCGACCTGGTGATGGCGCACGGCACCGGCACCCTGCTCAACGACGAGGCCGAGGCGACCGCGCTGGCCGAGGTGTTCGGCGCGGACGCCGGCCGGCCGCTGGTCACCGCCGTCAAGTCGATGACCGGGCACACCTCCGGCGCGTCCGGTCTGCTCAACCTGATCATCGGCCTGCGGGCCCTGAACGAGGGTCGGGTCCCGCCGACCGTGGGACTGGAGGACCCGGTGGACGAGGCCGCGGAGTTCCGCTTCGTGATCGGCGAGGCCGCCACCGAAGAGCTGCGGGTGGCCCAGCTGAACGCCTTCGGCTTCGGCGGGATCAACGCCGTCGCGATCGTGGAGGCCGGCCGGTGAGCGCGACCGTCGTGGTGAGCGGCGCCGCCGTCCTGCTGCCCGGCGCGGACTCCGTGCGGGCGCTGCTGGCCGGCCCCGAGCAGGGCGCGCCCGCCGTCGTCCCGGCCGACCTGGTCGGCCGCAAGGGACTGCGCTACAAGGACCGCGCCACCCAACTCGGGTACGCGCTGGCAGCCCTCGTGCTGGCCGACGCCGGGCTCACCGGCGAGGACGGCACCGCGGCCGGCACCGGCGTGGTCGCCAGCTCCAACTTCGGCAACCTGGACACCGTCACCCGCGCCCTGGACACCATCCGCGCGGAGACCGTCACCGGCACCAGCCCGATGGACCTGCCGAACGCCTCCAGCAACGTCATCGCCTCCTCGGTGGCGATCAAGCACGGGCTGCGCGGCCCCAACCTGATGGTTTGCAACGGCCCGACCTCCGGCCTGGACGCCGTGCACTGGGCGGCCACCCTGCTGCGGGCCGGCCGGGCGGAGCGGATGCTGGTGCTCGGCGTCGAACCGGACAACGAGGTGGTCCGCCGGCTCACCGGCGGCCGCCCCGGCGTCGACGGCGGCGCGGCCCTGCTGCTCGAGCGGGAGGACGCCGTCCACGCGCGGGGCGGCACCGTCCGCGCGGTGCTCGGCGGCTACGCCCGCGCCGGCGCCGTCCGGGACGTCCTGGACCGGCTCGCCGCCGCGGGCGAGCCCGCCCGCTGCGAGGCACCGGCCGGGCTCGACGCCGCCCTGCTGCCCGGGGTTCCCCGGGCCGGGCTGCCCGAGCACTGCGGCGAGGCCTCCGGCGCGCTCGGCGTGGTGCAGTGCGCGGCCGCCGTCGGCTGGTTCGAGGACGGCGGCAGCGGTCCGGTGTACGCGCTGACCGGCGGCGCCGACGCCGACGCCGGCGCCGGGCTGGCGCTGCTGGCCCCCGGGACGCCCTGATGCCCACCGACGGCAACGCGCCCGTCGTGGTCCGGAAGCTGGCGGGCAGCGGGCGGCGCACCCTGCTGGTGCACGGCCTCGGTGCCAACGCCAGCGTCTGGGACACCTGCGCCGGCCCGCTGGCGGCCGGCCACGAACTCTGGACCGCCCAACTCCCCTGGCGGGGCGAGGGCGTGGACGACTGGGCGCGCGGCCCCGAGCTCGGCCACTGGCTGGCCGAGGCGCTGCGGCTGGTGCCGGGCGGCGCCGAGGTCGTCGTCGCCCACTCGATGTCGGCCAACGTGCTGCTCGACCTGCTCGACCGGGAGAGCCGCCGGGGCACGGACCCCTTCACCCGCTTCGGGATCCGTGCCCTGGTCCTGGTCTCCCCGTTCTACCGGGGCTCGGCCGAGGACTTCGACTGGCCGACCATCAGCTACTACCTGAACGACTTCCACCTGATCCTGGAGGAAGGCCTCAGGGCCCACTCGGGGGGCCGGCTCGGCGCGGACATCCAGCGCGCCATGGCCCACCGGGTGCGCGACCGGATCGGGCCGTACGGCTGGCTCCGGTTCTTCGACCTCTACCTGGGCACCCCCGGCCTGCAGACCGGCCGGATCGCCGTCCCGTGCCTGGTGTTCGGCGGCGAGCACGACTTCGCCGCGCCGCCCGGTGAGGCCCGGGCACTGGCGGCCGCACTGCCCGACGCCCGGCTGCGCGTCCTGCCCACCGGGCACTTCCCGATGATCGAGCGGCCCGAGGAATTCGCCGCCGAGATCCGGGAGTTCCTCAACTCGATCCCGGCCGGAGACCCGCAGCACGGGCCCGGCCCCCGGACAGTCCTGGAGCACCACTGATGACCATCGTGACCGACACCGCCGTCAAGGAGCTGCTGACCACCGTCAGCACCACGCAGGTCCGCCCCCGCTACGAGGGGTCCAACATCTGCACCTGGATCGGCTTCAAGCACGTCAACTACCTCGTCGAGGAGGCCGTGCTGGACCACTTCCGGCAGGCCGGCCTGCCGGCCCGCGCGCTGTACGAGGAGTACGGCCTCGGCCTGGACCTGGTCACCATCGACACCCGCATCCTGCACGCCTTCCACATGGACGACGTGGCCGAGGCCGAGGTCGTGCCGTGGACCAAGGACGAGGACGGCACGATCGGCTTCAAGGTCACCATCCGCTTCGAGCGGAACGGCGAGGTCCACAAGGCCGTCACGTCCAAGGTCCGGGTCTCGCTGCGGATCGACACCTACCTGGAGGCCGCCGGTGACGTCCCGGAGCAGCTGGCCCGCTTCGCCGTCGCCAAGCTCGGCGACGACCTGGAGCGCCAGGATCCGGCCGCCGCGCCCGCCGAGGAGGGGATCCTGGCCGCGCTCACCGAGGGCCGCAACGCCTACGCGTGGAAGTGGAACATCCCGTACCCGTACTGCCACTTCACCGAGCGCATCCAGATGTCCGGCTACCTGCGTCTGATGGAGGAGGGCAAGGACCGCTTCGTCGCCGACCGCGGCATCTCCATCAAGACCCTGCTGGACGACCGCAAGTGGATCCCGGTCGTGCCGCGCTCCGACATCCGCATCCTCGACGAGGCGCTGATGGAGGAGGACCTCTACATCGTCTACTCCGTCGAGGACGTCTTCAAGGATTTCACCTACACCTCGCGGATGGACTTCTACGTGCTGCGCGACGGCGCGCTGGTCAAGACCGCGACCGGCAGCATCGTGCACGGCTACGCGGTGATCGAGAACCGCCGTGACTGGAGCCTGGTCAACTTCGACCAGCGCGTCGTGGACGCGATCAACGGCGAGGTGCGGGAGTCGTGACCGACGCCTGGGCCACCGTCGGGCCGGGCACGCCGTGGTACCTGCTGGTCGAGAGCCAGGGCCACAGCGCCCCGCAGGAGGCGGGCTTCCGCCGCGACGCGCTCGCCCAGGCCGAGGCGGGCCGACCCGTTCTGATGTTCCTCGTCCAGGACGGCGTCGCGCTCGCCCTGCCGGGCAGCGACGCCACCCTGGACGACTTCCAGCGGGCCGGCGGCCGACTGGTCGCCGACGACTTCTCGCTCACCCAGCGCGGCCTGGACGGGCGCGCGCTGCGCCCGTCCGTCCGGGTCACCGGGATGGGCGAGATGGCGGAGTGGATGCTGGACCCGGACGTCAAGGTGGTGTGGCACTGATGGCCCGCCGCATCCCGCCCACCGACCTGCTCATCACCCTGATGGGCACCCCGCACACGGACGACAAGGTCACCACCGTGCTGCGCCTCGCCCAGGCCGTGCTGGAGCGCGGAGCCAGCGTCCAGATCTGGACCTGCGGCTATGCGACCCTGCTCACCCAGCAGGGCCTGGGCGAGGACAAGCCGCGCAACCTCGCCGACTGGAACACCTCGTACCCCAGCACGGTGGGGCTGGTCCGGAGCATGCTCCGCGCCTACCCGGACCGGCTGTACTGGTACGGCTGCCGTTTCTGCAGCGACGACCGGGGCGCCGTCGACCACCTGCCCGAAGTCGTCCTCAGGCCCCCGGCCGGCTACGCCGCGAACGTGGCGGCGGCCGCCAGGACCGTCATGGTCGGAGTGATCTGATGGACAGTCAGGCATCGGCCGAGGGTCGGACCCTGGCCGTCGTCGAACGCGCCCACCGGGGCGCGCTGGAGAAGCAGTTCTTCGACGCGCTCTACCTCGCCACCGAACTGAACCGCCAACTCGGCGGCCTGGACGTGCTGTTGCGCGGCCAGGCGGCCACCCACGCGGTGCGGGCCCGGCCGCTGCCGGAGCTGCGGCTCGGCGACACCACCGTCACCACCCTCGCCGACCCGCGGAGCGGCCTGCGCACGCTCATCGAGGCCGGGGTACGGGTCTGGGTCGAGGAGTCGGCGCTGGCCGCCTTCGGCTTCACCGGCCCGCTGGACGGCGTGCTGTTGGACGGCGTGCGGCTCGCGGCGGACGGCGAACTCGCCCTGCGCTGGCCGGAGTACCGGATGGTCTGCTTCCTGTGAGCGCGGGGCCCGAGCGCGGGCCCCGCCCCACCCCACCGAAACCGCACTGAACCAAACCGAAAGGAGTCGGAGCGGGTATGACTAGCACCCGGACCGGCGCGCGACGCCCGGTCATCACCGCCTGGTCGGCGGTGTCGCCGTTCGGGATCGGCCGGGCCGCCTTCGCCCAGGGCCTGCGCGAACGGCGCGCCACCGCGACCGCCCTGGCACCGGAACTCGCCCGGACCTCCGACGGCACCGCCTGCGTCGTCCCCGGCTTCGACCCGCGCACCGTGCTCGGCCGCAAGGGCACCCGGTCGATGGACCGGGTCACCGGCCTCGCCGTCACCGCGGTCGGCGCGCTGCTCGACGACGGCGAGCGCAACCGCGCGGTCGGCACCGGCGAGCGCGCCGCGCTCGCCCTCGGCACCACCACCGGCAGCGCCCAGAGCATGATGGACTTCACCCGGGACTCCTTCACCGGCGAGATGCCGTTCTTCGTCGACCCGGCCAAGTTCCCCAACACCGTGATGAACTGCGCCGCCGGCCAGTGTGCCATCTGGTACCAGCTCAAGGGCCCCAACGCGACCATCGCCGGCGGCCGGGTGGCCGGCCTGCACGCACTCAGCTACTCCCGCCGCCTGCTCGGCGCCGGGCGGGCGCAGACCGTGTTGTGCGGCGCGGCCGAGGAGTTCTCCGCGGCCCGCGCCTGGCTGGAGCACCACGCCGCCGAGGGCACCGGCGCGGCCGCACTCGGCGAGGGCTGCGCCGTCCTGCTGGTCGAACCGCCGGCCGACGAGGGCGCCGAACAGCCGGTGCTGGCCGAGGTGCTGGCCGTCGAACTCGGCGTGGCCCTGGATGGCGACGTCCGGCCCGCGCTGGCCCGGACGCTGCGCCGGGCGCTGGACCAGGCCGGGATCGAGCCCGGCCAGGTGGCCGTGGTCGCCCGTTCCGGGGCCCCCGGGCCGGAGGGCGACGCGGAGTGCGCCGCCCTCCACGAGGTGCTGGGCGGAGCGGACGCCGTCGACCTCACCCCGGCCGAGCTGATCGGCGACACCGGCGCGGCCGCCGCCGCCTTCCAGGCAGCCGCGCTGCTCGCGTACGCCGAGGACCGGGCGGGCGCCGCGGCCGGGCAGATCGGCCTGATCACCTCGGTGGACCGCGCCGGGTCGGTCGGCTGCGCCGTGCTGGGCCTGCGCTGACGATCCCCGTCAGCCGAACGAACGTCAACAACGCATCAACGGAAAGAAAGAGGGCCGACCGATGACGAGCGCACCGCTCGCTGTGCTGGACCTGGAGGAGCTGCGCGAGGTGGTCGCGAAGGTCCTCGACATCGAGGTGGACGAACTCACCGACGACGCCGACTTCGTGGACGACCTGGAGGTCGACTCGCTGATGGCCCTGGAGGTCGTCGTGGTGCTGGAGAAGAAGTACGGCGTGAAGATCCCCGAGACCGAGCTGAAGCAGTTCACCTGCCTCGCCAAGGCGTACGAACTGCTGCTGGCGAAGGTGCGGGCGAGCTGATGGTGCTCGCCACCGCACGCCCGGTGCCGGCGCGGGCCACACCGCTGGCCGGTCCGGTCGAGGTGGTCGCGGCGGACTGGCCGCGCGCCGCCGTCCGGTTCACCGTCGCAGCCGGGGAGCCGGTGCTGCCCGGCCACTACCCGGGCTTCCCGATCTTCCCCGGGGTCTGCCTGCTGGACCTCACCCACGCCGCGGTGCTCGCCACCGCCGCCGACACGGACCCGGCACCCGAGCTCGCCGAGGTGGAGTCGACCCGGTTCACCGGCCCGGTCTACCCCGGCGACGTCCTCGACGTCGAGCTCGACTGGCGCGAGAAGGACGGCGGCCGGCAGTGTCGCGCGGTGATCCGCTCGCCCCGCGGTGACGCCGCCAAGCTGCGGCTGCGCTACACCGGCGAGGTGACCCGATGACCGGACAGGCGCAGATCCGCGCCCGGCTGCCGCACCGCTTCCCGATGCTGCTGGTCGACCGGGTGCTCGAGCTCGAACCCGGCCGGCACCTCACCGCGGTCAAGGCGGTGACCTGCAACGAGCCCTGGTACGCCGAGCTCGGCCCGGACACCCCCGAGGAAGGCTTCGGCTACCCGCAGTCGCTGCTGGTCGAGTCCTGGTGCCAGAGCGCCGGGCTGCTCGCCACCTGGGACGACCCCAACCCCGACGTGCTCACCGGGCAGGTGATGCTGTTCGGCAGCATGTCCGGGGTGGTCTTCCACCACCCGGTGCTGCCCGGGGACGTCCTGGAGCACCGGGTGCGGATCTCCCGCGCGGTCGGCGACACCGTGATCTTCGAGGGCGAGAGCCTGGTCGCCGGCCGGCCGGTCCTGACCGTGGGCTCCGTGGTGGTCGCGATGCGCCCGGCCGAGGTGCTGCGCCCGAACCCGGGGGCAGAGGCGTGAAGTCGACCCACGACACCGATGGAGGAGCGATGGAGGAGAACACCTCGCGGGTGGCGCTGGTCACCGGGGGATCGCGCGGGATCGGCCGCGCCACCGTGCTGGCGCTGGCCCGGGACGGCTTCGACGTGGCGTTCTGCTACCGGGCCGACGAGGAGGCCGCGCGCCGGCTGGAGGAGGAGGCCGCGCAGACCGGCGTCCGGGTGCTGGCCCGGAAGACGGACGTGACCGCCGCCGCCCCGGTGCGCGAGCTGGTCGCCGAGGTCGAGGAGAACCTCGGCCCGGTCGACGTGCTGGTCACCGCGGCCGGCATCACCCGGGACAACCCCCTGGTGCTGATGACCGACGAGCAGTGGCAGGAGGTCATCGACACCAACCTGGGCGGCGTCTACCACGTCTGCCGCGCCGTGGTGTTCGGCATGATGAAGCGCAAGTCCGGCGCCATCGTGAACATCTCCTCGGTCGCCGGGGTGTACGGGCACGCCACCCAGTCCAACTACTCGGCGTCCAAGGCCGGGATCATCGGCTTCTCCCGCGCGCTGGCCAAGGAGACCGGCCGGTACGGGATCCGGGTCAACACCGTCGCGCCGGGCTTCATCGAGACCGACATGACGGCGGCCATCGAGGGCCGGGCGCTCAAGGACGTCATGGCGTCCATCCCGCTCAAGCGGATGGGCCGGGCCGAGGAGGTCGCCGACCTGGTCGGCTACCTGGTCTCGGACCGGGCGCAGTACGTCACCGGCGCCGTGCTGCAGATCGACGGCGGCATCACCATCTGACCAGCCGAACCACCGAGAGAGGCGGCACCATGGCGCGCAAACCGCCGCGCTGGTACTTCTCGTTCCGCAGCCCGTACTCCTGGATGGCCTACCGCGACCTGATCGGGCGCTACCCGGACGTCGCCGAGGCGGTCCAGTGGCTGCCGTTCTGGGAGCCGGACGAGCAGCACCACGAGCACCTGGAACACAGCGGCGTGCGGCTGCCGTACGTCCCGATGTCCCGGGAGAAGCACCTGTACATCCTTCAGGACGTCCGGCGGCTCGCCCGTGAGCGCGAGCTGGAGATGGTCTGGCCGGTGGACCGCGAACCCCGCTGGGAGGTCTCCCACCTGGCCTACCTGGTGGCCGAGGAGCACGGCCGGGGCCGGGAGTTCATCGACCGGGTCTACCGCGCCCGCTGGCAGGACGGCCTGGACATCTCCGACCCCGCCGTGATCGCCGCCCTCGGCCCCGAGCTCGGCCTCGACCCCGACCTGCTCGGCGGTGCGAGCGCCGACCCGGCCGTCCGCGAGCGCGGCCTGACCGCGCTGGCCGCGGTGCACCGCGACGGCGTCTTCGGCGTGCCGTACTTCATCGACGGCTTCGAGAAGTTCTGGGGTGTGGACCGGCTGCCCGGCTTCGTCGCCTCGGTGCGGGCCCGCACCGCCACCGGCGTCACCGCCTGACCGCACCGCACCACCACCAGCCCACATCAACGGAAGAGGAACCCGACACCATGGCCACCAACCCCTTCGAGGACGACAGCGCCTCCTACTACGTCCTCGTCAACGAGGAGAACCAGCACTCGCTGTGGCCGGTCTTCGCCGAGGTGCCGGCCGGCTGGACGGTCGTGCACGGTCAGGCGGGCCGGCAGGAGTGCCTGGACTACGTCAACGAGAACTGGATCGACATGCGCCCCCGCAGCCTGGTCACGGCGATGGGGGAATGATCCCCGGCGAACTCGTGCCCGGCCCGTGCATTTCGCGCGGGCCGGGCGTCGTCGTGCATGGGAATGCCGGATCCGGACGCGCTCCGGGGGCCGTTCGGCCCCCCGTTGGCAGCTTGATGCACCGAGGATTGTGACCCCCCTCGCTGAGTGCCACAGTGGTCCGTAGCTGCCCCGAACGGACCTGTCGGCTTCCTGCGAGACATTGCCGGGCCGTCCCGGGGCCGATGACGAATCTCCCAAGAATTCGATTTCCGGGATTCCGCGACAGCGGTTCGATCCCGCTCGAAACGACGGCCAGGGGTGGAACGAAAAGCATGTTCGGCGGAGACAGGACAGCCCTGACAGCCGCTCAGGCGGGAATTTGGTTCGCCCAGCAACTGGACCCCGACAACCCGGTCTTCAACGCCGCCGAATACCTGGAGATCCGGGGCGGCGTCGACGCGGCGCTGCTGGAGACCGCGCTGCGGCAGGTGGTCACCGAGGCCGAGACCCTGCGGGTGCGGATCGAGCAGGACGGCGAGCAGCTGTGGCAGACGGTCGGGCCGGTGCCCGGGCGGGTGCTGGAGGTCGTCGACCTCACCGGCGAGCCGGATCCCGAGGCCGCCGCCCTCGCCCGGATGCGCCAGGCCATGGCCGTCCCCGTCGATCCCGGCCGCGACCCGCTGTTCCGCTTCGAACTGCTGAAGGTCGCCGCCGAACGGCACCTGTGGTTCTACTGCTACCACCACGTGGTGGTGGACGGTTTCACCGTCGCCCTGCTCGCCCGGCGCGCCGCGGAGGTCTATACCGCGCTCGCCACCGGTGAGCCCTGCCCGGCGAACCCGTTCGGCCCGCTGGCCGACCTGGTCGCCGCCGACCAGGAGTACCGGGCCTCCGCGCTGTTCACCGAGGACCGCGACTGGTGGGCCGACAAGCTCGCCGACTGCCCGGAGCCGGCCGGCCTGGCCGCGCGCAAGCCCGTCCTTGCGCACGGACTGGTGCGCCGCACCGCCTTCCTGCCCGCCGAGCACCTGGACGCGCTGCGCGACACCGCCCGCGAGGCCGGAGCCACCTGGCCCGCCGTCGTCGCCACCGCCGCCGCTCTCTACCTCCAGCGCGCCACCGGTGCCGCCGAGGTGGTGCTCGGCCTGCCGGTCGCCACCCGGCTCGGCCGGGCCGCCCGCACCCTGCCCGGCATGGTCTCCAACGTCGTGCCGGTGCGGATCGCGATCGACCCCGCCACCACCCACGCCGAGGCCCTGCGGCAGGTCAGCGCCGAACTGCGCGGCGCGCTCAAGCACCAGCGTTACCGCTACGAGGACCTGCGCCGCGACCGCCGGCTGCTCGCCGACGACCAGCGGCTCACCGGGCCCGAGATCAACATCATGATGTTCGACTACGACCTGTGCTTCGGGCCGCACCGAGCCGTCGTGCACAACCTGTCGATCGGCCCCTCCGACGACCTCTCGATGATCGTCTACGACCGCTCGGACGGCCGCGGCCTCCAGGTCGACTTCGACGCCAACCCCGAGCTGTACACCGAGGCCGAACTCGCCGCCCACCAGGACCGCTTCCTCGGCTTCCTGGCCAACCTTGCCGCCACCGGTCCGGAGCAGCCGGTCGGCCGCACCGACCTGCTCGGCGCCGCCGAGCGCGAGCTCGTCCTCGACACCCACAACGACACCGCCCACGACGTCCCGCCGGCCACCCTGACCGACCTGCTGGCCGACCGGGCCGCCGCCTGCCCCGAGGCCGTCGCGCTCGCCTTCGAGGGCCGCACCCTCAGCTACCGCGAACTGCACGAACGTGCCGACCGGCTCGCTCACCTGCTGGCCGAGCGCGGCGCCGGTCCCGAGCGGCGGGTCGCCCTCGCCGTGCCCCGCTCCGAGGAGCTGGTCGTCGCATTGCTCGCCGTGCTCAAGACCGGCGCCGCCTACCTGCCCGTCGACCCGGACTACCCCGCCGAGCGGATCAACCTGCTGCTGACGGACGCCCGGCCCACCCTGCTGCTCACCACCACGGCCGTCCACGACCGGCTCCCGGCCGACCTTCCCGTCCCGCACCTGCTGCTGGACGACCCCGGCCTCGCCCCGCGGCTCGCCGAGTGCCCCGCCGGGCCGCCGGCCGTCCGCCGGCACCCGGACCACCCGGCGTACGTCATCTACACCTCCGGCTCCACCGGCCGCCCCAAGGGCGTCCTGGTCCCGCACCGGGGCATCGTCAACCGACTGCTCTGGATGCAGGACGCGTACGGGCTGCGCGCCGACGACCGGGTGCTGCAGAAGACCCCGTCCGGCTTCGACGTCTCCGTCTGGGAGTTCTTCTGGCCGCTGATCCAGGGCGCCACCCTGGTGCTGGCCCGGCCCGAGGGCCACAAGGACCCGGCCTACCTCGCCGAGCTGATCCGTGACCAGGGCGTCACCACCGCGCACTTCGTGCCGTCCATGCTCCAGGTCTTCCTCCAGGAGCCGGCCGCCGCCCGGTGCACAGGCCTGCGCCGGGTGATCACCAGTGGCGAGGCGCTGCCCGAGGAGACCCAGCGCCGGCTGCTGGGCCTGCTCCCCGGCACCGAACTGCACAACCTGTACGGCCCCACCGAAGCCTCCGTCGACGTCACCGCCTGGCCGTGCGCCGACCGTCCCGGCCCGGTGCCGATCGGCCGTCCGGTCTGGAACACCCGCGTCTACGTCCTGGACGCCGGCCTGCGCCCGGCCGCCCCCGGCGCGCCCGGCGAGCTGTACCTGGCCGGCGTCCAGCTGGCCCGTGGCTACCTCGACCGTCAGGGCCTGACCGCCGAGCGCTTCGTCGCCGACCCGTACGGCCCGCCCGGCTCCCGGATGTACCGCACCGGCGACCTCGCGAGCTGGGGCGAGGACGGCGCGCTGCGCTACCTCGGCCGCACCGACGACCAGGTGAAGATCCGCGGCTTCCGGATCGAACTCGGCGAGATCGAGGCTGTGCTGGCCCAGCACCCGCAGCTCGCGGCGGTCGCCGTACTGGCCCGCGAGGACCGCCCCGGTGACCGCCGGCTGGTCGGCTACCTGGTGCCCGTCCCCGGCACCGCCCCCGACCACGCCGAGGTCCGTGCCCACCTGGCCGCCCGGCTGCCCGACCACCAGGTGCCCGCCGCCCTCGTCACCCTCGACCGGCTGCCCGTCACCCCCAACGGCAAGCTCGACCGCAAGGCCCTGCCCGCACCCGACCTCGCCGCCGCCGTCTCCTCGCGCGGCCCGCGCACCCCGCGCGAGGAGATCGTCTGCGAGCTGTTCGCCGAAGTGCTCGGCCTGCCCCGGATCGGCGTCGACGACAACTTCTTCGACCTCGGCGGACACTCCCTGCTCGCCACCCGCCTGATCAACCGCGTCCGCGAGACCTTCGGCGTCCAGCTCACCATCCGCAGCCTCTTCGAGGCCCCCACCCCGGCGCTGTACGGCGCACGGCTCGACGACGACAGCCGCAGCGAGGACCCGCTCGACGTCCTGCTGCCGCTGCGGCCGTACGGCGAACGCCCCGCGCTGTTCTGCGTGCACCCGGCCGGCGGACTCAGCTGGTGCTACGCCGGGCTGATCAAGCACCTCGGCGCCGGGCACCCGGTCTACGGCCTGCAGGCGCGCGGCCTCGACGGCGGCGGCGAACTGCCGGGCAGCTTCGAGGAGATGGCGCAGGACTACCTGCAGCAGATCCGCAAGGTCCAGCCGACCGGGCCGTACCACCTGCTCGGCTACTCCTCCGGCGGCATCGCGGCCCACGTGATCGCCTCCCAGCTGGAGCGCGAGGGCGAACAGGTCGGGCTGCTCGCCATCCTGGACACCTACCCCGGCCAGACCCTGGCCGAGCTCGGCGAGCAGGAGATCCTGGCCGACCTGCTGCGCTGGGTCGGCTACGACCGGCGCCGACTCGGCCGCAAGCCGCTGGAGTTCGACCAGGTGGTCGAGCTGCTGCGCAAGCTCGGCAGCTCGCTGGCCAGCCTGGAGCGGCACCACATCGAGGCGATCGGCCGGGTCTACGCCAACAACCGCGAGCTGGTGCACGAGTTCGAGCCGGCGCGGTACGGCGGGGACGCGGTGGTGATCGTCGCCTCGCTCGACAAGGTCGACATCTCGCCCACCCCGGACACCTGGAGCCCGTACGTGGCCGGGCGGATCACCCCGTACTACCTGGAGCGCAACCACAACGACCTGATGAAGCCCGGTGCGCTCGCCGAGATCGGCCGGATCCTCGCCGACGAGCTGCGCGCCCTCGAGGCCCGGGGTCTCTGACCTCCGCCCCGGCCCGTTGGCCCGGGCCGTGCCCGCAGCTCCTCCTGACGCAACACCGAACCGTTCGAGGGTGGATAAACCATGTCCGAAACCGGGAACGCCCGGGTGCCCCTGCCTGCCGCCGACATCACCGACCTGATCGCGGCCCAGGCGGCGCGCACCCCGGACGCCGTCGCCGTGCTCAGCGGCGGGCGGCAGCTGACCCATGCCGAGCTGGACGCCCGGACCAACCGGCTCGCCCGGCTGCTGGTGCGGCACGGGGCCGGTCCCGAGCGGTTCGTCGCGGTGGCGCTGCCCCGCACGGTGGACCAGATGGTCGTGCTGCTCGCCGTGCTCAAGACCGGCGCCGCGTACGTGCCGCTGGACCCGGACTACCCGGCGGACCGGGTCAGCTACATCCTCCAGGAATCCTCGCCCGCAATTCTGTTGACGGATCGTCAGTTCGGGATGCCGGACGCGGGTGCGCCCGTGCTGTACCTCGACGAGGCACTGGCCGCCGCCGAGGAGATGCCCTCCGGTCCGCTGACCGGGAGGAAGCTGCACCCCGCCAACCCGGCGTACGCGATCTACACCTCGGGCTCCACCGGGCGGCCGAAGGGTGTGGTGATCCAGCGCTCCGGGCTGCTCAACCTCCTGCTCGGGATGGCCGAGCTCTTCCCGATGGCCGAGACGGACCGGATGGCCGCCGTCACCACCATCGCCTTCGACATCGCCGAACTGGAGCACTACCTGCCGCTGCTGGCCGGCGCCGGCGTGGTGATCGCGTCGCGCGAGACCGTTCGCGACCCGGCCCGGCTGGCCGAGTTGATCACCGGCACCGGCGTGACCCACCTCCAGGCCACCCCCGCGCTCTTCCAGGCCATGGCCGCCGAACAGCCGGACTCCCTGCGGGGGTTGCAGATGATGGCCGGCGGCGAGGCGCTGTCGCCCGCGCTCGCCGACGCCATGGCCGGGCTCGGCGACCGCGTCACCAACGTCTACGGGCCGACCGAGACCAGCATCTGGTCCACCACTGCCGAGGTGACCGTCGGCGGCGGCCGGCCGGCCATCGGGCGGCCGATCCGCAACACCTGGGTGCGGGTGCTGGACGCCGCGCTGAGGCCCGTCCGCGACGGCGAGACCGGCGAGCTGTACCTCGCGGGCGACGGCCTGGCGCGCGGCTACCTGGGCCGCCCCGGTCTGACCTCCGAGCGCTTCCTCGCGGACCCGTACGGCCCGGCCGGCACGCGGATGTACCGCACCGGCGACCTGGTGCGCCAGGACGCGGACGGCCTGCTGCACTACCTCGGCCGGGTCGACGACCAGGTGAAGATCCGCGGCTTCCGGATCGAGCTCGGCGAGATCGAGTCGGTGCTGGCCCGGCACGAGTCCGTCGCCCAGGCCGCCGTGGTGGCCCGGGAGGACCGGCACGGCGACAAGCTGCTCGTCGCCTATCTGATCCCGGCGGCCGGCGACGAGCTGCCGGAGGAAGCAGAACTGCGTTCGTACATCGGTGAGTTGCTCCCGGACCACATGATTCCGGCGGCGTTCGTCGGGATGGACGCGTTCCCGATCACCCCGAACGGCAAGCTGGACCGCAAGGCCCTGCCCGCGCCCGACTTCGGCGCCGCCCGGACGGCCCGGCGGCCCCGGACGCCGCACGAGGAACTGCTCTGCGCGATGTTCGCGGACCTGCTCGGCGTGCCGGACCTCGGCATCGACGACGACTTCTTCAAGTTCGGCGGGCACTCGCTGCTCGCCACCCGGCTGGTCGGCCGCGTCCGGGCGGCGCTCGGCGTCGAACTCGCCGTCCGTACGGTCTTCGAGGCGCCCACCGTCGTGGCCCTGGCCGCGCGGCTCGCCGACGCGGGCACCGCCCGCCCGGCGGTCGAGGCCCTGGCCGCCCGGCCGGAGCGGGTACCGCTGTCGTACGCGCAGCGGCGGCTCTGGTTCCTGCACCGGCTGGAGGGGCCGAGCGCCACCTACAACCTGCCGTACGCGCTGCGGCTCTCGGGCGCGCTGGACCACGGCGCGCTGGCGCTGGCGCTGGCGGACGTGGTCGGGCGGCACGAGAGCCTGCGGACCGTGTTCCCCGAGGAGGGGGGCGTGCCGTACCAGCGGGTGCTGGAGGGCGTGGCGCCGGAGTTCACGGTCGAGGAGACCGCCGAGGCGGAGCTGACGGGGGCGCTGTCGGCGGCCGCCGGGGTCGGCTTCGCGCTGGAGACCGAAATCCCGGTGCGTGCCCGGCTGTTCGCGATCGGCGAGACCGACCACGTGCTGCTGCTGACCATCCACCACATCGCCGCGGACGGCTGGTCGCTGGCGCCGCTGGGTGCGGACCTCGCGGCGGCGTACGCGGCCCGCCTGAACGGCACGGCCCCGCAGTGGGCGCCGCTGCCCGTCCAGTACGCCGACTTCACCCTCTGGCAGCGCGAGCTGCTCGGTGAGGAGGGCGACCCGGAGAGCGTGATCGCCCGGCAGCTGGAGTTCTGGAAGAGCGAACTGGCGGGCGCCCCCGAGCAGGTGGAACTCCCGACGGACCGGCCGCGTCCGGCGGTGGCGACCTACCGGGGCGGCAACGTGCCGTTCGCCGTGCCGGCCGAGGTGCACCAGGGCCTGCTGGCGCTGGCGCGCACGGAGCGGTCGACGCTGTTCATGGTGGTGCAGGCCGGTCTGGCCGCGCTGCTGAACCGGCTGGGGGCGGGGGAGGACCTGCCGATCGGCGGCGCCGTCGCGGGCCGCTCCGACGAGGCGCTGGACGACCTGGTCGGCTTCTTCGTGAACACGGTGGTGCTGCGGACGGACGCCTCGGGCGACCCGACCTTCCGCGAGCTGCTGGGCCGGGTCCGGGAGTCGGACCTGGCGGCGTTTGCGCACCAGGACGTGCCGTTCGAGCGGCTGGTGGACGCGGTCAGCCCGGACCGTTCGCTGGCCCGGCACCCGCTGTTCCAGGTGATGCTGGTCCTGCAGAACAACCAGCAGGCCCGCTTCGAACTCCCGGGGATCCAGGCCGACCTGGACCGGGTGGACGCGGGCGTGGCGAAGTTCGACCTCGCCTTCGAGCTGACCGAGCGCTCCGGGGGCGGGATCGACGGTCTGGTCGAGTACGCCTGTGACCTCTTCGACCGTGGCACGGTGGAGCGGATCGTCGAGCGGTTCGTGCGGGTGCTGGCGGCCGTGGCGGCGGAGCCGGACCTGCGGATCGGGCAGATCGAGGTGCTGGACGGCGAGGAGCGGCGGCAGGTCGTCGGGGGTGGCTGGAACGCCTCTCCGCGTGAGGTCGCCGGGTCGACGGTGCCGGAGCTGTTCGCGGCCCGGGTGGCGGCGGCGCCGGATGCGCCGGCGCTCGTCACCGAGAGCGGCGAGTTGTCGGCCGCCGAGCTCGATGCCCGGGCGAACCGGCTCGCCCGGTACCTCGTCGGACTCGGCGTCGGTCCGGAGCGGTTCGTCGCCCTCGCTCTGCCGCGCTCGGAGGAGCTGGTCGTCGCCGCGCTGGCGGTGTGGAAGGCCGGCGGCGCGTACCTGCCCGTCGACCCGGCGTACCCGGCCGAGCGGATCGGCTACATGCTGGACGACGCGCAGCCGCTGCTCGTCCTCACCCGCTCCGACGTGGCCGACCGGGTACCGGAGGGCCGTCCGGTCGTCGTGCTGGACGGTCCGGCGGTCGTCGAAGCGGTGGCAGCCCGGTCGGGCGCCGAACTCGACAGCCCCGCGCGACTGTCGAACCCGGCCTACCTGATCTACACCTCCGGTTCGACCGGCCGCCCGAAGGGCGTCGTGGTGTCGCACTCGGGTGTGGCCGGCCTGCTCGCCACACAGGTGGAGCGGTTCGAGGTCGGTCCGGGTTCGCGGGTGTTGCAGTTCGCGTCGCCGAGTTTCGACGCGGCGTTCTGGGAGCTGTGCATGGGCCTGCTCTCCGGTGCGGCGCTGGTCGTCGTGGAGGCCGAGCAGCTGCTGCCGGGCGAGGCCCTGGCGGGCACCCTGGTGGAGTACGGCGTGACGCATGCGACGCTGCCGCCGGTCGTGTTGGCGGCGATGGACGCGGATGCCGGGCTGCTGGCGGGTGGCACGTTGGTGTCGGCCGGTGAGGCGCTGTCGGGCGAGGTGGTGGGCCGCTGGTCGCGGGGCCGTCGTCTGGTGAACGCCTACGGTCCGACGGAGTCGACCGTGTGTGCTTCGATGAGTGGCGCGCTGAGTGGCGGCGAGGCTCCGCCGATCGGTTCTCCCGTGTTCAACTCCCTTCTGTACGTGTTGGATTCGGGGCTGCGTCCGGTGGCTCCCGGTGTGGTCGGCGAGCTGTTCATCGCCGGCCCGAGTCTGGCGCGGGGCTACCTGAACCGCCCCGATCTGTCCGCGCAGCGCTTCGTCGCCGACCCGTACGGCCCGGTCGGTGCCCGGATGTACCGCACCGGCGACCTCGCCCGCTGGGGCGCGGACGGCCAACTCGTGTACGTGGGCCGCGTGGACGAGCAGGTCAAGCTGCGTGGCTTCCGGATCGAGCTCGGTGAGGTGGAAGCGGCGCTGGCCGCGCAGGAGGGTGTCGGCCAGGTGGCCGTCGTCGTGCGCGAGGACCAGCCGGGCGTGCGTCAGCTCGTCGGCTACGTCGTCCCCGCCGCCGGTGCCGAGCTCGACCCGGCCGGACTGCGCATCGGTGTGGGCAGGCTGCTGCCCGACTACATGGTGCCGGCCGCCGTCGTGCCGCTGGGCGAGCTGCCGCTGACCCCGAACGGCAAGCTGGACCGCAAGGCCCTGCCGGCCCCCGACCTGTCCACCGCCTCGAGCGGCACTGCCGCCCGCACCGACCGTGAAGCGGTCCTCTGCGAGCTCTTCGCCGGCCTCCTGGGCCTCGACCGGGTCGGTGTCGACGACAGCTTCTTCGACCTCGGCGGCGACAGCATCGTCTCCATCCAGCTGGTCAGCCGGGCCCGCAAGGCCGGGCTCGTCATCACCCCGCGCCAGGTCTTCGAACACAAGACCGTCGCCGCCCTCGCCGTGATCGCCGACGAGTCGGCGCCGGACGCGGCGGGCCCTGCCATCGAGGACAGCGGGATCGGCCGGATCCCGGCGACCCCGGTGATGCGCTGGCTGCTCGAACGCGGCGGCCCGATCGGCCGGTTCAACCAGTCGATGCTGCTGCACGCCCCGGCCGAGCTGACCGAGGAGCACCTGACCGCCGCCCTCCAGGCCGTGCTGGACCACCACGGCGCGCTGCGCGCCCGGCTGGTCCGCGCAGACGGTCCCACGCTGGACGTCCCGCCGCCCGGCACCGTACGCGCCGCCGAGCTGGTGCGCCGGATCGACCTCACCACCGCCACCACCCCGGACCTGACCGAACTGGTGGCCCGGGAGAGCGAGGAGGCCGCCGACCGGCTGGACCCGGAGCACGGAGCCATGCTCCAGGCGGTCTGGTTCGACGCCGGCCCCGGCAACGCCGGCCGGCTGCTGCTGGTCGTCCACCACCTGGTGGTCGACGGCGTGTCCTGGCGCATCCTGGTGCCGGACCTGGCCGCTGCCTGGGAAGCCGTACGGGAAGGCCGCACGCCCGCCCTCGAGCCGGTGCCGACCTCCTTCCGGACCTGGTCCGAGGGCCTGGCCGAGGCCGCTCTCGACCCCCGCCGGCGGGCTGAACTGTCCCAGTGGGAACGCCAGTTGGACGGGCTCGACCCGCTGATCGGCGACCGCCCGTTCGACCCGGCCCGGGACGTCGTCGCCACCGAGCGCACCCTCACCCGCACCCTGGACACCGGGCTCACCGCCGAGCTGCTGACCAGCGTCCCGGCCGTCTACCACGCGGGCGTCAACGACGTCCTGCTCACCGCCTTCGCGCTCGCCGTCGCCGACCACCGCCGCCGGAGCGGCCGCCGGGGCGACGGCTCGGTGCTGGTCGACCTGGAGGGCCACGGCCGCGAGGACGTGCTCCCCGGTGCCGACGTCTCCCGCACGGTCGGCTGGTTCACCAGCCTGTACCCCGTTCGGCTCGACCCGGTTGTCCGGGACTGGGCCGGGATCTGGGCCGGCGGCGCCCCGGTCGGCCAGGCGCTCAAGCGGGTGAAGGAACAGTTGCGCGCCTTGCCCGACCACGGCCTCGGCCATGGCCTGCTGCGCCACCTGAACCCGGCGACCGGCCCGCAGCTGGCGG
The DNA here is from genome assembly GCF_040683915.1 of Kitasatospora sp. NPDC093102. Taxonomy (NCBI): domain Bacteria; kingdom Bacillati; phylum Actinomycetota; class Actinomycetes; order Kitasatosporales; family Streptomycetaceae; genus Kitasatospora; species Kitasatospora sp. NPDC093102. Next base: position 203,067 of record NZ_JBFBFA010000004.1, on the reverse strand, counting down.
TGTTCGGCGAGCCGCAGCTCGGCTTCAACTACCTGGGCCGCTTCCCCGCCGCAGGTCGCGAGCCCTGGACGGCGGCCGCCGAGGCACCGGCGCTCGGCGGCGGCGCCGACCCGGCGATGCCGCTCACCCATGCGCTGGTGCTCAACGCGCTCACCGAGGACCACCCGGACGGCCCCCGGCTGGTGGCCACCTGGTCCTGGCCGGACGGCGCCGTCCCCGAGGCGACCGTGGCCGAACTGGCCGACCTGTGGTTCCGCGCCCTGGCCGTCACCGCCGAGCACGCCCGCACCGCCGGCAGCGGCGGCCACACCCCCTCGGACCTCTCTCTCGTGACCCTGTCCCAGGCCGAGATCGACCTGCTGGAAGCTGACTGGAGGATCTCAAAGTGACGAAGCCCGGCCTGGCGGACGTGCTCCCGCTCTCCCCGCTGCAAGAAGGACTGCTCTTCCACTCGCTCTACGACGAGCGGGCTGCCGACGTGTACACCGTGCAGCTGGTCCTCGACCTGGACGGCCCGCTCGACCCGGCCGCGCTGCGCGCCGCCGCCGACGGCCTGCTGCGCCGCCACCCCAACCTGCGGGCGGCCTTCCGGCACGAGGGCCTGGCCCGTCCCGTCCAGCTGATCCCGCACGAGGTCGAGCTGCCGTGGACCGCGACCGACCTGTCCGGCCACGCCGACGAGGCCGCCCGGCAGGCCGAACTGACCCGTCTGCTGGCTGCCGACCGGGGCCGCCGCTTCGACCTCGCCCGCCCGCCGCTGCTGCGCTTCGCGCTGTACCGGCTCGATGAGCAGCGGCACACCCTGGTGCTGACCAAGCACCACATCCTGGTCGACGGCTGGTCGATGCCGATCCTGGTGCGCGAGCTGTTCGAGCTGTACGGCCGGGGCGGCGACGAGACGGCGCTGCCCGCCGTCACGCCGTACCGCCGGTACCTGGCCTGGCTGGGCGGCCAGGACGCCGCCGGGGCCCGGGAGGCGTGGCGGCAGGCGCTGGCCGGGCTGGAGGAGCCGACCCTGCTGGCCGGCGCCGAGCCCGAGCAGGCCACCCGTACGCCCGAGCACCGGATCGTCGAGCTGTCCGCCGAGTTGACGGCGCAGCTGCGCAGCCAGGCCCGCCGGCACGGGCTGACCCTCAACAGCGTGCTCCAGGGCGCCTGGGCGCTGCTGCTCGCCAAGCTCACCGGCCGCGACGACGTGGTGTTCGGCGCGACCGTCTCCGGCCGTCCGCCGGAGCTCCCGGGTGTCGAGACGATGGTCGGCCTGTTCATCAACACCCTGCCCGTCCGCGCCCGACTCCAGTCCGGTGAACGGCTGGTGGACGCGCTGGCGCGGATGCAGGACCAGCAGGCCGACCTGATGGAGCACCAGCACCTGGGCCTGACCGAGGTGCAGCGCCTCGCCGGGCACGGCCGGCTCTTTGACACCATCGCGGTCTTCGAGAACTACCCGCTCGACCCGCAGTCCCTCCAGCCCGCCGTCGGTGAGCTGCGGCTGGCCGACCTGCAGGCGATCGACGCCACCCACTACCCGCTCGGCGTGATCGCCAGCGTGGTCGAGGGGCGGCTGCAGCTGCGCCTCGACCACCGACCCGAGCTGTTCGACGCCGACGCCGTCCGGCTGATCGGCGAGCGGCTGGTCCGCCTGTTCGAGGCGATCGCCGCCGACCCGACCCAGCCGGTCGGCCGGATCGACCTGCTCGGCCCGGCCGAGCTGCACCGCGTCCTGGTCGAGTGGAACGGCGACGGTGCCGAGGTGGCCCCCGCGACCGTCCCGGAGCTGTTCGCCGCCCAGGCCGCGCGCACTCCCGAGGCCGTCGCCGTCACGCACCGGGACACCGAGCTGACGTACCGGGAGCTGGACGCCCGGGCCAACCGGCTGGCCCATCTGCTGGTCGAACGCGGCGTCGGCCCCGAGGACTTCGTCGCGCTGGCGATGTCCCGCTCGGCGGACCTGGTGGTGGCCGTCCTCGCCGTGCTCAAGGCCGGCGCCGCGTACGTGCCGCTCGACCCCGAGTACCCGGCCGACCGGCTCGCCTACACCCTGGCGGACGCGCAGCCCGCGCTGCTGCTCACCGACGCCGCCACCGACGTGCTGGCCGGCGACACCGCGCGCGTCGTCGTGGACGCCCCGGGCGTGCTCGCCGAACTCGCCGCCCGGCCGGACACCGCCCCGGTGACGGCGCTGCGTCCGGAGCACCCCGCGTACGTCATCTACACCTCGGGCTCCACCGGCCGGCCGAAGGGCGTGGTGATCCCGCACCAGAACGTGGTCCGGCTGTTCGGCGCCACCGAGCGGTTCTTCCACTTCGGCCCGCAGGACGTCTGGACGCTGTTCCACTCCTACGCCTTCGACTTCTCGGTCTGGGAGCTGTGGGGCCCGCTGCTGCACGGCGGCCGGCTCGTCGTCGTCCCGCACTCGGTCAGCCGCTCGCCGGAGGAGTTCCTGCGGCTGCTCGCCGAACAGCGGGTCACCGTCCTCAACCAGACCCCGTCCGCCTTCTACCAGCTGATGCAGGCGGACCGGGAGAACCCCGAGCTGCGCCGCGAACTCGCCCTGAAGTACGTGGTGTTCGGGGGCGAAGCGCTCGACCTGTGGCGATTGGCCGACTGGTACGAGCGGCACGACGACCGTGCTCCCGTGCTGGTCAACATGTACGGCATCACCGAGACCACCGTGCACGTCAGCCACCTGGCGCTGGACGCCCCGAGCGCGGCCGCCGGCCCCGGCAGCATGATCGGCGGCGCCATCCCCGACCTGCGGATCCAGATCCTGGACGGCGGGCTGCGCCCGGTCGCCCCCGGAGTCGCGGGCGAGATCTACGTCGGCGGCGCCGGGCTGGCGCGCGGCTACCTCGGCCGCCCCGGCCTGACCGCCGAGCGCTTCATCGCCGACCCGTACGGCCCTCCCGGCGCGCGGATGTACCGCACCGGCGACGTCGCCCGCTGGACGGAGACCGGCGGACTGGAGTTCGCCGGCCGCGCCGACGACCAGGTGAAGATCCGCGGCTTCCGGATCGAGCTCGGCGAGATCGAGGCCGTGCTGGCCGCTCACCCGGCAGTCGCGCAGAGTGCCGTGCTGGTCCGCGAGGACCGCCCGGGGGACCTGCGGCTGGCCGCCTACCTGGTGCCCGCCGCCGGGCAGGCGCTGGACCTCGGCGCCCTGCGCTCGCACGCCGCCCGGGCGCTGCCCGAGTACATGGTCCCGGCGGCCTTCGTCGGGCTGGAAGCGCTCCCGCTCACCCCGAACGGCAAGCTGGACCGCAAGGCGCTGCCCGCACCCGAGTTCGCCACCGGCGGCGGGGCCGGACGCGGCCCGCGCACCCCGCAGGAGGAGATCCTCACCGGGATCTTCGCCGAGGCGCTGGGCGCGCCCGTGGTCGGTGTCGACGACGACTTCTTCGCCCTCGGCGGGCACTCGCTGCTCGCCACCCGGCTGGTCGGCCGGGTGCGGACGGCGCTCGGCGTCGAGCTGCCGATCCGTACCCTGTTCGAGGCCCCGACCGTCGCCGCGCTGGCCGGCCGGCTCGCCGAGGACGCCGGGCAGGCCCGCCCGGCGCTGCTCCCGGTGGTGCGGCCGGAGCGGGTGCTGCTGTCGTACGCGCAGCGGCGGCTCTGGTTCCTGCACCGGCTGGAGGGACCGAGCGCCACCTACAACATCCCGCTGGCGCTGCGGCTTTCCGGCGCGCTGGACCGGGCCGCGCTGGCGCAGGCGCTGGCGGACGTGGTCGGGCGGCACGAGAGCCTGCGCACGGTGTTCCCCGAGGACGGGGGCGTGCCGTACCAGCAGGTGCTGGAGGGTGCGGCTCCGGAGCTGAGCTTCTCCGAGACCACCGAGGCGCAGCTGGCGCAGGCACTGTCGGAGGCCGCGTCGGTCGGCTTCGCGCTGGAGACGGAGATCCCGGTGCGGGCGCGGCTGTTCACGCTCGGTGGCGAGGAGCACGTCCTGCTGCTGACGGTGCACCACATCGCCGCGGACGGCTGGTCGCTGGCGCCGCTGGGTGCGGACCTCGCGGCGGCGTACGGGGCCCGGGTGCAGGGCGTGGCCCCGCAGTGGGCGCCGCTGCCCGTCCAGTACGCCGACTTCACCCTCTGGCAGCGCGAGCTGCTCGGTGAGGAGGGCGACGCCGACAGCGTCATCGCCCGGCAGCTGGACTTCTGGAAGTCCGAACTCGTCGGCGCCCCCGACCAGCTGGAACTTCCCACCGACCGTCCCCGGCCGGCCGTCGCCAGCCACCGGGGCGGGCTGCACACCTTCGAACTCGACGGCGCGCTCCACGGCGGGCTGCTCTCGATCGCCCGCGAGTCCCGCTCGACGCTGTTCATGGTGATCCAGGCCGGCCTGGCCACGCTGCTGACCCGCCTCGGCGCGGGGGAGGACCTGCCGATCGGCGGCGCCGTCGCGGGCCGCTCCGACGAGGCGCTGGACGACCTGGTCGGCTTCTTCGTCAACACCCTGGTGCTGCGCACCGACACCTCCGGCGACCCGACCTTCCGCGAGCTGCTGGGCCGGGTCCGGGAGTCGGACCTGGCGGCGTTCGCGCACCAGGACGTGCCGTTCGAGCGGCTGGTGGACGCGGTCAGCCCGGACCGCTCGCTGGCCCGGCACCCGCTGTTCCAGGTGATGCTGGTCCTGCAGAACACCGCCACCGCCGAGCTGGGCCTACCCGGTCTGGACGCGCGGCAGGAGACGGTCGGCGTCGGCGCCGCCAAGTTCGACCTCTCGTTCGAGCTGGCCGAGCGCTCCGGGGGCGGGATCGAGGGCCTGGTCGAGTACGCGACCGACCTGTTCGACCACGGTACGGTGGAGCGGATCGTCGAGCGGTTCGTGCGGGTGCTGTCGGCCGTGGCGGCGGAGCCGGACCTGCGGATCGGGCAGATCGAGGTGCTGGACGGCGAGGAGCGGCGGCAGGTCGTCGGGGGTGGCTGGAACGCCTCTCCGCGTGAGGTCGCCGGGTCGACGGTGCCGGAGCTGTTCGCGGCCCGGGTGGCGGCGGCGCCGGATGCGCCGGCGCTCGTCACCGAGAGCGGCGAGTTGTCGGCCGCCGAGCTCGATGCCCGGGCGAACCGGCTCGCCCGGTACCTCGTCGGACTCGGCGTCGGTCCGGAGCGGTTCGTCGCCCTCGCTCTGCCGCGCTCGGAGGAGCTGGTCGTCGCCGCGCTGGCGGTGTGGAAGGCCGGCGGCGCGTACCTGCCCGTCGACCCGGCGTACCCGGCCGAGCGGATCGGCTACATGCTGGACGACGCGCAGCCGCTGCTCGTCCTCACCCGCTCCGACGTGGCCGACCGGGTACCGGAGGGCCGTCCGGTCGTCGTGCTGGACGGTCCGGCGGTCGTCGAAGCGGTGGCAGCCCGGTCGGGCGCCGAACTCGACAGCCCCGCGCGACTGTCGAACCCGGCCTACCTGATCTACACCTCCGGTTCGACCGGCCGCCCCAAGGGTGTCGTGGTCTCGCACTCGGGTGTCGCGAGCCTGCTCGCCACCCAGGTCGAGCGCTTCGAGGTAGGCGACGGCTCGCGCGTCCTGCAGTTCGCCTCGCCGAGCTTCGACGCGGCCTTCTGGGAGCTGTGCATGGGCCTGCTCTCGGGTGCGGCCCTGGTCGTCGTCCCCGCCGAGCGGCTCGCCGCCGGCGAGGAACTGGCCGGAACGCTCGCGGAGTTCGGCGTCACCCACGCGACGATCCCGCCCGTGGTCCTCGCCGCGATGGAGCCCGAGGCGCGGCTGCTGCCCGGCGGCACGCTGGTCTCCGCCGGTGAGGCCCTGTCCGGCGAGGTCGTCGGCCGCTGGTCGCCCGGCCGCCGGCTGGTGAACGCCTACGGCCCGACCGAGTCCACCGTCTGCGCCTCGATGAGCGGCGCCCTCGGCGGAGCCGTCGCACCGCCGATCGGCACGCCGGTGTTCAACTCCCGTCTGTACGTGCTGGACCCGGCGCTGCGCCCGGTGGCGCCCGGCGTGGTCGGCGAGCTGTTCATCGCCGGTCCGAGCCTGGCCCGCGGCTACCTGAACCGGCCCGACCTGTCCGCCCAGCGCTTCGTCGCCGACCCGTACGGCCCGGCCGGTGCCCGGATGTACCGCACCGGCGACCTCGCCCGCTGGGGCGCGGACGGCCAACTCGTGTACGTCGGCCGCGCCGACGACCAGGTGAAGGTGCGCGGCTTCCGGATCGAGCTGGGAGAGGTCGAGGCCGCCCTCGCCGCCCAGGAGGGCGTCGGCCAGGTGGCCGTCCTGGTCCGCGAGGACCAGCCCGGTGTGCGCCAGCTCGTCGGCTACGTCGTCCCGAGCGAGGGCGCCGCGCCCGTACCCGCCGAACTGCGCTCGCGCGTCGGCGAGTCGCTGCCCGACTACATGGTCCCCGCGGCCGTCGTCGTGCTGGACGCCCTCCCGCAGACCCCGAACGGCAAGCTGGACCGCAAGGCCCTGCGCGCCCCGGACCTGTCCACCGCCACCACCGGCGGCGAGGCCCGCAGCGACCGCGAGGCGACCCTCGCGGAGCTGTTCGCCGGACTCCTCGGCCTGGAGAAGGTCGGCGTCCACGACAGCTTCTTCGACCTGGGCGGCGACAGCATCGTCTCCATCCAGCTGGTCAGCCGCGCCCGCAAGGCCGGCCTGGTGATCACCCCGCGCCAGGTCTTCGAACGCAAGACCGTCGCCGCCCTCGCCGCCGTCGCGGGCAGCCTCGACCAGGTGGTCAGCGACGGCCCGGACGACGGCATCGGCGAGGTGCCGCTCACCCCGACCGTGCACTGGCTGCGCGAACGCGGCGGCCCGATCGGCCGGTTCAACCAGTCGACCCTGCTGCACGCCCCGGCCGAGCTGACCGAGGAGCACCTGACTGCCGCCCTCCAGACCGTGCTGGACCACCACGACGCGCTGCGCCTGCGGTTGATCCGCGACACCGGCCAGTGGCGCCTGACCGTCCCCGAGCGCGGCGCCGTCGACGCGGCCGGCTGCGTCCGGCGGGTCGACACGAGCGGCCTGGACGCGGACGCGCTGCGCGCCCTGACCTCCACCGAGAGCGAGGCCGCCTGGGCCCGGATCTCCCCGGACGACGGCGCCATGCTCCAGGCGGTCTGGTTCGACGCCGGCCCCGGCAACACCGGCCGACTGCTGCTGGTCGCCCACCACCTGGTGATCGACAACGTCTCCTGGCAGGTCCTGGTCCCCGACCTGGCCGCCGCCTGCGCGGCGCGCGTCGCCGGCCGGGAGCCGCAGCTGCAGCCCACCGGCACCTCCCTGCGCCGCTGGGCCGAGCACCTGGTCGAGCTCGCCCACAAGCCCGAGCGGGTCGCCGAACTCGCCCTGTGGGAGGAGATGCTGGACATCCCGGACGCCCTGCTCGGCGACCGCCCGCTGGACCCGGGCCAGGACGTGCTGGGCACCATGCGCTTCCTCACCCGGACCGAGCCCGCCGAGCACGTCACCCCGCTGCTCACCACGCTGCCCGCCGCCTACCACGCCGGCGTCAACGACGTGCTGCTGACCGCGCTCGCCCTGGCCGCCGCCGACTGGCGGGCGGCCCGGGGAGAGGAGGACGAGACCGCCGTCCTGGTCGACCTGGAGGGTCACGGCCGAGAGGACGTCGTCCCGGGCGTGGACCTGTCCCGCACGGTCGGCTGGTTCACCAGCCTGCACCCGGTGCGGCTGGACGTCGACGGCGTCGACCGCGCGCAGGTCGCGGACGGCGGCCCGGGCGTCGGCCAGGCGCTGAAGCTGGTCAAGGAGCAGCTGCGAGCCCTGCCCGACCACGGTCTCGGCTACGGGCTGCTGCGCCACCTCAACCACGACACCCGGGACTCGCTGGCCGAACTCCTCGGCCCGCAGATCAGTTTCAACTACCTCGGCCGCACCCCGGCGGCCGCCGGTGCCACCGTCGAGCCGTGGACCCCGGTGGCCGAGGAGGGCATGGTCGGCGGCGCCGACCTGTCCGGCGGCCGGCCCGAGCCGGAGACGCCGATGACGCACGCGCTCGCCGTCAACGCGCTCACCGAGGACCACCCGGACGGGCCGCGACTGCTGCTCGTCTGGTCCTGGCCGCAGACCCTGCTGCGCGAACAGGACGTGGCCGAACTGGCCGACTGCTTCAGCCGGGCCGTGCGCGCCCTGGCCGCACACGCCGAACGCCCCGAGAGCGGCGGCTTCACCCCGTCCGATCTCTCCCTGGTCTCGCTGAGCCAGGACGAACTGGACGGTTTCGCGGCGGAGTTCGACCAGGACTTCACCGACGAGCTGGACGAGGACGAGGTCGAGGACGACTTCGAGGACGAATGGGAGACCGCAAAGTGACCGAGTCCGGCGTGCAGAACCCCGGCACCAACACCCGCCGGAGCACCGGCGCGAAGAAGTCCGCCGTCGAGGACATCCTCCCGCTCTCCCCGCTCCAGGAGGGCATGCTCTTCCAGGCCCTCTACGACCAGGACGGCCCCGACCTCTACGTCCACCAGCTGCTGCTGGACCTCCAGGGCCCGCTGGACACCCGCGCCCTGCGCCTGGCCGCCCGCACCCTGCTGGAGCGGCACGCCAACCTGCGGGTCGGCTTCCGCAGCGACAAGGTGAGCAAGCCCGTCCAGCTGGTGCACCGCAAGGTCGCCGTGCCGTGGGAGCAGATCGACCTCAGCGCCCTGGACCCGCAGCGCCAGGAGGCCGAGCTGGCCCGGCTCGCCGACGAGGACCAGGCCCGCCCGTTCGACCTCACCCACCCGCCGCTGATGCGCTTCACCGTCCTGCGGCTGGCTCCCGAGCGGTTCCGGCTGATGCTGACCAAGCACCACATCCTGATGGACGGCTGGTCGGTGCCGGTGCTGATCCGGGAGCTGTTCGAGCTGTACGGCAGCCGGGGCGACGCCTCGGTGCTGGCCCCGGTCACGCCGTACCGCGACTACCTTGCCTGGCTGGCCGACCAGGACGCCGACGCCGCCGAGCGGGCCTGGCGCATCGCGCTGGCCGAGATCGACGAGCCGACCCTGGTCGCGCCCGCCACCCGCGGCCGCGCCATGGTGCGCCCCGGCTGGCTGCGCCACCAGGTGCCCACCGAGGTCGCCACCGGCCTGCAGGCGCTCGCCCGCAGCCACGGCCTCACCCTCAACACCGTCGTCCAGGGCGCCTGGGGCCTGCTGCTGAGTGTGCTGACCGGCCGCGAGGACGTGGTGTTCGGCGCGATCGTCTCCGGCCGCCCGCCGGAGATCCCCGAGGTCGACACCATGGTCGGCCTGTTCATCAACACCCTGCCGGTGCGGGTCCGGCTGCGGGCCGGCGACTCCCTGCTGGGCGCGCTCACCCGGCTGCAGGCTGAGCAGAGCGAACTGCTCGCCCACCAGCACGTCAGCCTCACCGACGTGCAGCAACTCGCCGGGCACGGCGAGCTGTTCGACACCACGCTGGTGTACCAGAACTACCCGGTGGACCCGACCACCGAGCACCTCGAGGTGGCCGGCGTCCGGTTCTCCGGCGTGGACGGCCGCGACGGCGCGCACTACCCGCTGAACCTGGCCGCCGGCCTGATGGGCGAGGACCTGCACCTGCGGCTGTGCTACGCCCCCGACCTGTTCGGCGAGGACGAGGCGCAGGCCGTGCTCGACCGGCTGCTGCGGCTGCTGGCCGCCATCGCCGCCGACCCGGAGCAGCCGATCGGCCGGCTCGACGTGCTCTCCGCCGGGGAGCGCCGCCGGCTGCTGACCGACTGGAACGACAGCGGCCGCGAGGTGGCTCCGGCCACCCTGCCCGAGCTGTTCCAGGCCCGTGCCGCCGCCGACCCGGACGCGCCCGCGCTGCTGTTCGGGGACACCGTGGTCTCGTACGGCGAGCTCAACGAACGCGCCAACCGGCTGGCCCACCACCTGATCGCGGCCGGGGTCGGCCCGGAGCAGTTCGTCGCCGTCGCGGTGCCCCGATCGGTGGAGCTGATCGTCGCCCTGTGGGCCGTCGCCAAGGCCGGCGCCGCCTACCTGCCGCTCGACCCGCAGTACCCGGCCGACCGGCTGGCCTTCATGCTCGCCGACGCCCGTCCGGTGCTCGGTCTCGCCACCGCCGCCACCGCCGAACTGCTCGGCGCGGCCGGCGCCGAGGTGCCGAGCGTCGTCCTGGACGACCCGGCCACCCTCGCCGCCCTGGCCGCTCGCCCGGCGAGCGACCCGACCGACGCCGACCGCATCGCCCCGCTGCACCTGGCCAACCCGGTGTACGTCATCTACACCTCCGGCTCCACCGGCCGCCCCAAGGGCGTCGTCGTCCCGCACCGGGGCCTGGCCAGCCTGGTCACCACCCAGGCCGAGGCCGTCCAGGCCGGGCCTGGCAGCCGGGTGCTGCAGTTCGCCTCGGTCAGCTTCGACGCCGGTTTCTGGGACATCTCGATGGGCCTGCTCTCCGGCGCTGCCCTCGTCCTCGGCAGCGCCGACGACGTGCTGCCCGGCGAGCCGCTGGCCGAGCTCGTCCGCCGGCACGCCGTCACCCACGCCACCCTGCCGCCGGTCGCGCTCGCCGCGCTGCCGGCCGGTGACGAGGTGCTGGCCGGCGCCACCCTGGTCTCCACCGGCGACGCCTGCACCCCCGAACTGGTCGCGCGCTGGTCGCCCGGCCGCCGACTGCTCAACGGCTACGGCCCCACCGAGACCACCGTCGGCGCCACCATGAGCACCGCCCTCACCCCCGGCGGCACCCCGCCGATCGGCCGTCCGTTCGCCAACTCCCGGGTGTACGTGCTCGACCGCGCACTGCGTCCGGTGCCGCCCGGCGTGGCCGGCGAGATGTACATCGCCGGCGAGGGTCTGGCCCGCGGCTACCTCAAGCGCCCCGGCCTGACCGCCGAGCGCTTCGTCGCCGACCCGTACGGCCCGCCCGGCGCCCGGCTCTACCGCTCCGGCGACCTCGGCCGCTGGCGCGCCGACGGGCAGCTGGAGTTCGCCGGCCGCGCCGACGACCAGGTGAAGGTCCGGGGCTTCCGGATCGAGCTCGGCGAGATCGAGTCCGTCCTCGGCCTGCACGCCGCGGTCGGTCACGCCGCCGTGGTCGTGCGCGAGGACGAGCCCGGCGACAAGCGCGTCGTCGCCTACCTGGTGGCCGCCGAGCGGCAGACCGTCGCCGTGGACGAGCTGCGGGAGTACCTGGGCGCCAAGCTGCCGGAGTTCATGGTCCCGTCCGCCTTCGTGGTGCTCGACGAGTTCCCGCTGATGCCCAACGGCAAGGTCGACCGCAAGGCCCTGCCCGCCCCCGAACTCGCCGGCGAGCCCGCCGGCCGCGAGCCGCAGGGCCCGGAGGAGGAGGCGCTGTCGGCGCTCTTCTGCGAGATCCTCGGCCTGCCCTCGGTCGGCGTCGACCAGAGCTTCTTCGAGCTCGGCGGGCACTCGCTGCTCGCCACCCGGCTGGTCAGCCGGGTCCGCTCCGACCTCCGCGTCGAACTCCCCATCCGCGCCCTGTTCGAGGCGCCCAGCGTGGCCGCGCTCGCCGAGCGGGTCGCCGCGGCCGGTGGCGCCCGGGCCGCGCTGAAGGCGGGCCCCCGGCCCGAGGCCGTCCCGCTCTCCTTCGCCCAGCGCCGGCTCTGGTTCCTCAACCGGATGCAGGTCTCGGACGCCACCTACAACGTCCCGCTGGCCGTCCGGCTGCACGGCGCCCTCGACCGCGCCGCGCTGGAGGCCGCCCTCGGCGATCTCACCGCGCGGCACGAGAGCCTGCGCACCGTCTTCCCCGACCGGGACGGCGAACCGCGCCAGCACGTCCTCGACGCGGCCGCCGCCAGGCCCGCGCTGGCCGTCACCGCCACCACCGAGGACGGCCTGGAGGCCGCGATTCAGCGCTCCGCCGGCCGCGGCTTCGACCTCTCCGTCGACCAGCCGCTGCGCGCCGAGCTGTTCGAGCTCGCCCCCGAGCAGCACGTGCTGCTGCTCACCGTCCACCACATCGCCACCGACGGCTGGTCGATCGCCCCGCTCGCCCGCGACCTCTCCACCGCCTACGCGGCCCGCGGCAACGGCGAGGCCCCCCGGTTCCGGCCGCTGCCCGTCCAGTACGCCGACTACGCGCTCTGGCAGCGCCGCGCCCTCGGCAGCGAGGACGACCCGAAGAGCCAGGCCGCCAAGCAGCTCGCACACTGGCGCCAGGCCCTGGACGGCCTGCCCGACCAGCTGCGGCTGCCCACCGACCGGCCCCGCCCGGCGGTCGCCGCCCACCGCGGCGACGGCGTGGCCTTCCGGCTCGACGCCAGGCTGCACGCCCGCCTCGCCGGGCTCGCCCGGGACGGCCGGGCCAGCATGTTCATGGTCCTGCAGGCCGGCCTCGCCGCCCTGCTCAGCGCCCACGGCGCCGGAGACGACCTGCCGATCGGCACCCCGATCGCCGGGCGCACCGACGACGCCCTGGACGACCTGGTCGGCTTCTTCGTCAACACCCTGGTGCTGCGCACCGACACCTCGGGCGACCCGACCTTCCGCCAGCTGATCGACCGGGTCCGGGACACCGACCTCGCCGCCTACGCCCACCAGGACCTGCCGTTCGAGCGGCTGGTCGAGGTGCTCAACCCGCGCCGTTCGCTCGCCCGGCACCCGCTGTTCCAGGTGATGCTGACCGTCCACAACAACACCGAGGCCACGCTCGACCTGGCCGGGCTGCGCGCCGAGCCGTACACGCCCGCCGAGCAGGGCGCCAAGTTCGACCTCGCCGCCCACCTCGGCGAGCGCTTCGACGCCGCGACCGGGGCCCCGGCCGGCATCGACGGCGTCCTGCAGTACGACACCGAGCTGTTCGACCGTGCCACCGCCGAGCGGCTCACCGAGCGGCTGGCTCGGCTGCTCACTGCCGCCGCCGAGGCCCCGGACCGGCCGATCGGCGGGATCGACCTGCTCGGCCCGGACGAGCGCCGGCAGCTGCTCACCGAGTGGAGCGGCGCCGAACGGCCCGTTCCGGTGGTGCCCGTCCCGGAACTGTTCCAGGCCCAGGTCGCCCGCACTCCCGGGGCCACCGCCCTGGTGGCCGGCGCCGACGTGCTCGACTACGTCGAGCTGAACGCCCGCGCCAACCGGCTCGCCCGGGTGCTCGTCGCGCGCGGCGCCGCCCCCGGCACCCTGGTCGCGCTCGCCCTGCCGCGCAGCGCCGACCTGGTCGTCGCCCTGCTCGGGGTGCTCAAGAGCGGCGCCGGCTACCTGCCGCTCGACCCGAACCATCCGGCCGAGCGCACCCGCCAGGTGCTCGCCGACGCCATGCCCAAGCTGCTCCTGACCGACCGCGAGGGCTTCGAACTGTCGGACGGCATCGAGGTGTTGCTGCTCGACGAGCTCCGCGGGCCGGCGGCTGCCCAGTCGGCCGTCGACCTCACCGACGCGGACCGCAGCGCGCCGCTCGACCCCGGCCACCCGGCCTACGTCATCTTCACCTCCGGATCCACCGGCCGGCCCAAGGGCGTCGTGGTCGAGCACCGCTCGGTCGCCGACTACCTCGGCTGGGCCGCCACCGCCTACCCGGCCGCCGCCGGCGCCGCCCTGCTGCACTCGCCGGTCACCTTCGACCTGACCGTCACCGCGCTCTACACCCCGTTGGTCACCGGCGGCACCGTCCACCTGGCCCCGCTCACCGAGGACGCCGCCACCGAGGCGGCCCTGGCCGACGAGCCGGTCACCTTCCTCAAGGCGACCCCCAGCCACCTGCCGCTGCTCGCCGAACTGCCCGACGCGTTCTCGCCCACCGGCGAACTGCTGCTCGGCGGCGAGGCCCTGCACGGCGAGGCCGTCCGAGCCTGGCGCGAGCGCCACCCGCAGGCCACCGTGGTCAACGTCTACGGACCGACCGAGGCCACCGTCAACTGCACCGAGCACCGGATCGAGCCCGGGCAGCCGCTGCCGGCCGGCCCCGTCCCGATCGGCCGCCCCTTCCCCAACACCCGCGCCTACGTGCTGGACGCCACGCTGCGCCCGGTGCCGCCCGGCGTGCCCGGCGAGCTGTACATTGCCGGGGCGAGCCTGGCCCGCGGCTACCTGGGCCGCCCCGCCCTGACCGCCGAGCGCTTCACCGCCGACCCGTACGGCCCGGCCGGCGCCCGGATGTACCGCACCGGCGACCTCGCCCGCTGGACGGCGGACGGCCGGCTGGTTCACCTCGGCCGGGCCGACGACCAGGTCAAGCTGCGCGGCCACCGGATCGAACTCGGCGAGATCGAGGCCGTGCTGGCCGGCCACCCGGACGTGGCCCGGGCGGCCGCCGTGCTGCGCGAGGACACGTCCCGCTCCGCCGAGGACGCCCCGACCGGCGACCAGCGGCTGGTCGCCTACGCGGTGCCCGCCGAGGGCGCCGAGGTCGAACCCGCCCAGCTGCGCGCCCACCTGGCCGCCCTGCTGCCGGACTACATGGTCCCGGCCGCCGTGGTCGTGCTCGACCGGCTGCCGCTCAGCAGCCACGGCAAGATCGACCGATCCGCCCTGCCCGCACCGGAGTTCGGCCCCGCCGCCGCCGGCCGCGCCCCGCGCGACGAGCGCGAGCGGCAGCTGCTCGCCCTGTTCGCCGAAGTGCTCGGCGTCACCGGGCTCGGCATCGACGACAACTTCTTCGACCTCGGCGGGCACTCCCTGCTGATCACCCGCCTGGCCGGGCGGATCCGCGAGACCCTGGGCGCCGAACTGACCATCCGCAGCCTGTTCGAGGCGCCCACCGTCGCCCGGCTCGCCGAACGGCTGGCCGACCGCGCCACCGGGGACCGCTTCGACGACACGCTCGACGTGCTGCTGCCGCTGCGCGCCGGCGGCAGCCGGCCTCCGCTGTTCTGTGTCCACCCCGGCCTCGGCATCGGCTGGGTCTACTCCGGCCTCGCCCGCAGCCTGGACGACCGCCCGCTGTACGCCCTGCAGGCCCGCGGCCTGCGCGGCGACGACGACCGGCTCCCGGCGAGCGTCGAGGAGATGGCCGAGGAGTACCTGGCGCGGATCCGGGCCGTCCAGCCCGAGGGGCCGTACCACCTGCTCGGCTGGTCCTTCGGCGGCGTGGTGGCCCAGGCGATCGCTGCCGGGCTGGAAGCAGCCGGCGAGCGGGTCGCGTTGCTCACCCTGCTGGACGCCTACCCGCACGGCAGGGAGCACGTCGAGCACGACGGCGCCGCGTTCCGCCGCGAACTGGTAGGCCTGACCGGATCCCCGGCGCCGGAGGGCGAGCTGAGCCACGCGCAGGCCGCCGAACTGCTGGGCGCGAGTGCACTGCCCGGCATCGAGGCCCGGCACGTCGCGGCGATCGAGCGGGTCGCGGCGAACAACGGCCGACTGGCCGACGCGGTGCGCCCCGCCGTCTTCCGGGGGGACGTCCTGTACTTCTTCGCCACTGAGGGCCGGGACGCGGACGCGCCCGCCGTCGAGTCCTGGCAGCCTTACCTGACGGGGGAGTTCGAACTGGTCGAGGTCGCCTGCCCGCACGAAGCGATGACCGCGCCCGGCCCGCTCGCCGCGATCGGCCGCACGCTCGCCGCGCGGCTGCGCCGCAGCAGCCACTGAACCTTCCGACGAACGACAGGAGTTGAGGCATGGAGACAGCGATCAGGGCGGCCGGCCTGCGCAAGCGGTACGGTGACCACCAGGCGCTGAACGGGGTGGACCTGTGTGTCCCGGCCGGCACCGTGCTCGGCGTGCTCGGCCCGAACGGTGCGGGCAAGACCACCACCGTACGGATCCTGGCCACCTTGCTGGACGCGGACGAGGGCACCGCCGAGGTGGCCGGCTACGACGTCCGCACCCAGCGCCGGGACGTCCAGCGCAGCATCGGCCTGACCGGCCAGTACGCTGCCGTGGACGAGCAGTTGACCGGCCGGGAGAACCTGCGGATGGTCGGCATGCTGCAGCGCCTGGACCGGCGCGCGGCCGGCCGGCGGGCCGTCGAACTGCTGGAGCGCTTCGACCTGGGCGAGGCCGCCGACCGGCGGGCCGGCACCTACTCCGGCGGCATGCGCCGCCGGCTCGACCTGGCCGCCAGCCTGGTGGCCGACCCGGCGGTGCTCTTCCTGGACGAGCCCACCACCGGCCTGGACCCGGCCAGCCGGCTCGCCCTGTGGGCGATGATCCGCGAGCAGGTGGCGGCCGGCGTCACCATCCTGCTCACCACCCAGTACCTGGAGGAGGCCGACCAACTGGCCGACCGGATCGTGGTGGTGGACTCCGGGCAGGTCATCGCCGAGGGCACCTCGGACGAGCTGAAGCGCCGGGTCGGCGGCGAGCGGCTGGAGGTGCGCCCGGTGGACCCGGCGCAGCTGCCGGCTGTCACCGAGGTGCTGGCCGCGCTGCCGGGCTCCGTCCCGGCGCTCTCCGAGGACGGGCGCTTCGTGTCCGCCCGGCTCACCGCCGCGAACTCCGGTCTGGCAACCGCCGCCGCCGAGTTGGAGCGGCGCGGGATCGAGGTGGTGGACTTCGCGCTGCGCCGGCCCTCGCTGGACGAGGTGTTCCTCACCCTCACCGGCCAGGGCGGCCGGCCCGCCGCTGAGCCGAACGAGCCCACGGAACTCACGGAACTCACGGAACTCAAGGAACTCAAGGAACGGAGCCTGGCATGACCGGCGTACTCGTCGAGGGCACGGTCTGCGTCGAGCGGCACCTGCGGCACCTGATCCGGATGCCCGGCAAGCTGGTCAGCGCGATCCTGCTGCCGATGGTCTTCGCGCTGCTGTTCGGCGTGCTGTTCGGCAGCGTGATCGACGTCCCGGGCGGCGGCTACCATGAGTTCATCATGGCCGGGATCTTCACCCAGGGCGTGATGTCGGCGGTGCCCAACACGGCGGTCGGCACCGTCGAGGACCTGCGCAACGGCCTGACCGACCGGTTCCGCTCGCTGCCGATGTCCGGCGCGGCGGTGCTGATCGGCCGCACGGTCGGGGACACCGCGCTGCGTGCTCTGAGCTGCCTGGCGATGGCGGTGGTCGGACTGCTGATCGGCTGGCGCACCCACACCGGCGTCCTGTCGGTGCTGGCCGGCTTCGGCCTGCTGCTGCTGTTCGGTTTCGTGATGGCCTGGGTCGGCGCGCTGATCGGCCTGTCGACCGGCAACGCCGAGACCGCTTCGGGGGTGCCCTCGGTGCTGCTGATGCCGGTGATGTTCCTGTCCAGTGCCTTCATCCCGCTCACCGGGCTGCCGCACTGGCTGGCCGTGGCGGCCGAGTGGAACCCGCTGAGCGCGGTGGTCGGCGGCTGCCGCGACCTGTGGGGCAACCCGCAGGCCACCGCTTCCGGCTCCTTCCCGGTGCAGCACCCGGTGCTGCTGAGCCTGCTGTGGATGGCCGTGCTGTTCGCCCTGGTGGCACCGCTGGCAGTGCGCAAGTACCGCACTGCCGCAGCCCGTTGAACGACTCCTGAGACCCGAGTGAGACCTAGGAACGTCCGATGACCGAGATGATGACCGAACCGACGGCCGGCCTGGAGCGGGGCCCGGCGGATGGGCCCGAGGCCCCGATCAGCTACGGCGGCTATCTGGAGGTGCCGGGCCTGCTGGAACTGCAGCGCCCGCGCACCGAGGCCCACGACGAACTGCTCTTCATCGTCACCCACCAGACCTTCGAGCTCTGGTTCGCCTGCGCGCTGCGCGAGTTGGAGCGGGCGCGGGATCTGATCCAGCAGGGCCGCACCGGCCCGGCCCGATGGTGCCTGCGCCGGATGCGCGAGATGGTCCGGCTCTGGGTCGTCCAGATGGACGTGCTGGGCACCATGACCCCCGAGGGCTTCAACGAGTTCCGTGGCGTGCTGGGCGAGTCCAGCGGCTTCCAGTCGGTGCAGTTCCGCGAGCTGGAGATGATCTGCGGCCTGCGCGAGCGCCGCTACCTGACGCTGCCGGGCTCCACCGCCGCCGAGTGCGAGAGACTGAACCGGCGCTTCGAGGAGCCCTCGCTGCGCGACGCCTTCACCGCGCTGCTGGAGCGCAACGGGCTCGACGCCGAGGCGCTGTTCGTCCCCGGCCTGGCCCCGGACGAGCTGCGCGAGCTGGCCGAGGACCTGCTGGAGTTCGACGCGGCCTTCCACCAGTGGCGCTACCGGCACTGGCTGTTGGTGGTCCGCGCGCTCAGCTCGCGGCCGGGCACCGGCGGCAGCGCGGGCGCGGAGTTCCTGCGCCGGACGCTGGACCAGTGGTTCTTCCCCGAGCTGCACGAGGCCCGCACCGGAGTGTCCGACGTCCGCAAGGACACCGCCGCCGAGCCGGCCGGCCCCGGCTGCCCGCTCGGCCACGGCACCGCCACCGCCTGAGCACCACCGCACAACACCACCAGGACAGGAGTGGGATCGTGGAGTTGGACCGTCTGCTGCCGCAATGGGACCACACCGAGCGGCACCGGATCGCGGTGCCGGCGACGACCGACCCGGCGGTGGCGATCGCCGCCGTCGAGGCCGTCCGCTTCCGGGACGTCCCGGTGTTCCACGCGATCACCACCGTCGGCACCCTCGGCACCAAGCGCGGCCAGTCGGGGCGCCCGTTCCTGGCGTCCATGCTCTCCGGGGGCTTCGCCGTGCTGCACCGCTCGGCGGACGAACTGGTCATCGGCGCCGCCGTCCGCACCACCGGCGGCAGCGGGCCCGCCGGCCTCGGCGACGAACCCGGGGCCGCCTTCCGGGACTTCGACCAGGACGGCCACTACAAGGTGGCCTTCAACTTCCACTGCGCGGGCGGCGAACTGTCAACCGAGACCCGGGTGCTGAGCACCGACCCGGCCACCCGCCGGCGCTTCAGGCGGTACTGGCTGATGATCCGGCTGCCCAGCGGCCTGATCCGCCAGGAGTGGTTGCGAGCCGCCCGCCGCGGGCTGGAACCGGCCGCGCCGACCGGCTCGCAGCCACCGGAAAGCCCTTCTCTTCGGAAAGACCTGTGATGACCGTACCGAGCACCGAACCCGTGGCCACCCCGTCGGCCGTCGACCTCGACGCCCTCGGCGCCGTGGACGCCCTCAGCGCCGCCGAAGCCGTCGACGCCCTCGACCTGGACGCGGTCGACCTCACCGACGCGCGGACCTTCGTCGGCACCGACCTGTACGCCCTCTGGCGGCGCTTCCGCACCGAGCGCCCCGTCCACCAGCACCGCGCCACCGCGCAGTTGCCCAGCTTCTGGGCGCTGACCAGGTACGACGACGTGCTGGCCGTCTACAAGGACAACCAGCGCTTCACCTCCGAGCGCGGCAACGTGCTCACCACCCTGCTCCAGGGCGGCGACTCGGCCGGGGGCAAGATGCTCGCCGTCACCGACGGCGCCCGGCACCGGGCGATCCGCAACCTGATGCTCCGCTCCTTCTCGCCGCGCGCCCTCGACCACGTGGTGGCCCAGGTCCGGCTGCGCACCACCGAGCTGCTGGGCCGGGCGCTCGGCCAGGGCACCTTCGACTACGCCGCCGAGGTCGCCGAGCACATCCCGATGGGCACCATCTGCGACCTGATGGCCGTGCCCCCGCAGGACCGCCAGCGGCTGCTGGACTGGAACAAGCAGGTGCTCAGCGCCGACAGCGCGGACGGCAGCGCCGAGGAGGCGTGGCTCGCCCGCAACGAGATCCTGCTCTACTTCTCCGACCTCGCACGGGCCCGCCGCCGCAACCCCGGCGACGACGTGATCAGCGCGCTCGCCACCGGCGAGGTGGACGGGGTGCCGCTGTCCGAGGACGAGATCATCTTCAACTGTTACAGCCTGATCATCGGCGGCGACGAGTCCAGCCGGATGGCCTCCATCGGCGCGGTGCTCGCCTTCGCCCAGCACCCCGAGCAGTGGCGGGCGTTCAAGGCCGGGCAGGTGAGCGTGGCGAGCGCGGCGGAGGAGATCCTGCGCTGGACGACGCCCGCCATGCACTTCGGCCGGCGCGCCCTGGTCGACCTGGAGATCGGCGGCCGGCGGATCGCCGCGGGCGACATCGTGACGCTCTGGAACACCTCCGCCAACTTCGACGACGAGGTCTTCGCCGACCCGCGGACCTTCGACCTCGCCCGCACCCCCAACAAGCACGTGACCTTCGGCTACGGCCCGCACTTCTGCCTGGGCGCCTTCCTCGGCCGCGAGGAGCTGAAGGCCCTGCTGGACGCGCTGCGCGAGCAGGTGGCCGGCATCGAGCAGGCCGGGCCGGCCGCCCGGGTCTACTCCAACTTCCTGTTCGGGTACAGCACCCTGCCGGTGACCCTCCACCCGGAGCGCTGAGCCCGTACGCGCCGAGCGGCCGGTACCCTGTCGGGGGGTACCGGCCGCTCGCTGTGTCACACCCGCTCGCGCGACTTCCGGTAGTACTGGACCAGGACGAGCGCGAACAGCAGCCCGCCGAGCAGGAAGTAGCCCTCGACCACCCGCATCGACCAGATCGTGTAGGCCGACGGCTGCGCCACCCCGAACACCTTCTCGTTGGTCTGCCCGGTCATGCTCTGCGGCAGCATCCCGAGTCCCCAGCGCACCACCAGCAGCACGGCGGCGATCCACGCGCTCGCCGTCACGGTCCACAGCGGTGCCCCCGTCCGCCAGGCCGTCCGCACCCGGGTCGCGGCCGCGACCCGGCCGACCGCACCGAGCGTGCGCTCCCGCCACACCGGGAGGAGCAGGGCCGGCGGGACGACCGTGCCCCAGAGGCACATCCCGGTGACCACCAGGTCGTAGGCGAGGAAGCCGGGGCTGCTGGACATGTCGATGTTCTCGCCGTCGCCCAGGCCGAAGGTGCCGCCGAGCGCCCAGTAGAGGTGGAAGAGGGCGAACACGAAGGACCACAGGGCGGTGGCATGTGCTGCCCAGATGGCCGGCCGGGCGGTGGCCGGCACGGTTCGGTCGACTGCGGTCATCGGTACTCCAGGAGTTGGTCGGGGACGGTGGGAGAGGGTCAGCGCTGGGCGCGGAAGATCGAGAACACCACCCGGAGCACCAGCACGCTGCTGATCACCAGGAGGTTGTAGCCGAGCACCTGGAAGAGCTGGAGCGAGTGCCCGAGGACGGGCCCGCCGGAGGTGCCGACCAGCAGCACCCCGATCAGGCCGAGGGTGCCGCCGAGGAAGGTGAGCAGCACCTCGTGCACGAGGGTGCGGACGAAGCGGCGGTCCCGTTCGTCGGCGAGCAGGCGCACCTGCACGCCGAGCCGCCCGTGTTCCAGCGCGTTGGTGATCCGCTCCAGCCGGCGCGGCATCCGGCGCAGCATCGGTGCGAGCGACAGCGCCTCCTCGACGAGGACCTCGCCGAGCGCCTTCGGGGTGAGCCTGCGCCGCAGCTGGTCACGGGCGAAGCCCTTCGCCTGGGTGACGATGTCATAGCCGGGGACGAGCAGTTCCGTCGAGCCCTCCAGGGTGGCCAGCGCGCGGAACGCGGCGGCGATGTCCGGTGGGCAGGTGAGGCCGTGCCGGGCGACCAGCAGGAACAGGTCGGCGAACATCTCGCGGTCGGGGCGCACGCCCGGCGTCAGGTGCCGGGCCATGAACCGGCCGAGAGCGCGCTCCAGCCGGGCCTCGTCGATCTCCTCGTCCCGGTCGACGAGTTCGAGCAGCGCGTCGCACAGGGCCACCGGGTCGCTGCGGTGGATGGCCAGCAGCAGGTTGCGCAGCGAGGCGCGCAGCATCCGGTCCACCCGGCCGACCGAGCCGAAGTCGAGCAGCCCGAGCCGGCCGTCCGGGAGCAGCATGATGTTGCCGGGGTGCGGGTCGGCGTGGAACACCCCGCCGAGCATGATCTGTTGGAGCACGCACTCCAGCAGCTGCCGGGCCAGCGCGGCGCGGTCCGCCTCGTCGCCGGGCAGCGCGGCCCCGGCGCTGCCGAGGGTCACCCCGTCCATCCAGGCCAGCACCAGCACCCGTCGGCTGGAGTGCTCCTCGTGCACCTCGGGCAGCAGCACCCCGGTGGGGGCGTCGGAGCGCTCGGCCCCGGCCCGGACGGCGGCCGTGTTGCGGGCCTCGACGCGGAAGTCCAGCTCCTCGTGGAGCGAGCGGGCGAAGCCGTCGGCCAGCTCCAGCGCGCCGACGCTGCGGCCCCACTCGGTGTGCTCCTCCAGCTTGCGGCTGATCCGGAACAGGATGTCGAGGTCCTGCTGCACGGTGGCCCGCGCGCCCGGGCGCTGCACCTTCACCACCACCCGCTCGCCGGAGTGCAGGGCGGCCCGGTGCACCTGGGCGATCGACCCGGCCGCCAGCGGCTCCCGGTCGAAGGAAGCGAACACCTCGGAGACCGGCCGGCCCAGCTCCTCGGCCAGCACCTGCTGGATCTCGGCCCAGGGCTCGGGGGCGACCTGGTGCTGCAGCCGGGTCAGCTCCTCGACGAACTCGGGCGGCAGCAGGTCGTAGCGGGTGGAGAGCAGCTGGCCCATCTTCACGAAGGTCGCCCCGGCCTCCTCCAGCGCCAGCCGCAGCGACACCGCCAGCGCGGCCCGCTCGGAGGCGGCGCTCGGGCCGGCGCTGCGGCCGCGCCCGCGCAGCCAGCGCCCGAGCCCGTGCCGCACCGCGATCCGGCTCAGCTCGGTGTAGCGGCGGCCCCGGGCGAGCCGGCGGCGGACGGCCTGCGGCCAGCGCACCACGCCGGATATCGAGCCGCTGGGCAGCACGACCTCGGACAGCGCGAGGAAGGCCGTCGAGACCAGTACCGCGCAGCTGAGCTGCACGGTGATCAGGGCACCGCGCCGGGAGTCCCCCATGGCCGCGCCGATCACGGCGGCTGCGCCGAGGCCGACCAGGCTGGTCAACAGCGCCCGGGTGCGGCCGATCCGCAGCCCGAGCAGGCGACGGGCCCCGGCCGAGAGGACGGCGATGGTGAGCAGCAGGACGACGAAGGACAGGACCAGGAACAGGGCCAGTTGCATGAGCGGCGGGGGCCCGCCCGTGTGGCGGGGGGTCGGGCCGTGCCTCCTTTCGCGCAGTCAGGTGGCGGCCGGGCGGACACCCGTGCGCGGGGCGAAAGCCGGAGGGCGAACTGCCGTCCGGGCCATTCAGCATCGCACTTCGCGGCAGGTCCGAGCGGGGGCGGCGGCCGTGCGGCACGATGCTGTCCCCTAGCTGTCCCCGGGGGTTTCGGGCCGGCACCCGGGCCTGATTCCGGTGGCAGCTTCCTGAAGCATTTCTTGTCGTGTCCGATGCGATTCTGTTACCAACGAACACGTCGGCGATGAACGCCGCTCGAACGCGCCGCGGCCGCGGCCGGAGGGAGGCAACCGGTGGTTGCCGCGCGGCCCGCTCGGCGCTCGGCGGCGCCCGGGGAGGGGAGACGGCATGGAGTTACGGATTCTCGGCCCGGTGGACGTGCTGGACGGCGGCCGGGAGGTGCCGCTGGACGGCGCGAAGCAGCGCACCGTGCTGGCCGCCCTGCTGCTCGCCGAGGGCCGGCTGCTGCCGGACGAACGGCTCAGCACGCTGCTCTGGGGCTGCGACCCGCCGGCCACCCGCAACGCCCAGCTGTACACCTACGTCTCCCGGCTCCGCGGTCGGCTCGGCCCGGAGGTCGCCCTGGTCCGCCGCCCCCCCGGCTACCGGCTGGACCTCGGCACGGCCACCTTCGACCTGCACGCCTTCGAGCGCGCCGCCGAGCAGGGCCGCGCCGAACTCGCCGCCGGCCGGCCCCGCCGCGCGGCCGAACTGCTGTGCGCCGCCCTCGCACACTGGCGCGGCACCCCGCTGGCCGGCACCACCGAGCACCTGACCGGCCGTGAACTGCCCCGGCTGGAGGAGCTGCGGCTGACCGCCCTGGAGCACCGGATCGACGCCGAGCTCGAACTCGGCCGGCACGACGCCCTGGTGGCCGAACTGACCAGCCTGGTCGCCGAGCATCCGGTCCGCGAGAAGCTGCGCGGCCAGCTGATGACCGCCCTGCACCGCTGCGGCCGGCAGGCGGACGCGCTCGGCGTCTACCAGCACGGCCGCCGGCTGCTCGTCGAGGAACTGGGCGTCGACCCGGGCCCCGGCCTGCGGGCCCTGCACCGGGCCGTTCTGCACGGCGAACTGTCCGCCCCGGCCGCTGCGCCCGCCGCCGTCGAGTCCGCGCCGGTCACCCTCTGGACCGGCCTGCCCCCCGCGACGCTGCCCGCAGCCGACCCGGACTTCACCGGGCGTGCGGACGAACTCGCCCTGCTGCGCGCCCGGTTGCGGCCCGACCCGGCACCCGGCCCGGTCACCGTGGTCACCGGCCCGGCCGGGGTGGGCAAGTCCGCGCTCGCCGTCCGCGCCGCCCGGTCGGCCCGCTCCGACTTCCCGGACGGCCAGCTGTACGCGGACCTGCGCGCCCGGCAGGCCCGCCCCCGCGACCCGACAGAGGTGCTGGGCTCGTTCCTGCGCGCGCTCGGCGCCCACCCCCGGGAGATCCCGGACGGCCTGGACGAGCGCGTCCAGCTGTTCCGCAGCCGGCTGGCCGGCCGGCGGCTGCTTCTGGTGCTGGACGACGCGGCCGACGAACGGCAGGTCCGCCCACTGCTGCCCGGCGACGGGCCCTGCCGCACCCTGGTCACCAGCCGCAGTCCGCTGGCTGCGGTCGAGGGCAGCCGTGCGCTTCAGCTCGGCCCGCTGGAGTTCCCGGACGCCTACCAGTTGCTCGCCACCGTCGCCGGTCGAGAGCGGGTGGCCGCCGACCCGGCCTCGGCTGCCCGGATCGTCGAACTGTGCGACCGGCTGCCGCTCGCGCTGCGGATCAGCGCGGCCCGGCTGGCCACCCACCCGCACTGGTCGCCCGCCGCCCTCGCCGACCGGCTCGAACCGCCCGACCGGCGGCTGGACGAACTGCGGCTCGGCGACCTGGACGTCCGGGAGAGCCTGCGCCCCGGCCACCGCGCCCTCCCCCCGGCCGCCCGGATCGTGCTGCACCTGCTGGCCCGGGCCAGCGCCAGCACCTTCACGGCGCGCGGGGCGGCGGCCCTGCTCGGGATCGGCGAACCGACGGCCGCGGACCTGCTCGACGCCCTGGCCGAGGCCCGGCTGCTGGCCGTCTCGGCGGAGCCCCGCCCGGTGTTCCAACTGACGTCGCTGGTCCGGCTGTTCGCTGCCGAACTGCCGATCGGCGACATCGTCGGGGCGGTCCCGGAACGGATCAGGGCGCTGGCCGGCTGATCCCCGGCCGCGCCACGGTCCGGTGCCGTGGTCTTCCGGTCAGCCGCAGCCGCCGGCGTGCCCGAAGTCCAGGCCGCGCCCGGCGGCCGGCTCGTACCGCTCCGGCTGTTCCCGGAACTCCCGGTCCGGGCCGTCGGGGATTCCCGCGCCGTTCTGCTCCGCCACGCGGAGCTCGGTCGGGGCGGTGTTCTGTTCCATGGCGTCCTCCCGGGGCCGGTTGTGGCGGTGCTTTCGGTCCGCCGCTCCGAGCTTCGGCCCCCGAGCTATGAATTCCGTATATTCCGGCGGGCGTCCCGCGATATGGCTGCGCCATAGCCCGCCCCCGCACGCTGGGCCGACGGTCGAGGAGCGGAGGGGAACGGCGATGGAGGCCCGGATCGCGAGCGTGGTGGTGCTGGGCGGAGGCCCGGCCGGCTGGATGACGGCGGCCCATCTCAGAGCGGCGCTGCAGGGCACCGTGTCGGTGACCGTCCTGGAGGAGCCCGAGACGGCCGGCGACGCCGGGATCGAGGCGGCCCTGCCGGCCCTGCACGACTCCTTCTTCGGCCCGCTCGGCATCGCCGAGGACGACTGGATGCGCGCGTGCGACGCCTCCTTCGGGACGGCCGTGCGGTTCGTCAACTGGCGCACTCCCGGCGCCGGACGCCCGGACGCCCGGCAGTTGCCGCAGGGCGGCCCCGACGCCTTCTACCTCCCGTACGGGCCGCTGCCCGAGCACGACCGGCTCCCGCTCTCGCACTACTGGTTCAACCGTCACCAGCACGGCGTCACCGCCGTGCCCTTCGACCACGCCTGCTTCCGGGAGCCCCCGCTGCTGGACGCCCGGCGCTCCCCGCGCTGGATGGACGGCAGCCGGGCCACCCATTACGGCTGGCACCTCGACCGGGCCCGGCTGACCGACTTCCTGCGCCGCCACGCCACCACCGAGCTGGGCGTGCTCAGGGTGCCGGGCACCCTGGCCCGGGTCGACCTGGACGCCAACGGCTACCTGGAGACGCTGCACACCACCGCCGGCGAGGCGCTGAGCGGCGACCTCTTCGTCGACTGCTCCGGTCCGCGCGCCCGGTTGCTGCGCCAGGCGATGGCCGAGCCCTACCTCGACCTCGGCGACCAGCCGTGCGACCGCGCGGTGACCGTTCGGCTGCCGCACGACGACTACGCGCTCGGCATCGAACCGTACCGCACGGTGATCGCGATGCCGTCCGGCTGGGCCGGGAAGGTCCCGCTGCTCGGCCGGTTCGAGTCCAGCTACGTCTACGCCGGCGCCTTCGCCGACGCCGACACCGCCACCGAGCAGCTGTGCCGCCTCTGGGGCCTGGACCCGGACCGCGCCGAGGTCGCCGAGACGGTCTTCCGGGCCGGGCGCACCCGCCGCGCCTGGGTGCGCAACTGCGTCGGCATCGGTGCGAGCGCGGGCCTGCTGGACCCGCTGGAGCCGACCGCGCTGCACTTCGTCGTCAGCGCGCTCCAGCAGTTGGTGCGCCACTTCCCGGCGGGTGCCTTCACCCCGGCCCTGCTGGACGGTTTCAACCGCGCGGTGGCCGCCGAGTTCGACGAGGCCCGGGACTTCGTCCAGGCGCATTACGCCTGCGCGCCGCGCACCGACACCCCGTTCTGGCGCGCCCACCGGGAGATCGACGTCCCGGCGAGCCTGCGCGCCAAGACCGTCGCCTACCGGGCCGGGCTGCCGCTGGGCGCCCCGCCGGCCGAAGAGCGGCCGTACTGCGGCGGCGGCGCCCCCGAACCGGGTCGGCTCTGGTCCAACGCCGGCTACTGCGCCGTGCTGGCCGGGCTCGGCGTGGAGCCGGACGCCCCGCTGCCCGCGCTGGCCCACCGGCCGGAGTCGGTGCGCGGTGCCGAGCCGCTGTTCGACCGGATCGAGCGTCAGCAGCGGAACCTGGTGGACACCCTGCCGGACGCCCACGACTACCTGCGCCACCTGCACGGCTGGTCGGTCGCCGGTCGCCCGCGCCCCAGGGGCTGAGCGCTGCGCGCTGTCGCCGATCCGGGCGGATCCGGGCGTGAGCCTGCTGCTGGTGCCGAAGGCGGTCTTCTGGGCCCGACGGTCATCGCGATGTTCGGCGTGATCGCCCGCTGGATGACACCCGGGCCGGGCCGGCACCGGATGGCGTCCTGACCCGGCCGGGATGAGTCGGGGTCCGGGAAGGCTCAGCCGATCCACACCGTGGTGACGTTGCAGAACTCCCGGATCCCGTGCCCGGACAGCTCCCGCCCGAACCCGGAGCGCTTGACGCCGCCGAACGGCAGCGCCGGGTGGGAGGCCGTCATCCCGTTGAAGAACACCCCGCCGGCCTGGATGTCCCGGACGAAGCGTTCCCGCTCCGCCTCGTCGGTGGTCCAGACGTTGGCGCTGAGCCCGAACGGGGTGTCGTTGGCGACCGCCACCGCCTCGTCCAGGTCGGCCACCCGGTAGACGGTGGCGACCGGGCCGAAGGTCTCCTCCTGGTGGATCCGCATCGCCGGGGTGATGCCGGTCAGCACCGTCGGCTCGTAGAACCAGCCGGTGTCCCAGCCTTCCGGGCGCCCGCCGCCGCACTCCACCCGGGCGCCGCGGGTGCGGGCGTCCTCGACCAGCTCCTCCAGGTCGTCCCGGCCCTGCCGGCTGGCCAGCGGGCCGACGTCGGTGCCCTCGTCCATCGGGTCGCCGACCCTCAGCGCGCGCATCGCGTCGGCGAAGGCCGTGGTGAAGCGGTCGTACACGTCGGTGTGCACGATGAAGCGCTTGGCGGCGATGCAGGACTGGCCGTTGTTCTGCACCCGGGCCCGGACGGCGGTGCGCACCGCGGCGTCCAGGTCGGCGCTCGGCAGCACGACGAACGGGTCGCTGCCGCCCAGCTCCAGGACGGCCTTCTTCACCTCGTCCGCCGCGGTGGCCGCGACCGCCCGCCCGGCCGGCTCGCTGCCGGTGAGGGTGACGGCGGCGACCCGGCGGTCCCGGATCACGCCCTCGACCGCGCCCGAGCCGATCAGCAGGGTCTGGAAACAGCCCTCCGGGAAACCGGCCCGCTGGAACAGCTCCTCGATCGCCAGCGCGGTGCGCGGCACGTTGGACGCGTGCTTGAGCAGACCGACGTTGCCCGCCATCAGGGCCGGCGCGGCGAACCGGATGACCTGCCAGAGCGGGAAGTTCCACGGCATCACGGCCAGCACCGGGCCGAGCGGGCGGTACCGGACGTAGGCGTGGGCGGCGCCGGAGTCGGTGACGTCGGCCGGGGCGGGGTGCTCGTCGGCGAGCAGCGCCTCGGCGTTGTCCGCGTACCAGCGCATCGCCTTCGCGCACTTGGCGGCCTCGGCGCGGGCGGCCGCGAGCGGCTTGCCCATCTCCTCGGTCATGGTGCGGGCGACCGCCTCCTGGTCCTGGTCCAGCAGGTCGGCGGCGCGCCGCATCAGTTCGGCGCGGGCGGCGAAGGAGGTGCCGCGATAGCTCTGGAAGGCGGCCTCGGCGCGGGCCAGCCGCTGCTCGACACCGGTCGTGTCGAGAGGTTCGAAGGTCTTGACGGTCTCGCCGGTCGCGGGGTTGACGCTGGCGATGGGCATGGGGGGCTCCCAGATGGGGTCGGGGTCCGGTGCGTCTGCCCTCACACCCTCCCCGACCACCCGGCTCCGGGCACGCCACCGCGCGCCCGGCGTGTCCCGGCGGGCGGGCGGTCGGCTCCGGTCACTCCGGCAGCGACTCCACCCGGGCCGCCGCCTCCCGGGCCCGGGCCCCGGCCCTGGTCCGTGCGGCGGTGACCTGCCGGTTGGGGAAGCGGTGCAGGTACTCGGCCTCCAGCTCCCCGGTGCGCAGCGTGTGCCGCTTCAGCGCGTCCTCGGAGCCGTAGAGGAAGGTCTCGTGGCGCGTGCGGTGCAGCTGCTCCAGCTCGTGCAGGAGCGTGTCGTTGCCCAGGGCGTGCGGGGAGATGCCCGCGGGCCGGATGTGCGGGTCGTCGGCGTGCCGCATCTCGGTGCCTCCTCGGCGGAAGTCCCCTCCTACAGGGTGCCCGTCGGCCGCCGCCGGTGCACCCCTTCGCCCGTACCGTGAATCCACAAGAGAAATTGTAAAAGAGCTGTCGTACAAGAGCTCTTGTTGATACTCTCCCGGCATGACCGAGAAGACGACCGAGACGACGGACGAACCGCGCGGCTCCCGGGAGATCTCCGACTCCCGGGTGCTCGCCTCCCTCACCCACCCCCTGCGCCGCCGCCTGCTCGACCTGCTCAAGGTGGACGGCCCGGCGACGGTCGGGCAGCTCGCGGAGCGCACCGGACAGGCGGTCGGCAACGTCAGCCACCACCTGAAGGTGCTGGCCGAGAGCGGACTGATCGCCGAGGCACCCGAACTCGCCCGGGACCGGCGCGAACGCTGGTGGCGGCTCGCCGACAAGGAACTCAGCTGGACCAGGGCCGACTTCGACGGCGACCCGGTCACCGAGGCCGTCGCGGACGCGGCCGGCTCGATCCTGCTGGAGCGCCAGGCCGAGCTGGTCCGCGAGTGGGGGGCGCGGCGCAGCAGCTACGCCCCCGAGTGGCGGGACGGCTGCTCGATCGCCACCCAGGCCTGGCTGCGGCTCACCCCGGAGGAGGCCCGGGAACTGGCCGCGGACCTGCACGCGGTGATCCAGAAGTGGACGGACCGGCCGGTGCCGGAGGACGGGCGGGAGCGGGAGACCGTGCTCGCCTTCTCGCACAGCGTCCCGGCCCGGCCGTGACCGCCGTTCCGGTTGCCCGGGATCCCGAAGTCCGGTCACGCTGGGGCCTGTTCGCCCAGCGGGACTTCCGGCTGCTGTGGGCCGGGGAGGCCGCCAGCAAGCTGGGCAGCAGCGTCACCTCCGTCGCCCTGCCGCTGGTCGCGGTGCTCGTGCTGGACGCCGGGCCGCTCGCCTCCGGCCTGCTGACCGGCGCGGTCTGGCTGCCCTCGCTGGTGTTCGGCCTGCCGGCCGGGGTGTGGGTCGGCCGGCTGCCCCGGCGGGCCGTGATGATCGTCTGCAACCTGGTTTCGGCCGCGCTGTTCGCGAGCGTGCCGGTGGCGGGCTGGTTCGGGGCGCTCACCCTGGCGCAGCTGCTGGCCGTGGCCTTCCTGAGCGGGGTGGCCTCGGTGTTCTTCGGTGCCGCCTACCAGGCGTACCTGCCCGAGCTGGTGGCGCCGGAGGACCTGGTCGAGGGCAACGCCAAGCTCCAGGGCAGCGGCTCGGCGGCCGAGGTCCTCGGGCGCGGGCTGGCCGGGCTGACCATCCAACTGCTGGGTGCGGCGGCCGGATTGCTCGTCGACGCGGTGAGCTTCCTGGTCGCGGCCGGCACCCTGCTGCGGATCCGGTCCGGGCCGGAGCCGGCCGTGCCCCAGCGGGCGGACCTGCTCGGGCAGGTCCGGGAAGGGCTGTCCTTCCTGCTGCGCGACCCGTACCTGCGCGCCTTCCTGTGCTTCGGCGCGGCCGCGAACTTCGCGCTCATCGGCTACCAGTCGATCCTGGCGCTGTTCCTGGTCCGGGAGGCCGGGATCGCCCCCGGCTGGGTCGGCGGGCTCGCCTCCGCCGCCGCGGTCGGCGGCGTGCTCGGTGCGCTGGCGGCCCGCCCGCTCTGTCACCGGCTCGGGACGGCGCGCGCGGTACGGATCGTGCTGCTCACCGCCGTGCCGTTCGGACTGCTGATGCCGCTGGCCGGGCCGGGCCCCGGGACGGCGCTCCACCTCCTCGGATCGCTCACGGTCATCGCGGCGGTGGTGTTCGTCAACGTGGTGCTCGGGAGCTTCCGGCAGTCCTACACCCCGCCCGAGCTGCTCACCCGGGTGGCGGCCGGCTCGATGTTCGCGGTCCAGGCGACCATCCCGCTCGGCGCCCTGGCCGGCGGCATGCTGGGCGAGACGATCGGGCTGCGCGCCACCATGTGGGTGATGTCCGGTCTGCTCGTACTGGCCGGGGCGCTGCCGCTGCTCTCCCCGCTGCGGACCCTCCGGGAGCTGCCCACCGGGCCCCCGGTGGGCAGCAGCTCATAGGATGGATCATTCCGTTACCTCCGGGTCCACCCGCTACCGCTGGACAGATCGCACATGCCGCTTCCCAAGGCCGAACTCCACCTGCACATCGAAGGCACCCTGGAGCCCGAGCTCGCCTTCGAGCTCGCCGCCCGCAACGGTGTCGAGCTGCCGTACGCCGACACCGAGGCGCTGCGCGAGGCGTACTCCTTCAGCGACCTCCAGTCCTTCCTGGACCTCTACTACGCGCTGATGGCCGTGCTGCGCACCGAGGACGACTTCGCCGACCTCGCCGACGCCTACCTGGCCCGCGCCGCCGAGCAGGGCGTGCGGCACGCGGAGATCTTCTTCGACCCGCAGGCGCACACCGCGCGCGGAGTGCCGCTGGCCGTGGTGGTGGACGGGCTGACCAGGGCGCTGGAGCGCAGCGAGGAGCGGTACGGCATCAGCACCCAGCTGATCATGTGCTTCCTGCGGGACGAGTCCGCCGAGTCCGCGCTGGAGACCTTCGAGGCCGCCCGCCCGTACTTCGACCGGATCGCCGGCATCGGCCTGGACTCCGCGGAGGTCGGCCACCCGCCGGTGAAGTTCCGCGAGGTGTACCGCCGGGCCGCCGAGGCCGGGCTGCGCCGGGTCGCCCACGCGGGCGAGGAGGGCCCGGCCGCGTACATCACCGAGGCGCTGGACGTCCTCGGCGTCGAGCGGATCGACCACGGGCTGCGCTGCCTGGAGGACGGCGAGCTGGTCGCCCGCCTGGTGCGCGAGCAGATCCCGCTGACCCTCTGCCCGCTCTCCAACGTCCGGTTGCGCTGCATCGACACCCTCGCCGACCACCCGCTGCGCGAGATGCTGGAGGCCGGCCTGCTGGTCACCGTCAACTCCGACGACCCGGCGTACTTCGGCGGCTACGTGGAGGACAACTTCCGCGCGGTGAGCGAGGCCCTCGCCCTCGACCAGGAGACCCTGCGCCGGCTGGCCGCGAACTCCTTCCGCGCCTCGTTCATCGACGACCGGCGGCGGGCCGAACTCCTGGCGGAGGTCGAGGAGTTCACCTTCTGACCGGGCCGGATACGCCTGCCGTGGCGGCCCGCCGCCCTTCCCCGTCGGAACGGGAGGGCGGCGGGACGGGGGTCAGATCAGGGTGCTCCAGTAGTACCAGAACCGGTTGAGGACCAGCAGCGCGATCACCGCGTACCACAGGGCCGGGACGACCCAGTGGTAGCGGGCCGCCTCCCGGACGACCGCCCGCAGCCGCGGGCCCACCGGGATCACGCCCGTGCGCAGGTTGTGCAGCGTGGTGTACCAGAACAGCGGGATCACCGCGGCCCACACCACCATGCAGTACGGGCAGAGCGCGCCGATCCGGTACAGCGCCTGGTACATCAGCCAGGTCACGAAGCCGGCCCCGAACACCGTTCCGGCCTGCAGGCCGAGCCAGAACCAGCGCCGGTACGCCGCCCCGGAGAGCAGCCCGGCGCCGACCGCGACGACGACCCCGAAGGCGACCAGCCCGATCAGGGAGTTGGGGAAGCCGAAGGCCTCGGCCTGCTCGCTGCGCATGATCGAACCGCAGCTGATGATCGGGTTGATGTTGCAGTTGGGGACGTAGGACGGGTCCTTCAGCAGCCGGATCTTGTCCAGGGTGAGGACCGTCGAGGCGAACAGGCCGACCGCGCCGCCGATCAGCAGCAGCCAGGCGAACGGGCGGCTCGCGCCGTAGGCGGGCCGTGCGGCGGGGGAGCCGGCCGTCATCCGGTCACCTGCTTGACCATCGCGGTGAACTGCTCGGGCGCGACGGCCTTGCCGTTGGTCAGGACGTCCAGCTTCTTGCCGTCCAGCTTGACGGTCGGGGTGCCGGTGACGTCGCTCTTGTTGAACTCCTCGTTGACCTTGGCCGCCCACGGCGCGTAGGTGCCGTCCTGGACGGCCTTGACGAAGCCGTCGGTCTTCAGGCCGGGTACCTGGCCGGCCAGGTCCAGGATGTGGTTGACGTCGCCGAAGGCGTCGCTGCGCTCGTCCGGCTGGTTGGCGTACAGCACGTCGTGGAACGCCTTGAACTTGTCCACGCCCTCGTTCAGCGCGGCGCCGGCCGCGGCCAGCGCGGTGCGCGAGCCCTTGCCGCCGAGGTTGTTGTCCAGGAACGTCGCCAGGTGGTACTCGACCTTGTACGTGCCGTCGTCGGCGAGCTGCTGGATCGCCTTGCCGGTGGTGGTCTCCAGCTGCTCGCAGAACGGGCAGCGGAAGTCCTCGTAGACCTCCAGGGTGTGCGGGGCGTCGGCCCTGCCGTAGGTGATCACGGTGCCGTCGGTGCCGCTCGCGTTGGCCGGGACGACCAGCGGGCCGTTCGCGGCGTTCGAACCGGAGCCGGAGGAGCCGCCGACGGCGAAGGCCACGCCCGCCGCGAGGGCGAGCACGGCGACGGAGGCGCCGCCGACCACCACCCGGCGGCGGATCCGGTCGGAGCGCTCGGCCTGGGCGCGGGCGACGCGCATGCGCTCGGTGGCGGAGGTCTTCTTGTCGGTCTTGCGGGTGTTGCTCATGGGGTGTCGTCCTGTGCTCTCGGGCGTACGGGGAGACGCGCGGCCGGGCGGGGCCTGTGCGAGGGGAGAGACAGCCGGCTGAGCGGGCGGGAGGCCTGCGGGCTCAGGCGGCCAGGGCGAACACCGGCGGACCGCGCCGGACGGCCGGGCGGACGACGACGTCCTCGGCAGGGACCAGCGCCCGGCTGGCCCGGGGGAACGGCACCCGCGCCGGCGGACGGGCCGGCAGCGGAGCGACGAGCAGCCGCAGCCAGCGGGCGGCGGCGGGCAGGTGGCGGTGCAGGAACTCGCCCAGCATCCGGACGGTCCCGGCCAGGCAGCGCAGCGCGGCGTCCGCGCGGTGCAGCCAGTAGGCGCCGGCCAGCGCGATCACCGTGTGCAGCAGCAGGAGCAGCAGCACGCCGGTCTGCGGGGAGACACCGTGGCCGAGCAGGAAGCCGCCGAGCGAGCCGCCGCCGCACAGCAGCGGCTGGAGGCCGTGCCCGGCGCCGGGCGGCAGCGACGGACAGGTGCTCTGCGCGAGGTCGAACAGCGCGCCGGCGGCCAGCTCCAGCGGCAGGAACACCGCCGCGACCGCCGGGTAGCCGCGCTCGCGGCCGGCCGGCGCGAAGGCCACCGCGAAGACGGCGGCCCAGGCCAGCAGCATCGGGCCGACCGGCAGCGCGCGGCCGGTGACGAGCACCTGGCCGAGCCCGGCGAGCAGGACGACCAGCGCGGCGAAGACCGCCGCGCGGAGCGTCCTGGTGACCGGGCCGATGTCCATGGGACCCGAGTCTGCCACAGGTTGAAACTGGAACGGTCTGCCGGGCGGCGAGCTGTGAAGTGCCTCACCACCCGCGCTGAGCTGGGCTTATGCGGAACTTACGCCGCCCCGCCGGAGGCCGGCGGGGCGGCGTCGGGTGCGTCGGGGTGACCGTCGGCGGCGTTCACCCGCGCCTCCACCAGCTCCCGGAAATGGTCCAGGTCCTCGCGCACCGCCCGCTCGATCGCCCCGGCCAGGGCGAAACCGCGCGGCCCGCCGAGCTCCCGGTGCACCGCCTCCGGGTCGTACTCCACCCGGATCTGCACCCGGGTGTGCCGGGCGTCGAGCGGCAGCAGCGCGAAGGCGCCGTGCAGCCGGAGGACGTCCAGGGTCCGCCAGGCCATCACCCGGCCCCGGCCGCGGTCAATGATCTCGGCGTCGACCGAGCGCTCGGCCCCGTCGATCTCCACCCCGAGGTGCGCGAGGTTCCGGCCGTGCGGGTGGGCGCTGTGGACGCCTTCGACGAACTGCGGATACTCGTGCACCCGGTGCAGCTGCTCCCAGGCGGCGAGGACCGGGACGGCGATGTCGATCTGTTCCTCAAGGGTGCTCATGGGGCGCGGCACCTCCCTCCGTTCCAGACTGCGCCTCGGGGCGGGGACGGGCAAAGCGGCGGGTGAGGGCGGGGCGGTGGGGCGAGCCCGCGCGGTCGGCGGTGGGCCGGGGGAGACTGGGCGCATGCCGGAGCTGCCCGAGGTCGAGGCGCTGAGCGCCTTCCTGTCCGAGCGGCTGACCGGGCGCGTGATCGCCCGGGTGCAGCCGGTGGCGATCAGCGCGCTGAAGACGTACGACCCTCCGGTGACGGCACTGGAGGGGCGGACGGTCGGTCCGGTGACCAGGCGCGGCAAGTTCCTGGACATCGAGGCCGAGGGGCTGCACCTGGTGGTCCACCTGGCCCGGGCCGGCTGGCTGCGCTGGAAGGACAGCCTGCCCGCCGAGCCGCCGCGGTTGAGTCCGCGCAACCCGCTGGCGCTGCGGCTGCGGCTGCGGCTGGAAGGCGAGGCGGGGGACGGCTTCGACCTCACCGAGGCCGGTTCGAAGAAGGGGCTCGCGGTCCACCTGGTGCGGGACCCGGCGGAGGTGCCGGGCGTGGCCCGGCTCGGTCCGGACCCGCTGGACCCGGCCTTCACCCTGGCGGACTTCGCCGCCCTGCTGCGCGACGACCGGCGCCGGATCAAGGGCGTGCTGCGGGACCAGAGCGTGCTGGCGGGGGTGGGCAACGCCTACTCGGACGAGGTGCTGCACGCGGCCCGGATGTCGCCGTACAAGTCGGCCGCGAGCCTGACCGAGGGCGAGGTGGCCCGGCTGTACGAGGCGCTCGGCGGCACGCTGCGCGAGGCGGTGGAGCATGCGCGCGGGCTGACGGCGGGGGAGCTGAAGGCGGAGAAGAAGCTCGGGCTGCGGGTGCACGGCCGGACCGGTCAGCCCTGCCCGGTGTGCGGGGACACCATCCGCGAGGTGTCCTTCGCGGACTCCTCGTTCCAGTACTGCCCGACCTGCCAGACCGGCGGCAAGCCGCTGGCGGACCGGCGGCTGTCGCGGCTGCTGAAGTGACGCCTTCGCCGGGTGGGACGGCCCGCGGCCGCCCCACCCGGCGCTCGACGGTGTCAGCGCTTGACGGTGTCAGCGCTTGATCGCGACGCCGCCCCAGTAGTACGCGGCCTTCGGGTCGGCCGGCGGCTCGCCGTCCGGGCGCCAGGCCAGCACCGGGGCGACGCCCGGCTCGACCAGCTCCCAGCCGTCGAAGAACCGGACCACGTCGTCGTAGCTGCGCGGCACCAGGGTCATCCCGCCGGCCCGGGCGGCCTCGGCGACCTTGCCGACGGCCTCCGGGTCGAAGTCCGGGGTGGGGGTGGTCAGCGCGATGCAGCTGCCGGTCGGCAGGGCGTCGCGCAGTGCGGCGACCCGGCCCCACGGGTCGTCCGCGTCGGCGATCAGCATCAGCACGGCGATCATCAGCAGGCCGACCGGCTGGGTGAGGTCGAGGGTGGAGGTGAGCGCCGGGTCGGCGAACAGCTCCTCGGGCTTGCGCAGGTCGGCGTGGATGTAGGTGGTGCGGCTGGCCGGGCTGGAGACCATCAGCGCGCGGGCGTGGGCGAGCACGATCGGGTCGTTGTCGACGTAGACCACCCGGGTCCCGGGGCTGACGGCCTCGGCGATCTCGTGGGTGTTCGGCGAGGTCGGGATGCCGGTGCCGAGGTCGAGGAACTGGCGGATGCCGTGCTCCTGGGCCAGGTAGCGCACGGCCCGGCCCTGGAACGCGCGGTTGGCCTTGGCCATCTCCTTGACGCTCGGCACGGCCTGCTCGATGGCCTGCCCCATGGCGCGGTCCGGCGGGAAGTTGGTCTTCCCTCCCAGCCAGTAGTCGTACACACGCGCAGAGTGCGGGGCGGTGGTGTCGACGCCGAAGCGTTCCCACTGGCTGAGCTCGGTGGAGCCGTCGCCCTGCTGGCCCTGGTCGGGGGAGTCCTGACTTGTCGTCATGGCCACGTCCTCTGATGGCAGATCATCACACTGGGGAAGGCACAGCGTAGCGGCCCCGGGGGGAGGTGGAGCGTCCGGTCGGGGAAGATCCGTGGAAGAGCTCCGGAAGCGGGGTGTGCGACCGATGGCTCTTGGGCCGTCGGAGTGGTGATCGGGTCCGTCGGAGTTGCCCCCGGGAGCGGCGGTGACGGCCAGGGGATGCATCCACAATGCTGTCAGATCATCAGATTACTTCACGCAGGCTGCTGCTGGTCGCGGCCGGAATGTCCCTTTTGGGAACGGCTGCCGGATGCCAGAGCCCCTGGAGCGGCGGGGAGCGTCGCGCCGTGGCGGGGGCGACCGATGCCGTCTCCCCGCCCGCCGTCTCGCCGTCCGCCGCCTCGTCGGCCGCCACCCCGTCGGCCATCGTGCCGAGCGAGGCGCCCGTGCACCGGGTGCTCACCGAGGCGGAGGGCAAGCCGGTGTACGACCTGGGCTCGGGGCGGCGGGTGGTGGCGCTCACCATCGACGACGGCCCGGACCCCCGTCACACACCGGCCGTGCTGGCGCTGTTCGAGCAGTACGGGATCAGGGCGACGTTCTTCCTGATCGGCGAGAACGCGGCCGAGCACCCCGCCCTGGTGCGGGAGATCGCGGACCGCGGCCATCACATCGCCAACCACACCTGGACCCACCCGGACCTGCGGCACCTGTCCGAGGACAAGGTGCGGGACGAGCTGGAGCGGACCTCCGACCTGCTGCAACGGACCGCGGGCCGGCAGCCCACCTGGTTCCGCGCGCCGGGCGGGGACTGGTCCGAGGTCTCGCTCAAGGTGGCCGCCGACCTCGGGATGCGGAACATGGCCTGGTCGGTGGACCCGCGGGACTGGGCCAGGCCGGGGACCCCGGCGATCATCGACCGGGTCCTCAAGAACGTCCGGCCCGGGTCGATCGTGCTCAATCACGACGGCGGTGGGGACCGGTCGCAGACGGTGGCCGCGCTGAAGGCGTACCTGCCGGTGCTCGTCGACTCGGGGTACTACTTCACGGCTCCGCCGAACTGAGGGGGTTCCACTGGGCGGCAGGTCGCGGCTCTAGTGCTTAAACCACCCGAAAGGGTGGATTGGGAGAACCGTTTCTGCGGATTTTGGGCCTCTAGGGTGATTTCGCACCAATAAACCGGGTACCGCCGAGTACCACCTGAAAGGCCCTCACTCATGCGTCTCCGCAACGCCGTGCTCGCTGCCGCCAGCGCCGTCGCCCTCGTCCTCGCCGTTCCGTTCTCCGCCAACGCCGCGGAGGGTGACTTCCTCTACAAGGTCGGCCCCGGCGTCCTCACCGGCCTGGCCGACCCGCGGAGCGGCACGTGCATCGACCTGCCGTGGACGACCGAGGAGGCGCCGGGCTTCGCGCCGGAGAACTTCACCCGGTCCACGGCCACGGTCTTCCTGGACTTCGGCTGCTCGGGCGACGTGTTCTACGTCATGAACCCCGGCAAGAAGCTCGGCGACCGGCTGAAGCTGCGCTCCGTCGTCTTCTCCTGAGCGGACGGTCACCGCGGATCCGGACGGTCGGGCCACGGGCCGGGGCCGCCGCCCGGCTGACCGGGCCCGTCAGCCGGGCGGGGGCTGCCAGGGGTGGCCCGGGCCGGACGGGCGGCGTAGGTTCGAACTGTCCGGCCCGGTCGCCGGCGCCTCACCGTGCCCGTACGCGCTGCCCTCGTCGTGCGGCCCGCTGTGCCCGTGGCCGGGCGCCGCAGCCTGGGCAGAGCGAAGGAGGGCCTGGGATGACCGGCAACGGCTACGCGCACCCCGAGGCGTTGGTCCACACCGAATGGCTGGCCCACCACCTGGACGACGGGACGGTCCGGGTCGTCGATGTGGACGAGGACACGCAGGCCTACGACCGGGACCACATCCCCGGCGCGGTCGGCTGGAACTGGACCACCGACCTGCACAGCCAGGTCGGCCGGGACTACATCGACCGCGACGGCGTCCAGCACCTGCTGCGGGCGGCCGGGGTCGAGGACGACACCACCGTGGTCCTCTACGGCGGCAACAACAACTGGTTCGCCGCCTACGCCTACTGGCTGTTGCGGCTGCGCGGCTTCGGGCCGGTGCGGCTGCTGGACGGCGGGCGCAAGAAGTGGGAGCTGGAGGAGCGGGAGCTCACCCACGAGGTGATGGACTACCAGCACACCGACTACCGGCTCCGCGGGCCCGAGCGGCCGGAGCTGCGGGCGCTGCGGGACGAGGTCCTGGCCAAGGCCGAGGTGTTCGCCAAGCCCGGGGCGGACGCGGTGCTGGTGGACGTCCGCTCACCGGCCGAGTTCCGGGGCGAGCTGATCGCGCCCCCGCACCTGCCGCAGGAGCAGGCGCAGGTGCCCGGGCACATTCCGGGCGCGGTCAACATCCCCTGGTCGCAGGCGGCCAACGACGACGGGTCGTTCCGCTCGGCGGAGGAGCTGCGGGCGCTGTACGGGGGGCGGGGCGTGGAGTCGGAGCGCGAGGTGATCGCGTACTGCCGGATCGGCGAGCGGTCCGCGCACACCTGGTTCGCGCTCACCGAACTGCTCGGCTACCCGCACGTGAAGAACTACGACGGCTCGTGGACGGAGTACGGCTCGCTGGTGCGGGCGCCCGTGGCGCTCGGGACGTGAGTGACGGGTGGGGCGGGTGAGGCGGTTCCGCGGCACCGCTGCGGAGCCGCCATTTCGGCGCGTTTCTTCTCATGAACATCTCACGATCGGGGAGTGGGCGAGGGGCTGCCGGGACAAGGATCGATTCGACCCAATCGATCCTGTGATCCCTGGAGGACCACGTGCGCAAGAGACTGATCGTCTCTGCTGCCAGTGCCCTGAGCCTGTTCCTGGCCGTCCCCGCCTCGGCTTCCGACTTCCAGCCCGGCGCGGCCGGGGTCGGAGATCCGTACTATCCGACCTACGGCAACGGCGGGTACCGCGTCTCGCACTACGACATCCGGCTGAAGTACCAGCCCGCCACCGACGAGCTGGAGGGCACCGCGACCATTCTCGCCACGGCGACCCAGGACCTCTCCCGGTTCAACCTCGACTTCGCGCTGAACGTCTCCGAGGTCCGGGTCAACGGCCGGGTCGCGAAGTTCGCCACCAGCGGGGAGCAGGAGCTGGAGATCACCCCCGCCCGGCCGCTGGCCAAGGGCGCCCAGGCCACCGTGGTGGTGCGTTACAAGGGCGTGCCGTCCACCGTGAAGAAGTACGGCTTCACCAGCTGGCACCGCACGCCGGACGGCGGGATCGCCGCGAACGAGCCCGAGGCGGCCTGGTGGTGGTTCCCGAGCAACGACCACCCGAGCGACAAGGCCACCTACGACGTCTCGGTGCTGGTGCCGGACGGCACCCAGGCGATCAGCAACGGCGTGCTGACCGGTACCACCTCACAGGCCGGCTGGACCCGCTACAGCTGGCGCGAGAA
Organism: Kitasatospora sp. NPDC093102; assembly: GCF_040683915.1. NCBI lineage: Bacteria > Bacillati > Actinomycetota > Actinomycetes > Kitasatosporales > Streptomycetaceae > Kitasatospora > Kitasatospora sp. NPDC093102. The sequence goes on along the minus strand of NZ_JBFBFA010000004.1, from coordinate 162,888 downwards.
CAAGCCGCAGGCGACGTACCTGGCCACGCTCGCGATCGGCAAGTTCGACGTGACCCGGGACACCACGGCGAGCGGGCTGCCGGTCTACAACGCGTACAGCAAGGACCTCGGCGACAACGCCGACGCGGCCCGGGCGAGCGTCGAGCGCACCGGCGAGCTGGTGGACTGGCTGAGCGGCTACTTCGGCGAGTACCCGTTCAGCTCGGTCGGCGGCTACGTCCCCAACGTCCCGACCGGCTACGCCCTGGAGACCCAGACCCGGATCTTCTACAGCCCCCGGCAGTTCGCCAAGGGCGCCAACACCTCGGTGGTCGTGCACGAGCTGGCCCACCAGTGGTACGGGGACAGCGTCTCGCTCTCCCGCTGGAGCGACATCTGGCTGAACGAGGGCTTCGCCCGGTACTCCCAGTTCCTCTGGTCCGAGCACGAGAACGAGGGCACCGCGCAGGAGCTGGCCGACTACGTCTACGCCTCGCATCCGGCCGACGACCCGTTCTGGACCATCAAGCCGGGCGACCCGGGGCCGGACGACCAGTTCTCCAGCCCCGTGTACGAGCGCGGCGCGGTGGCCGTCCAGGCGCTGCGCAACGCCGTCGGTGACGAGAAGTTCTTCCGGATCCTCAAGGGCTGGCCCACCGAGCGCCGTTACGGTAACGCCACCATCCCGGAGTTCCAGGCGTACGCGGAGAAGGTCTCCGGGAAGAAGCTCGGCGACGTGCTGAACACCTGGCTGTTCACCCCGAGCAAGCCGGCCGTCGGGCCGGTGCCGCCGGGCACCGCAGCCGCGGCCTCGCTCGCGCCGGGCGCGGACCGGGCCGAGGGGCAGCTGCCGGTGGAGCCGAAGTCCTGGAAGAAGATCCAGGAGACCAACTCGGTGCATGAAGCCCGAAACTGACGACAGATCGGGCCGTTCGACGTGACGGCTTCGCGGCACCGCTGCGGAGCCGTCATTTCGGCGCGTTTCTTCTCATGAAGAACTCACGATCGGGGAGTGGGCGAGGGGCTGCCGGGACAAGGATCGGTTCAACCCCATCGTTCCTGTGATCCCTGGAGGACCACGTGCGCAAGAGACTGATCGTCTCTGCTGCCAGTGCCCTGAGCCTGTTCCTGGCCGTCCCCGCTTCGGCTTCCGGCTTCCAGCCCGGCGCGGACGGGCTCGGGGACCCGTACTACCCGACCCTCGGCAACGGCGGGTACCGCGTCTCGCACTACGACATCCGGCTGAAGTACCAGCCCGCCACCGACGAGCTGGAGGGCACCACGACCATTCTCGCCACGGCGACCCAGGACCTCTCCCGGTTCAACCTCGACTTCGCGCTGAACGTCTCCGAAGTCCGGGTCAACGGCCGGATCGCGACCTTCGCCACCAGTGGCGATCAGGAGCTGGAGATCACCCCCGCCCGGCCGCTGGCCAAGGGCAGCCAGGCCACCGTGGTGGTGCGCTACAAGGACGTGCCGTCCACCGTGCAGAAGTACGGTGGCTACACCGCCTGGCGCCGCACCCCGGACGGTGCGGTGGTGGCCGGTGAGCCGGTGTCGGCCGGGTGGTGGTTCCCGAGCAACGACCACCCGAGCGACAAGGCGACCTTCGACGTCTCGGTCCTCGTGCCGGACGGCAACCAGGTGATCAGCAACGGCGTGCTGACCGGCACCACCTCACAGGCCGGCTGGACCCGCTACAGCTGGCGCGAGAACAAGCCGCAGGCGACGTACCTGGCGACCCTGGCGATCGGCAAGTTCGACGTGAGCCAGGACACCACGGCGAGCGGGCTGCCGGTCTACAACGCGTACAGCAAGGACCTCGGGGAGAACGCGGCCGCGGCCCGGGCGAGCGTCGAGCGCACCGGCGAGCTGGTGGACTGGCTGAGCGGCTACTTCGGCGAGTACCCGTTCAGCTCCGTCGGCGGCTACGTCGCCAACACCCAGTCCAGTGGCGCACTGGAGACCCAGACCCGGGTCTCCTACGGTCCCGGGCTGTTCGCCCGGGGTTCCAACACCCAGGTGGTCGTCCACGAGTTGGCCCACCAGTGGTACGGGGACAGCGTCTCGCTCTCCCGGTGGAGCGACATCTGGCTGAACGAAGGCTTCGCCGAGTACTCCCAGTTCCTCTGGTCCGAGCACGAGAACGAGGGCACCGCCCAGGAGTTGGCCGACTACATCTACGCCTCGCGCCCGGCCGACGACCCGTTCTGGACCGTCAAGCCGGGCGACCCGGGAGAGGAGAACCAGTTCTCCGGTGCGGTGTACTACCGTGGCGCGGTGGCGATCCAGGCGTTGCGCAACGCCGTCGGGGACGAGAAGTTCTTCCGGATCCTCAAGGGCTGGCCCACCGAGCGCCGTTACGGTAACGCCACCATCCCGGAGTTCCAGGCGTACGCGGAGAAGGTGTCGGGCCAGAAGCTCGGCGACCTGCTGAACACCTGGCTGTTCACCCCGAGCAAGCCCGCCGTCGGGCCGGTGCCGCCGGGCACCGCGGCCGCGGCCTCGCTGGCGCCGGGCGCGGACGCCGGCCGGGCCGAGGGGCAGCTGCCGGCCGAGCCGAAGTCCTGGAAGAAGATCCAGGAGACCAGCTCGGTGCACGAAGCCCGACACTGACGGCATGCGGGGACGGGTCGGCGGTTCCGCGTGTACGGCGGGAACCGCCGGCCCGGCTCATGCCGTGCCCGGGCCGTCCGCCGCCAGCAGTTCGGTGAGGCGGCGGACAGCGAAGGGTATGAGTTCGCGGACCGGGACCAGCCGGCAGGGCGCGTCGCCGACCAGGACCTCGCGGATGCCCGCCTGCTCCTCGAACTCCCGCCCCACGACCGGGAAGTGGGTGTCGTTGTCGTCCCCCACGTCCGGCGCCTCGATCCAGACCCGCTCGCCCTGGATCGCCATCGGGAACCGGCGGAGCTTGAGCCGGCGGTTGGGTGCGAAGGTCTCGGCGTAGTGCAGGAAGGTGTTGCGGTTGTGGCCGACGCCGACCAGCAGCACGTACCCGCCGAGGTCGTGCAGCGCGCCGAACGGCGACTCCCGGCCGACGGCGAAGCCGAGCGAGCGCCGGGCGGTGACCTCCCGGGCGTGCGCGCCGACAGCGGCGACCGAGACCTGCGGGTGGGCACTGCGCAGGCTCTCCGGCAGGGCGCGCAGTGCCTCCGCCACCGCGCCCGTGGCGGAGGGGAGCCCGGGGTTGAACAGCGGGACGGCGGCCCGGAGTTCGGCGACCTCGGGGCTGGGCGGGCCGCTGTGCCCGGGGGCCGGGTCGCGGACCGTGTCGGAGGTGAAGGCGGGAGCGGCGACGGTGCCGCCGGGCCCGACCGCCTCGCGCAGGCTGGCCACCACGGCTGCCGCGCCGCCCTCGACCCGGCCGAGGCTGGAGAGCGAGGAGTGCACGATCAGCGCCATGCCCTCCCGGACGCCCACCCGGCGCCAGCCCTCCACGAGGTCGGTGGTGGTGAGCGGGCCGGTGCCCGGTGCGGTCATGGTGCCCCCTGGTGGCGGTGGTGCTGTTCGTACTGGGATCGTTCCGGGCCGACCATAGCGGGTGGCGCTGACAGTCGGTCAGGACGGGGGCCCCCTGCGCCGACTCGCCGGCCGTTTCACGGCCGGGCGGCCGGCCGCAGTCGCGGGTAGTCGGTGTAGCCGGTGGCCTCCTGGCCGTAGAGGTGGGTGGGGTCGACGGGGGTGAGCGGGGCGTTCGCGGCGAGCCGCTCGGGCAGGTCGGGGTTGGCGATGAAGGCGCGGCCGTAGGAGACCAGGTCGGCCAGGCCGGCGGTCAGCACCGCCTCGCCGCGCTCGCGGTCGGTGGCGGCGCGGTTCTCGCCGACGTTGCCGATCAGCGGCCCGGACCAGCGCGGGCGCAGGTCGGCCAGGGCCGGGTAGTCGTCGTTGTCGGTGAGGTGGAGATAGGCCAGGCCGAGGCCGTCGAGTTCGGCGAGCAGCGCGCGGTAGACCGGGGCGGGGTCGGCCTCGTACATGCCGAACTGCGGGTTGCCGGGGGACAGGCGCAGGCCGAGGCGATCGGGGCCGATGGCCTCGGCGACGGCGGTGACCAGTTCGATCGGGAAGCGCAGGCGGTCGGCGAGGGTGCGGGGGCCGTACTCGTCGGTGCGCAGGTTGGTGTTGTCGGCCAGGAACTGGTGGATCAGGTAGGAGTTGGCGCCGTGCAGTTCGACGGCGTCGAAGCCGGAGGCGAGGGCCAGCCGGGCGGAGTCGACGTGGTCGGCGATGGTGCGGCGGATCTCCTCGCGGGTCATGGCGCGCGGGGTGACGGCCTCTGCCTTGCCGCCGTCCTTGACGTGCACCGGGCCCGGGGCGGGGACGGCGGACGGGCCGGCCGGGACGTCGCCGAGCAGCCGGTTGAGGGGGTGTCCCTGGCGCCCGCCGTGCATCAGCTGGGCGGCGATCCGCCCGCCGGCGGCGTGCACGGCCTCGGTCACCGCGCGCCAGCCGGCCGCGTGCGCGGGCGTCTCCAGGCCGGGCAGGCGCCAGCCGGACTGGCCCTGCCGGCTGGGCCAGATGCCCTCGGTGACGATCAGGCCGGCACTCGCGCGCTGGGCGTAGTACTCGGCGACGACGGGCAGTGGCGTACCGTCCACGGCGGCCCGGTACCGCGTCATCGGGGCCATGGCGACGCGGTTCGGCAGGTCGAGCCGGCCGAGGCGGTACGGGGTGAGCAGGGATGCGGTGGTGGTCGTGGTCATGCCGGTACGGTAGAACTTGACACCGGTGTCAGGTTCAAGCGTGTTCGGCGGTCCCGGGTCCGCTCCTGGCCCCGGCGGCGGTCGCGGTGTCCGCCTTCGCGTCGGTGTCCCTGTCGGTGGCCGTTCCGGTGTCCGTGCCGGTGGTCGCGTCGGCGTCCGTGTCGGCCTCGGTGGGGATCAACTCCTCGATGCCGTAGGGGAATCGTCCCATCGCGGGGCGCGGGAGTGCGGCCGGGTCCGCCGTCGTGGCCAGGCTCGGCGCCTCGGCGGACCGCAGGGTGTCCAGGGCCCAAGGTGCCTTCGCCGTCGACGACTTGGCGGAGGCCGCCGCTGTCGTCCGGCAGCAGTCGGGTGTGCAGCGAGCCGTGCAGGCGCAGCAGCTGCTCCACTGCGGTGAGCAGGACGGGCAGTCGCAGCCGCGGGTCCGGCGGCGCCGCGGTGGCGATGTCGTGGCGCGGCGCGTCGGCCGGCGGCAGCTGTCGTACCGGGCGGGGACTCCCGCTCGTCGTCGCACCGGTAGCGCCCGGCCCTTCGTGGGGCCGGGCGCTACCGGCGGTTCGGGGGTTCCGCGAGTCTCTTGACATAAAGTATCTTGACGTCGAGATTAATTGCGATCGTGCGACTCGACCGACTCACACCACTCATACGACGGGGGCCTGTCATGCGGGGGAACGGACTGATGGCGCAGCTGCGGCGGCCGCCGGGCGGGCGGGACGCGCGGATCATGCTGCTGGCGCAGTGCGTCGACCGGACCGGCACCGGGGTGTGGGCGGCGGCCTCGGTGCTCTACTTCACCTACGTGTGCGGGATGGACGCACGCCGGCTGGGGCTGCTGCTCGGGGTGGGGGCGGTGGCGGGGATCGCCGGCTCCCCGCTGGCCGGGCGGGCGGCCGAGCGGATCCCGGTGCGGTGGCTGCTGATCGGCTGCCACCTGCTGCGACTGGGCGCGATGGGGCTGCTGCTGGTGGTCGACGACTTCGCCGCGCTGCTGCCCGTGGTGGCCCTGATCTGCCTGGCCGAGCGCGCCGCCAAGACACTGGAGATGCTGTTCGCGACCCGGGTGGCGGGCGAGCGGCGGGCGACCTACCAGGCGCTGTTCCGCAGTGTGGCCAACGCCGGGTACGCGCTCGGTGCGGGCATCGCGGCGATCGGGCTCGCGATCGGGACCACGGCCGCCTACCGGGCGCTGATCCTCGCCAACGGGCTGTCCTACGTGCTCGCCGCCGTGCTGGTCTGGCGGACCCGGGAGCCGTCCGGGCGCGGCCTGGTCGCGGCGAAGGCCGGGGAAGAGCCCGCCGCGTCGCCCTCCGCCGTGCCGAGCCCCTGGCGGGACCGCGGCTACCTGCGGTTCGTCCTGCTGGACATGCCGCTGAACCTGGACGACTCGATCCTCAACGTCGGGCTGCCGCTCTGGCTGGTCCACCACACCGGCGCGCCGCACGCGGTCGTCCCGGTCTTCCTGGTGCTCAACACGGTGCTCGTGGTGCTGCTGCAACTGCGGGTCTCGGCCCGGGCGGAGGGCGCGCTCGGCGCGGCCGCAGCGGTGCGCTGGTACGGGGTGACGGTGCTGGGTGGCTGCCTGCTGATCGCGCTCGCCACCGGCGCCGGGCCGGTCGTGGCCTCGGTCGCACTGCTGGCCGCGGCCATGCTGGTCACCCTGGCGGAGCTGCTGCGCTCGGTGAGCTCCTGGGAGCTGGCGGTCGTACTGGCCCCGCCGGGTGCCCGGGCCTCGTACCTGGGGGTCGCCGGGATGTCCCAGTCGGTGCAGAAGTCGGTGGGCCCGCTGCTGCTCACGGGGGTGGTGATGGCGGCCGGGCCGGTCGGCTGGCTGGGGCTCGGAGCGGCGACGGTCGGCCTCGGCGCGCTCCAGCGCCGGGCCAGCCTGCGGCGGCTGGAGGCGCTGGCCGGGGCGGCCGGTGGCGCGGGGGTCGAGCCGGTGCGATCGGTCGAGGCCTCGGTGGGTTGAACCGGTCGGAGAGTCGGCCCGCTCAGCGGGCGGCGGCCGTGACCGGGCGGTGGCGGAGCACCCAGGCGGCGGCCGGGGCGGCGCACAGGGCCGACAGGACCAGCGCGCCGGCCGCCACCAGCCCGACCGGGCGCCATGGCAGCGCCCACGGCCCGGGCGCGCCGATGACACTCAACGCGGCGTGCATGGTGCCGAGTTGAACGGCGGACACGGCGCAGCCGAGCACCACGCCGACCGCTGCCACCAGCACCGCCTCGGCCGTCACCAGACGGACCACCTGGCCCCGGGTGGCGCCGGCCAGCCGGAGCAGGGCGAGTTCGCGGCGGCGGTCCCCGGTGGTGGTGAGCAGTGTGTTGGCGAGCGCGATCGCGGTGTAGACGAGTGCCAGGGCGAGCACCAGGACGGTCCGGAGCCAGGCGATCCGGCCGGTCGAGGGGGAGACGGCGGCGAGCCAGCCGGCCCGGTCGAGCACCGTCGCGCCGTAAGGGCGGAGGGCGGCGCGGGCGCGGTCGAGGGCGGCGGTGCCGTCGGTGCCCGGGGCGAGCCGGACCTCGATCCGGTCCACCCGGGCGCCCGGGGCGTTGGCGGCGGTGACGTACAGCCCGTTGTCGCCGAGGCCGTCGCGCAGCACGGCGACGGTCCGCAGGACGGTCCGGCTGCCGTCGGCCCGGACCACCGGGACGAGCTCGCCGACCGTGCGGCCCGACTCGGCGGGCAGGACCAGGGAGTCGTCGTCGAGGTCGGCCGGGGAACCGGCGAGCAGGGGGAGCCGGGCGAGGGCGGCCAGGCCGGCCGGGTCGGCGGCGCGGGCCTCGGACCGGACGGTGACGCCGTCCGGCTCGACGAGGGCCAGCGGTGTGGGCGCGGTCGCCGAGACGGCGGTCACGCCGGGGACGGTCCGCAGGGCGGTGACCAGCGGCGCCGACGGACCGGCGGGGCGGACGACCAGGTCGGCGGCGGTCCGGGCGCGGGCCTCGGCGGCCCGGGCGGCGCTCACCGTGTCCAGCGCGCCGGCCAGGGAGCCGGTCAGCGCCACCGCCACCAGCACCGGCGCGGCCACCGCGCCCGTACGGCGCAGCGCCGCGGCGGCGCCGGCGGGCACCAGCCGGCCCGCGTACCCGGTGAGCCGGGCGGGCAGCAGCAGGCCGAGCGCCCGGACCAGCGGCGGCGCGAGGAGCGGGGAGAGCAGGCCGGCCGCGCAGATCAGCCACATCGGCTGGGTGGTGTAGGTCTTGCGGTGCAGCAGGTCGGCGGGGTCCGTGAGGAGCGCGGCGCCGGCCAGCGCGATGGCGGTGAGGAACAGGCCGAGCCCCAGCAGCAGCCGGCCGCGGGTCAGCACCCCGGTGTCGAGGTCGGCCGCGCGCAGGGCGTCCAGCGGGCCGACCCGGCCCGCCCGGCGGGCGGCCGCCGCGACCCCGCCCAGGGCGACCAGCAGGCCGGTCCAGAACGCGGCGTGCAGCGGCCAGGCCGAGTCGCTCGGCGCGAAGCCGGGCGGGGCCATGCCGACCCCGGACAGCCATCGGACGAGCGCGGGCGCCCCGAGCCGGCCGAGCAGGCAGCCCGTGGCGGAGGCGGCCGCGCCGAGCAGCAGTGCCTCGGCCAGCACCGTGCGCCGGACCTGCGCCCGGGTCGCCCCGGCCGACCTGAGCAGGCCGAACTCGCGGCGGCGCCGGACGACGGCGTAGGAGTACGTGGAGGCCACGACGAACGCCGACACGAACGCGCTCACCCCGCCGGCGGTGCCGAGCGCGGCGACCAGCGAGACCAACTCCCCTCCGCCGGACGGCGCGTCGAGCGCGGCGGCCAGGCCGAGCAGCATCACGGCGGTCATCGCGACGCCGAGTGCGAGGGCGAGGAAGGCGCCGAGCAGGGAGGGCCAGCGCGTGGTCAGCGAGGTGAGGGCGATCCGCAGCATTCTCATGACACTCAGCGAACCGGTCGGGGCGGGGACGGTCAGCAGACCGGGGCCTACTCCGATGGGTAGGGGCGGCCCTACCCGTAGGGGAGGTCCCCGGCGCGGGCTCCCGGCGCCGGGGGAGGGGCGGGGCAAAGGTAGGCCAGGCCCTACCGCCGGGGCGTCCGCCCGGTGCCTAGGGTGTGCGGACGGGATTCCTCCGACGGAGGGGGCATTCCTCCGACGGAGGGGCATGGCTGTGACGGAGGGGGCACGGTGAACGGGGGCGGGAAGGCCGGAACGGCCAGAACGGACGGAACGGCCGGAGCGGACGGGCCGGGCGCGAGGAGCCTCTGGGCTCCGCCGGCCCGGGCCGGGTTCCTGCGCTCGGACGCCCCCTGGCGGGCGGCCGGGTACCTGCTGGCCACCGGCCTGAGCGGGCTGCTGCTCTGTTTCGGGCTGCTGCTGTCGGGGCTGGTCGCCGGGGTCCTGGCGGTGGTGCTGGTCGGGCTGCCACTGGCGGCCGCGCTGGCCCTGGCCGGGGTGCCGGTCGCGGCCTGGGAGCGGCGGCTGGTCCGCTTCCTGGACGGCGGACGGGTGCCGGACCCGCACCTCGTCCCCCCGAACCCGGGTCTGGCCGCCTGGTTGCGGCTGCGCTACCGCGAGCAGGCGACCTGGCGGGAGCTGGGCTTCGCGCTGCTGGCCGCCTTCGTGCTCTGGCCGATCGACCTGGCGGTGACGGCCTGCGCCCTCGCCGTGCCCGGTTACCTGATCGCGGCGCTGCCGCTGCTGCTGCGGGACGGCGAGCAGGTGAACGTGCTCAAGGTGGTCGTGGTGCACTCGCCGCCGCTGGCCGCCCTGCTCGGGTTGGCCGGACTGCTGCTGTTCCCGCTGCTGGCCTACCCGCTGGCCCTCCTGGCCGCCGCCCGGGCGGCGCTGGTCCGGCTGGTGCTGGCGCCCGGCGGGCAGGAGCAGCGGATCGGTGAACTGGTGCGCTCCCGAGCCCGGTTGGTGGATGCCTTCGAGGCGGAGCGGCGCCGGATCGAGCGCGATCTGCACGACGGCGCCCAGCAGCGGCTGGTGGCGCTGACCATGGCGCTCGGGCTGGCCCGGCTGGACGCTCCGGTGCACGGGCCGCTGGCTGCCCGGCTGGCCGAGGCGCACCGGGAGGCAGGTGAAGTCCTGGCCGAACTCCGGGAGTTGATCAACGGCATCCATCCGCAGGTGCTCACCGACCACGGCCTGCCGGAGGCCTGCGCGGACGCCGCCGACCGCTCGCCGGTCCCGGTCGCCACCCGCTTCGAGCTGCCCGGCCGGCTGCCGGCCCCGGTCGAGTCGGCCGGCTACTTCGCCGTCACCGAGGCGCTCGCCAACCTCGCCAAACACAGCGGCGCGAGCAGCGCGACGGTCGAAGGACGGTACACGGAGGGCCGGTTGACGATCGAGGTGACGGACGACGGCAGCGGCGGCGCCGACCCGGCGCGCGGCACCGGACTGACCGGACTGGCCGACCGGGTCGCGGTGGTGCACGGCACACTGGCCGTCAGCAGTCCGCGCGGCGGACCGACCCTGGTGCGGGTGGAGATCCCCTGCACCCCGATCGACCGAGGAGCAGCGTGACGACGATGGGACCGGCGCCGGACGGCCTGCGGGTGGTGGTGGCCGAGGACGGTGTCCTGCTGCGCGAGGGCCTGGTCGGCCTGCTGGCCCGGTTCGGACATCAGGTGGTGGCGGCCGTCGGGGACGCCGAGGCGTTGCGGACGGCGGTCGGGGAACACCGGCCGGACCTCGTGGTCACGGACGTCCGGATGCCGCCGGGCCAGAGCGACGAGGGGCTGCGGGCGGCCCTCGCGCTGCGTGAACGTTTCCCCGGACTGCCCGTCCTGGTGCTCAGCCAGTACGTGCAGCACTCGTACGCGGCCCGGCTGCTGGAGGCGGGGGACGGCTCCGGGGTCGGCTACCTGCTGAAGGACCGGATCGGACAGATCGAGGAGTTCGTGGCGGCGCTCGGTGCGGTGGCCGCCGGGGGCACGGTGGTGGACCCGGAGGTGGTGCGGCAACTGCTGCGTCGCCGCCGCAGCCCGCTGGAGAGGCTCACCCCGCGCGAGCGGGAGGTGCTGGCGCTGATGGCGCAGGGACGGTCGAACGCGGCGATCTGCCGGGAGCTGGTGGTGTCGGAGGCAGCGGTGAGCAAGCACATCGGCAACATCCTGATGATGGACCTGCCGCCGGCCGAGGAGACCCACCGGCGGGTGCTGGCGGTGCTGGAGTTCCTCCGGGCCTGAGGGTGCCCGCGGTCGGTCGGGTACGGCCCGGGGCGGGGCTCCGGGCCGTACCGGGGGAGTGGGCGTCAGGCGAGGGTGACCTCGACGGGGAGCTTCTTGATGCCGTTCACGAAGTTGGAGCGCACCCGCGGGACGTCTCCGACGAGCTTGATGCCCGCCAGCCGCGGGATGAGCTCCTCGAACATGATGCGGATCTCGGTGCGCGCGAGCAGGTTGCCCAGGCACAGGTGGGGGCTGCCCTTGCCGAAGGTGACATGGTCGTTGTCCCGGCGGGTCACGTCGAAGTCGTAGGGATTGCCGAAGACCTCCTCGTCACGGTTGCCGGAGGCGAACCACATGACGACCTTGTCGCCCTCCCTGATCCGCTTTCCGCCGAGTTCGACGTCGCGCGTGGCCGTGCGGCGGAAGTGGTAGACGGGAGACGCCCAGCGCAGGAACTCCTCCACCGCGGCGGGGATGAGGGAGGGGTCCTCCCGGAGGCGGGCGAGCTGCCCGGGGTGCTGGAGGAGGGCCAGCATGGAGTGGCTGATGGTGTGGCGGGTGGTCTCGTTGCCGGCGACGACCAGGAGCAGGAAGTAGTTGTCGAAGTCCTGCGGCGAGAGCGGCACCCCGTCGCGCGGGGTCTCGTTGACCAGCTTGGAGATCAGGTCGGTGCCGGCGCCGCCGCGCCGCTGCCGGGCGAGCTCGCGGCCGTACGCGAAGACCTCCAGCGAGGCGGGCGAGCGGAAGGGCAGGTCGCGGTACTTCTCGCTCTCCTCGCTGTGCAGCAGGACGTCGGCGTAGTCGGGGTCGGTGTTGCCGATGATCCGGTTGCCCCAGTCGATGAGCTGCTGGTTGTCCTCCGGGGGCACGTCCAGGAGGCGGGCGAGCACGTTGATCGGGAAGTCGGCGGAGACCTCGCTGACGAAGTCGAAGCGGCCCTTGGCCAGGGCTGCGTCCAGCGTGGTGGCGGTCAGTCCGCGCAGGAAGTCGGCGTAGCTGTTGATGACGTTCGCGCCGAACTGCCGCTGGAGGAGGCTGCGCAGGGCGCGGTGGCGGACTCCGTCCAGCTCCAGGATGGAGGCGCGCTTCTTGATCTGGTCGTCGTCGACCTCCTCCAGGTTCACGAACCTCGCCGAGGTGAAGGTTTCGGCGTCCCGGTCGACGCGGGCGATGTCGGAGTGCCGGGTGACCGCCCAGAAGCCGGAGTTGGGCGCCTCCTCCGGCTGCCAGTGGACCGGATCCTCGTGGCGGAGGGTGTGGAACATGCGCCACGGTGTGACGCCGTCGGTGAAGTTGTCGAGATCGGCCAGGTTCACCTGGTCGAGCGGCATCGGTTCGTCGATGGCGCCGGAAGCGGTCGGCGTGGCCGGCACGGTGGTCATGGTTGGTCTCCTCGGTCTTACAGGTGGTACGCGTACTCGGTGAACTCCCAGTCGGTGACGTGCCGTTGGAAGCGGTCGACCTCGTCGCGCTTGTACGAGAGGTAGGCGGCGGTGAAGTCCGGGCCGAGGACGTCGGTCAGGGCCGTGTCCGCTTCCAGCGCGTCGAGGGCCTCGGGCAGGGACATCGGCAGGACCGCGGACCTGGTGCGGTCGTAGCCGTAGCCCTCCAGCGGCGCGGCGGGCTCTTCGCCGGCGATGACGCCCAGGAGCGCCGCCGCGATGGTGCCCGCGATCAGCAGGTAGGGGTTGGCGCTCGCGTCCCCCAGCCGCAGTTCGAACCGGCTGCCGGAGCCGCGCTCCGGCGGGATGCGGACCATGGCGCTGCGGTTGTCCAGCCCCCAGTCGATCAGCCAGGGGGCGAGGGTGTCGGGGCCGAAGCGTTTGTAGGAGTTGATCGTCGGGTTGGCCAGCGCCGCGAGTGCCGGGGCGTGGGCGAGGACGCCGGCCACCGCGTGGCGCGCGGTGGCGCTCAGCCCGTACGGCGCGGCCGGGTCCGCGAAGACGTTGCCGCCCTCGTCGTCCACGCAGGACAGGTGGAGGTGGAAGCCGGATCCGCCGGCGCCTTGGAAGGGCTTGGCCATGAAGGTGGCCAACCGGCCTTCCTTGCGGGCGAGTTCCTTGACCGCGGACTTGAAGCGGAAGGCGCGGTCCGCGGCCTCCATGGCGCCGGAGTGGTTCAGGTTGATCTCGAACTGGGAGCCGTCGAACTCGTGGTTGCCGTTGGTGACGCCGATGCCGAGGTCGCGCAGCAGGCGCAGGCTGCGCAGCAGGTGGTTGTCGCCGTCGGCGCGCAGCCCTGCCGTGTAGACCACGCCCGCGGCCTCGCTGTAGCGGCGCCAGCCCCGGGGGGTCTCGGGGGCCGCGTCGCACAGGAAGTACTCCAACTCCGGCCCCACGACCGGGTGCAGGCCGTACTGCCGGCATCGGTCGACGACCGTGCGCAGCAGGTCGCGCGGGGATTCCGGGGCGGGCCGTCCGGTGGCCGGGTCGGTGACGTCGCCGAGGCAGGCCGCGACTCCGGGTTCCCAGGGCAGGGCGGTCAGGGTGTCGAGGTCGGGGCGCACGCAGATGTCGGGCAGGCCGGCGTCCAGGCCCCCGGAGACGGGGACCACGTCGCCCTGGGGGCTGGTGTGGTAGACGGCGCGGCAGAAGGCGAGCCCGTGGCCGCAGGCCGAGGGCAGGTGGTCCAGCAGGACGTCCCGGGCCCGTTCGGTGCCGATGAGGTCGGGATAGGTCACCCGGACCACGTCGATGCCCTGGGCGGCCAGTCGCTCCATGTGGTGGCGGACGGGCGGGATGTCGGATGCGCTCACCGGTGGCTCCTCTGGGGGGAAGTGGGGCGCCTCCCCGTGCTCGCGGCACGGGGAGGGCCAGGGCGCGCGGCAGTGGGGGAGTGGAGAGTGGGGAGGGGGCGCGGCGGCTTCGGACTGCGGGGTGGGGCAGGACACCGCTCGCTCGCTGGTGGCAAACGGTAGGGACGCCGGTCGCTCTCCCGCAAGGGGTCTGTCCCAGAAATTTATCCATCCGGATAGCTATTGACCAGGGGCCGGGCTGCTTCCTATGTTATTTGACATCAAACGTTTTGGCGGTCGATGTCCATCGCCCCCCCGCGCGGAGGCCGTCGCCCTTCTGCGGCGTCCACCGCCCCCCTCGGCCGTGATCCGGTCCCCGCGGGTCCACGCCCCCTCTCCCTCCCTTTCCCCGACGCTCCCCCACCATCAGGAGGACCGGCCATGAAGGTCGTCGTCGACATGAACAAGTGCCAGGACCACGGCCAGTGCGTCTTCGCCGCCCCCGACGTCTTCCGCTTCGACGACGACGGACGTCTGGCGTACGTCGTGCACCCCGACGAGGCCCTGCGCGGCGACGTCGAGGAGGCCGCCGACGTCTGCCCGCTCCAGGCCATCCGGATCGAGGACTGAGCCGTGACCGCACCCATCGTCGTGGCCGGCGCCTCCATGGCCGGGCTGCGCGCCGCCGAACAGCTGCGCGCCGCGGGCTGGGACGGGCCGATCACCCTCGTCGGGGACGAGCCCCACATGCCCTACAACCGGCCTCCGCTGTCCAAGGAGGTCCTGGCGGGCAAGGCGACCTTCGATTCGCTCGCCTTCCGGCCCCGGGCCAGTGTCTCCGACGTGCGGTGGCGCCTGGGCGCCACGATCGTCCGGGCCGCCCTCGACCGGCAGGTCGTCGAACTCGACGACGGCGAGACCCTGCCCTACCGCGCTCTCGTGGTGGCCACCGGCATGCGCCCCCGGCGACTGCGCTGCCCCGGTCCCGTCACCGGACGGCACACCGTCCGTACGCTGGCCGACGCCCGGGGGCTGCGCGAGGCGCTGACCCGGCCGGGCGTGCGCGTGGTCGTGGTGGGAGCCGGCTTCATCGGCTGCGAGGTGGCCGCCAGCGCCGTGGCCCTCGGCGCCGCCGAGGTCACCGTGGTCGACCCGCTGCCGCTGCCCATGGTCGGCCCGCTGGGCGAACTGCTCGCCGGGGCGCTGCTCGCCCGCCATCGGGAGCGGGGCGTCCGCTTCGCCCTCGGCACCGGGGTGAGCGCCTTCCAGGGCGGGGACCGGGTCACCGGGGTGGCCCTGGCCGACGGCCGGGTGCTGGCCGCGGACGTCGTGGTGGAGTCGGTCGGCTCCGCGGCCAACACCGAGTGGCTCGAAGGCAACGGACTGGACCTCTCCGACGGCGTGCTCACGGACGAGCACCTGCGGGCCGGCGGACGTCCGGACGTGATCGCCGTCGGCGACGTCGCCCGCTTCCCCAACGCCCGGTACGACGGTGTCCCGCGCCGCGTCGAGCACTGGTGCATCCCCACCGACACGGCCAAGCACGCCGCCAAGGTGCTCACCGCGCACCTCACCGGCGCCGACCACGGTCTCGCGCCGTTCGCGCCGCTGCCGACCTTCTGGAGCGACCAGCACGACTTCCGGCTCCAGTCCTTCGGCGCCCCCGCCCTCGGCAAGGACGACGTGCGCGTCCTGGACGGCGACCTCGACGGGGACGTCCTGGTCGGCTACCACCGGGACGGCCGCCTGGTCGGCGTCGTCGCCCTCGGCGGCCAGAGCGCCGCGGCCGCCGCCGCCCGCTACCGCGCCGAACTGCTCCAGCAACCCGCTCCCACCGCGTAAGGAATCCCAAGTGGCCAGTGTCCGTGGATACTTCCACCCCAAGACGGCGACCGGCGCCTCGTCGCTGATCCCCTCGCCGCCGTGGCGCTACTCCGGCGACCTGCTCACCATCGAGTACCGCACCGACCCCGCGCGGGTGCGCGAACTGCTGCCCGAGCCGCTGGAACTCGCCGACGAGGACCCGGGCGCCGTCGCGCTGATCTGGGCCGACTGGCAGTCCTGCTCCGCCTCCGGGCGGGAACTGCTCGACCCGGTGCTCGCGCAGTACAAGGAGGCGTTCGCCGTCGTCCGCTGCAAGTACCGGGGGCAGACCTACTCGCGCTGCGTCCACATCTGGGTCGACAAGGACTTCGCCATCGCCCGGGGACTGCACCAGGGTTACCCGAAGAAGCTCGGCTCCATCCACCAGACCCGGCCGCACCCCTACGGCCCCGCCCCGCGCATCGAGCCCGGTGCCCGGTTCGGCGCGACCCTCGCCGCCGCGGACCGGCGCCTGGCCCAGGCCGTCGTCACCCTGCGCGAGCCGTCCGAGACCAACGGCTTCGTCAACGGCCATCCGATGGCCCACCACCGCTGGCTGCCCTCCATCGAGAAGGGCAAGGGCCTCGCCCTGGACGAGCTGGTCGAGTCCGGTGCCGCCTCCTTCGAGGCCGGACAGCCGTGGGTGGGCGACGCCGAACTGGAGCTGTTCGAGGCGCCCACCGAGGAGCTGGCCCGGCTGGAGGTCCGCGAGCCGATCGCCGCGTACTACCGGCAGGTCGGCGTGGTGTGGGACGGCGGCCGGCTGCTGGAGTCGAACGCCTCCGGCGCCGAGTGAACCCGCACCGCACCGATCACGGATCTCGAGGACGCATGAGGATCTCGAC
Organism: Kitasatospora sp. NPDC093102; assembly: GCF_040683915.1. NCBI lineage: Bacteria > Bacillati > Actinomycetota > Actinomycetes > Kitasatosporales > Streptomycetaceae > Kitasatospora > Kitasatospora sp. NPDC093102. Next base: position 146,637 of record NZ_JBFBFA010000004.1, on the reverse strand, counting down.
GCACGAGGATCTTGAGGACATGAGCGAACACATCACCACCGTCGCCGGAGTGGCCGTCGACACCCGGCACTGGATCGGCGGCGAACGCGTCGCCTCCGCCGCAACCTTCACCGACGTCTCGCCCATCGACGGCAGCGTCCTCGGCGAGATCGCCCGGGGCACCGCGGCGGAGGCCGCCGCGGCGGTCGCCGCCGCCCGGGAGGCCTTCCCCGCCTGGGCGGCCACCCCGCGCGAGGAGCGTGCCCGCATCCTGCACGCCATCGCCGACGGTGTGGAGCGGCGGCTGGAAGAGCTGGCCGTCGTGGAGACGGCCGACAACGGCGCCCTGCTGCGCTCGCACCGCCGCGGCGTCATGCCCCGGGTCGCGCACAACTTCCGGTTCTTCGCCGACTGGCTGCTGCGGCTCGACCACGAGGACTTCGACACCCGCGGCCACACCAACCACGTCAGCTGGGACCCGGCCGGCCCCTGTGTGCTGATCACCCCGTGGAACGCGCCGCTGATGCTGGCCACCTGGAAGGTCGCCCCGGCCCTGGCGGCCGGTGACACCGTCGTCCTCAAGCCCGCCGAGTGGTCACCGCTGACGGCTTCGCTGCTCGCCGACATCGCCGCCGAGGCCGGGCTTCCGGCCGGCGTCCTCAACGTCGTGCAGGGCTACGGTTCCGAGATCGGCGACGCCCTCACCTCGAACCCGGACGTGCGCCGGATCAGCTTCACCGGGTCCGTGCCGACCGCCCGGCACATCGCCGCGTCGGCGGCTGCCAACCTCACCCCGCTCAGCCTCGAACTGGGCGGCAAGTCCCCGCTGCTGGTGTTCGCCGACGCCGACCTGGACCTCGCCGTCGACCTCGCGGTGGAGCAGTACGACAACGCCGGTCAGGTCTGCCTGGCCGCCACCCGCATCCTCGTCGAGGAGACGGTCGCCGAGGAGTTCACCCGCCGCTTCGTCGACAGGGCCTCCGACCTGCGGCAGGGCGACCCGCGCGACGAGGCGACCGACATCGGCCCCACCATCCACCCCCGCCAGCTGGAGAAGATCGACGGCTTCGTGCAGCGGGCCGTCGCGGCCGGCGCCCGCGCCGTGATCGGCGGCCACCGCCGGGACGGCCGGTACTTCGCGCCGACCCTGCTCACCGACGTCGCCCAGGACTCGGAGATCGTCCAGGAGGAGGTCTTCGGCCCCGTCCTGACCCTGCAGACCTTCGGCGACGAGGACGAGGCCGTACGACTGGCCAACGACACCCGCTTCGGCCTGGCGGCCACCCTGGCCACCGGAGACCCGGAGCGCGCCCGGCGCGTCACCGGGCAGCTGGTGGCGGGCACCGTCTGGGTCAACTGCTTCTTCGTCCGGGACCTCCAGGCCCCGTTCGGCGGCTCCCGCCACTCGGGCGTCGGCCGCGAGGGCGGCACCTGGAGCTTCGACTTCTACTGCGACCTCAAGAACACCGTCACCTCGCCGAAGGGGTGGAAGGACCATGGGTGAGATCGTCGGGGCGGGCCTGCTCGCCCACGTCCCCACCATCGTGCTGCCCGAGGAGACCAGGCTGGAGCTGAACGAGGGCAGGGAGATCACCCTCGTCACCGGCCTGCGTCAGCTGCGCGAGGACGTCTTCCAGCGCGAGGACTACGACACCGTCGTCGTCCTGGACTCCCACTGGGCGACCACCGTCGAGTTCGTGGTCACCGCCCAGCAGCGCCGGGCCGGCCTGTTCACCTCCGAGGAACTGCCGCGCGGCATGTGCCGGATGCCCTACGACTTCCCCGGTGATCCCGAACTCGCCCGCAACATCGCCTCGTTCGCCGACCGGCACGGCACCTGGATCACCGCGATCGACGACGCGTACCTGCCGATCTACTACGCCACGATCAACCTGTGGAAGTTCCTCGGCGAGGGCCTGCCGGACAAGCGCTGGGTGACCATCGGCGTCTGCCAGACCGGTGACATGGAGGACCACCTGCGCCTGGGCCGCGCCCTGGCCGACGGCATCGCCGCCACCCCGGGCCGACGGGTGCTGCTGATCGCCTCCGGAGCCCTCTCCCACACCTTCTGGCCGCTGCGCGAACTGCGCGACCACGAGTCCAGCGACCCGGCGCACATCTTCACCCCCGAGGCGCGGGCGGCCGACCGGGAGCGGATCGCCTGGTTCAAGGAGGGCCGCCACGACCGGGTCCTCGACACCATGGACGAGTTCTGGCGCCACAAGCCCGAAGCCCGGTTCTCCCACTACCTGATGATGGCCGGTGCCCTCGGTGAGCAGGCGTGCACCGCGAAGGCGCGCCAGTACGGCGAGTACGAGAACTCGATCGGCACCGGCCAGGTCCACCTCTGGTTCGACCGCCCCGAGAACGGCTGGACGGGCGCAGGCCTGCCCGCCCCCGCCGGTCCCCGCAACCCCCACAGCCTGGTCTAGGAAGGCCCCGCCATGCCCGAGTACCGCCGCATCCTCCTCGACGGCGCCGCCGTCCAGACCGTGCGCGACGGCGACGAACTGGTCGCCGGAGACGGCCGGCGCGTCGCGATCGAGGACGCCCACCACCTGCCGCCCGCCGTCCCCTCGAAGGTGATCGCCGTCCACCTCAACCACCGCAGCCGGGTGGAGGAGTTCCGGATCGGTCTGCCCGACACCCCCACGTACTTCCACAAGCCGACCTCGGCGCTCAACTCCCACAAGGGCGCGATCGTCCGCCCCGAGGGCTGCAAGTGGCTCAACTACGAGGGCGAGGTCGCCATCGTCATCGGCCGGACCGCGCGCAACGTCTCCCCGGCCGAGGCGGGGGAGTACATCGCCGGCTACACCGTGGCCAACGACTACGGCCTCCACGACTTCCGGGACACCGACGCCGGCTCCATGCTCCGGGTCAAGGGCTCCGACACCCTGTGCCCGCTCGGCCCCGGACTGGTCACCGACTGGGACTTCCACGACAAGCGGCTGCGGACCTACGTCAACGGCGAGGTCGTCCAGGACGGCTCCACCGACGAGATGACCTGGGACATGCACTACCTCGTCGCCGACATCGCCCGCACCATCACCCTGTACCCCGGCGACGTGTTGCTGTCCGGCACCCCGGCCAACTCCCGGCCCGTCCGGCCCGGGGACGTCGTGGAGGTGGAGGTGGAGGGCCTCGGCCGGCTCACCAACCACGTCGTCACCGGGCCGACCCCGGTCCGCACCGACGTGGGGGCGCAGCCCACGGAGTCGGAGGAGGTGCTGTCCACCGCCCTGGGCGGCGACTGGGAGTTCCGCGGCATCAGGCCGCCGAAGCGCTGACCGGTGGGCCCCGGTAGGGTCGATCACATGACCGACCCCGTCAAGCCCGCCCCCGCCCCCGCTCGCCGCCCCCGCAAGCGCGTGACGAACTACGGGACGGGCCGGACGGCCCTGCTGGACGCCGCCGTACGCGTGGTGGCCCGGGGCGGTCTGCGCAAGCTCACCTACCGGGCCGTCGCCGAGGAGGCCGGAGTCACCCACGGGCTCGTGGTGCACCACTTCGGTTCGCGCGACGCGCTGATCGAGGAGGCCGTCACCCACGCCATCCGCTCCTCCCTGAGCATCAGCACCCTCGGCGCCGGTACGGGCGGCCCGGCCGACTTCGCCGCCGGTCTCGCGGAGATGGTCGAGGCCGGCCCCGAACTGCAGGCGTTCCAGTACGAGTTGCTGCTGGAGGCCCGCCGTAGGCCCGAGCTGCTGGCGCACCTGCGCGGCCTCTACGAGGAGTACTTCGAGGCCAGCCGGCGCGAGTTGGACCGCATCCTGCCCGGGCCGGTGAGCCCCGGCATGTCCCGGCTGGTCTTCGCCGCGCTGGAGGGCCTGGTGCTGCACCAGCTGGTGTTCGGCGAGCGTGCGGCCACCGAGGCGGCCCTGACGGAGCTCAGGGGCGTCCTGGCCGGGCTGTCCGGGCCGGCCGGCTCGGCCGAGGAGTCGGACGGGCGCTGACGGCCGGGGTTCTCTGCCTCCCGACCCCTTGTCAAACGGGTGGCCGCACCCCACGATGAGGCAACTCGTTTGACCTGAAACGACTTCCCCCACTCCAAACTGGCAGGTGATCCGTGTGGACAGTCGGACGACTTCCTCAAAACGGACCGAGCGGGACGCCCCCACCGCGACCACGCTCAAACCCAACGCCCTGGGTGTCCTGGGCATCCTCTTCTTCGTCCTGTCCGGTCAGGCCCCGCTGACGGGCATCGCGGGCGCCGCCCCCCTGTCGGTCGCCCTCGGCAACGGCTCCGGCACCCCCGCGGCCTACGTGGTGGCCGGGGCGGTGATCCTGCTCTTCTCCGTCGGGTTCATCGCGATGGGACGGCACGTCGTCGACGCCGGCGCCTTCTACACCTACATCGGCACCGGCCTCGGCCGGGCCGCCGGTGCGGGCAGCGCGGCCGTCGCCCTGTTCGCCTACTGCGTCATCCAGGCGGCGATGTACGGCCTGTACGGCTCGATCGTCAGCGCACTCGTCGCCGACCACACCCCGCTCCACCTCCCGTGGTGGGTCTACACGCTGGTCACCATGGCCGTGGTGCAGGCCCTCGGCGCCCTGGGGATCGAGATGGGCGCGCGGGTGCTGGCCGCGTTCGTGCTCGCCGAGTTCAGCATCCTGCTGGTCTTCGGCCTGGTCACCCTGGTCAAGGGCGGCGGGCCGGAAGGGCTCGGGGTGGCCGACAGCTTCTCCCCGTCGGCGGCCCTCCAGGGCGCGCCGGGGGTCGCCGTGATGTTCGCCCTGGCGTCGATGTTCGGCTTCGAGGCCACCGCCATCTACGGCGAGGAGGCGAAGGAACCCAAGAAGACCGTGCCGAGGGCCACCTACCTCTCGGTGATCGTGGTGACCGGCTTCTTCGCCCTCACCTCGTGGACCCTCATCTCGGCCTACGGCGCCTCGAAGGCACCGGCGGCAGCGGAGCAGGCGCTGGCAGCCGGCGACTCCGCCGGATTCGTCTTCGCTCCCGTCGCGGACCTCTTCGGCGGCTGGATCGGCGGCGTCCTGCCGGTCCTGCTGGCCACCTCGCTGTTCGCCGGCGTCCTGACCTTCCACAACTCCGCCAGCCGCTACCTGTTCTGCCTCGGCAGGGACGGGCAACTGCCCGCGCGGCTGTGCCGGCTGAACGGCCGGCACGCCCCGGCGGTCGCGGGCCGGGTCCAGAGCGTCGTCGCCGTCCTCCTGGTCGTGCCCTTCGCCCTGGCCGACCAGGACCCGGTGCTCACCCTCTTCTCCTGGTTCAGCGGGCTCGCCGTCCTGGCGATGATGCTGCTCTACCTGCTGACCTCGGTGTCGGTCGTGGTGTTCTTCCGCCGCCGGCGGGTGGACACCAGGGTGTGGAACACCGTGATCGCCCCCGTGCTGGGCGCGCTCGGCATCACGGGTGCCATCTGGCTCATCCTGGCCAACTTCACCACCCTGATCGGCGGCGAGGTGAGCACCGCGCTGTCGCTCGTCCTGTCGGTGCCGGTCGTCATGGCGCTCGGCGTGGCCAACCACCGGATCCGGCGCCGACGCACCGGCTGACCCGCTCCAGGGCCTGTCCGCAAAGGCGCGCGCCCGCAGGCCGGGCGCGCGCCACCCATGTCCCACCCACGTGCTCCGGAGGACCGCATGACCCCCGCCACCCACGACGACTGGCTCCGCCGGGCCGAGACGCTGGAACCGATCCGCACGCACCTGATCGACGGCGCCGACGAAGCCGGCGGCGGCGCGTTCCCCGTGGTGTCGCCCCGCGACGGCCGGGTGCTGGCCGAGGTCGCCGACGCCGGCGTGGCCGAGGTCGACGCGGCCGTCGCCGCCGCCCGCCGCGCCTTCGACCGCGGTCCCTGGCCGCGGCTGTCCCCCGCCGAACGAGGCCGCGTCCTGCTGCGGTTCGCCGACCTCCTGGAGGAGCGGCGAGCGGAGCTGGCGCTCACCGTCAGCCTGGAGATGGGCAAGCCCGTCACCGACGCCCACGACATCGAACTGCGGGCCGTCATCGGGACGTTCCGCTGGTACGGCGGGCTCGCCGACAAGCTCACCGACGAGTCCCCGCACACCGCGCCCGACGCCCTCGCCCTCGTCACCCGGGAGCCCGCCGGTGTCGTCGGCGCGGTCGTCCCCTGGAACTTCCCCCTCACTCTGGCCGGCTGGAAGATCGCCCCGGCGCTGGCCGCCGGCTGCACCGTCGTGCTCAAGCCCTCGGAGAGCTCGCCGCTGTCGGCGCTGCTGCTCGGGCGGATCGGTCTGGCGGCCGGACTGCCACCGGGCGTGCTCAACGTCGTGGCCGGCGACGGACCGGTCGCCGGCCGGGCCCTCGGCCTCCACCCCGACGTGGACGTCCTCGCCTTCACCGGCTCCACCGCCGTCGGCCGCCACTTCCTGCGCTACTCCGCCGACTCCAACCTCAAGCGGGTCTGGCTGGAACTGGGCGGCAAATCGCCCAACATCATCCTGCCCGACGCCCCCGACCTGGAGCAGGCCGCGGCCACCGCCGCCTGGGGCATCTTCTTCAACCAGGGCGAGATGTGCACCGCGCCCTCCCGGCTGCTGGTCCACACCTCCGTCGCCGAACGGGTCACCGAGGCCGTCGTGGCGCGCGCCCGCGCCCTGCGCGTGGGCGATCCCCTCGACCCCGCCACCGAGATGGGCGCCCTGGTCGGCGAGAACCACCTCGACCGGGTCCTCGGCCACGTCCGCACCGCCCTCGACGACGGCGCCCGCCTGCGCACCGGCGGCGCGCGCACCCTGACCGGCGCCGGCGGCGCCTACCTCGCACCGACCGTCTTCGACCAGGTTGCCCCGGACAGCCGGCTGGCCCGCGAGGAGGTCTTCGGCCCGGTGCTGTCCGTCCTCACCTTCGACGACCTCGACCAGGCCGTCGCCCTCGCCAACGCCACCGAGTACGGCCTCGCGGCCGGACTGTGGACGTCCGACCTGTCCACCGCCCACCAGGTCTCCCGCGCCCTCAGGGCCGGTACGGTCTGGGTCAACTGCTACGAGGAGGGCGACCTCACCGTGCCCTTCGGCGGCATGAAGCAGTCCGGCAACGGACGCGACAAGTCCGCCCACGCCCTGGAGAAGTACACCGAACTCAAGACCACCTGGATCCAGCTTTGACCCACCGACCGCTCATCGCGATCCCCGCCCGCTTCGCCGCCACCACCTCCGCGCTGCGCCACGCCGCGGAGGTCAACGCCCGGGCCCTGATCGAGGCCGTCTGGCGGGCCGGCGGCGAGCCCGTCACCCTGCACCCGCACGCTCCCGGCGGCGCCGCCGACCCCGCCGAGGTCGCCGCCCGGCTCTCCCGGTTCGACGCGCTGCTGCTCCCCGGCGGCGGCGACCTCGCGCCCCACCGCTACGGAGCCTCCGGCGCCCACCAGGCCGTCTACGACGTGGACGACGAGCAGGACGCGTTCGACCTGGAGCTCGCCCGGCAGGCCCTCGCGGGCGGGGTGCCGCTGCTGGCCGTCTGCCGCGGACTCCAGGTGGTCAACACCGTCCTGGGCGGCACCCTGCACCAGGACATGGGCGGCCCCGGACACGAGCACCGCCACCGCCGGCACCCCGTACCGCTCGCACCGGGCTCCCCCCTGGCCCGGATCACCGGTGCCGAGGAGGTCCAGGCGTCCTGCTACCACCACCAGCACGTGGACCGGCTCGGGGAGGGCCTGGCCGTCACCGCCCGGGCCGCCGACAGGACGGTCGAGGCGGTCGAACTCGCCGGGCACGACGGCTGGTTCGCGGCCGTGCAGTGGCACCCGGAGGACACCGCCCACGAGGACCCGGTCCAGCAGCGCCTCTTCGACGCACTGGTGCGGGCCGCCCGCGGCGCGGCCTGAGCCGGCGTGCCACGCGGTGGCCGGCCCGACCTCGCCGCGTCAGCGGCGGGCGCGCCGGCCGCTGCGGCGCGGGGCGGGCTCCTCGCCGTTCAGGAGCGACCGGCGCCGGTCCTCGCCCGCCTCCTCGACCTGGAGCACCACGCGCCGCAGCCCGTCGGCGAGGCTGACGCACTCCGCGTCGCTCAGCTGCGCGGTGACGAAGGACTCCTCGTCGTTGAACGCGGGGAACACCCGGCGCATGAACTCCTCGCCGTCCTCGGTGAGTGCGAGCAGCACCAGCCGCCCGTCGGTGGGGTGATCGGTGCGCCGCAGCAGGCCGCGTGACTCCAGCGTGCGGGACACCCCGGTCAGCGTGCCCTTGGAGATCCCCGCCTCCTCGGCGACGTGCCGCGTCTCGGACTCGCCCCAGACCCACACCACCCACAGCACCACGAAGGCGGTCCAGGTCAGGTCCGAGCCGCGCAGTACGGAGTTCTCCAGGTGCTGCCGCACGGCGGAGGCCGCCCGGTAGATGTTGGCCACCGCGGCCATCCGCTCCCGGCGGACGGGGATGCCGCCGAGCTTCGCCTGCACGAGCCTTTCCGCCTCGTTGATGGACCGCTGGCTGGGCACGGGTGCTCCCTCACATCATCGCCGGGCCGCGAGGGCCCGGCCGGGCCCACGGCCGTTCAAGCTTCCCATTCTACGGGCGGACACCGCTCAGGCGGCCGCCGACGGGCGCGGGTGCGGCATGTTCCAGCCCTCGGCGAGCCTCGACGGGTGAACGTTGTGCCCACCGCCGAAGAACTCGCAGAACTTCATGATCAGCGGATCCCAGCCGAGCGGGTCCACGTAGTGGGTCCCCGGGATGACCAGCCCCTCCTCGACATGGGCGCGAAGAACCTCGACCTCGAAGGCGGTGGCATGGGAAGCGGGGCCGCCGAAGGGATGGGCCGAGACGACGCGGCACTCCAGCTGGACCGGACATTCCGCGACCCGTGGGGCTCGGACCAGGTCCGAGGCCTGCTCGGTCAGCCGCGCGGTCGAGAACTTGTCCGGCTCGTACCGGTAGCCCTGCTCCACCTTGTAGTCCGGCACGGCCGACTTCCCGGTGGTGAGCGCGATCCGGTCGACGGCACCGACCATCGCCGACGAGGGCAGGTTGAGCACGCACTCGCCCTCCCGCCGCAGGTTCGCGGTGGTCTGGGCGTTGTTGCCGAGACCGAGCATGCACGACTGGCCCAGCCACCACGCCGAGGAGATCGGCGCGAGATTCGCCGTGCCGTCTTCGTTGAGCGAGCTGATCAGCACCACCGGAGTTCCGAAGTACAGGACCTTGAGCCCGGGGACGATGTGCATGCGCTGCGCCTTTCGCAGAGTTCCGAACGGACGGACCCGCGATGAGGAACACGAGCCGTCGCCGACCTTCTCGCGACGAGATCACCGGCGCTGGCGGAAACACGACGTCGCACTCCCGCCGAGTGGAACCCGTGGCCGAGGACGACCCGGACGCGTCACCGGGACACGCTCCGCCCGCGGAGTGACGAGAGCGCGGCGGCGACCACCATGATGCCCGTCAGGGTGCAGAAGGCCGACCCACGCCGGCGGAAGTTCCGACTGAGCAGACGACTCATCACGAACCGGACATCACCTGACTACGCCGAAGCCTTGGGCAGTCAGCGGGGGAGACCGGCGTGCCTCTCCAGAAACGCGCCCACCTCGACCGGGTCCTCCACCGGCAGCGGGTAGAGCAGCAGCCGGTCCACACCGAGTTCCGCGTACCGCAGCGCACTGTCAGCGTCCACCTCGACCGGATCGATCTGCATGAAATTGATCTGCAATCGGCCCAGCTGCGCCGGCCGGGGCACCTCGGCCGCGGCCTTGCGCAGCCCTTCGAGGTGGAGGACCAGGTCCTCTGGCGAGCTGCCGTTGCCGATCCAGCCGTGCCCCTTGAGGACTGCCCGTCGGTACGCGGCTGGGCTGTGCCCGCCGATCACGATTCGCGGGCCGTCCGGCCGCACCGGGCGCGGATGCGCGTCCACGCGTTCGAAGTTCGCGTAACGGCCGTGGAACGCAGGTTCCGGCTCGGTCCACAGCTGCCGCATCGCGTCCAGGTACTCGTCGGTGCGGGCGCCGCGCTCGGAAAGCCGCACGCCCACTGCGGCCATTTCCGGCTCCAGGTAGCCGGGCGCGACGCCGAGAAGCAGCCGGCCCTCGGACAGCACGTCCAGGCTGGCAGCCTGCTTGGCCAGCACTACCGGATTGCGTTGCGGCAGGATGAGGATCCCGGTTCCCAACTCCATCCGCTCAGTCAGTGCGGCCACATAGGACAGGTGCACCAGGGGATCGAGAATCGGGTCGGTGGGTGCCATCGGCGAGTCGGGCACCCGGGGGCTGGGCAGCACCACATGGTCTCCCACCCACCAGGAGCGATAACCCAACTTCTCTGCCCGGCGGGCCAGCCGAGCCGTGTCGACCGGCCCCAGCGTCGCCTTGGCACTCAGGCCGTACACACCCAGTTCCACGAACTCCTACCCCCATCGGTCGTTGCTCGGCGGCACCGTGTCCCGAACCACCGGTAGGTCCGCATCGCCGGCCCACTGCCAGCTGTCGCAGGTGATCGCCGCGTTGTCCACCAGCCATGTCCAACCGGCTGTTCCGGTCACCCATTCCCGGTACCGAGGAACACTCCTCGCCTTGAAAGACCCCACCGCACGCCGAGGCAGGGCGAGCGCCTCGTGATCAGCCCTGAAAGGCATGCAGCAGGCACTGATGTCCGCCCCGGGGCCTGTTCCGCCGGTGGCGTGATCGAGCCCGGGGCTGGTCGAGTGTGCGGCGCTGTCAGATGCGGGTGGCGGTGACGACCTGGTAGTCGACGAGGTCGTCGCGCCAGGCGGTGAGGAAGTGGCGGGTCCAGTGGGCGGGTGGGACGGTGTCGGCGAGGTAGCGGTCGAGACCGGGCCAGACGTCGGCGCCGATGGAGTCGGTGGTGATGTCGGTGAAGCCATGGCGGGCGAGGTCGGCGGTGAAGTCGTCGAGGGGGTGGGCGATGTCGAGGCCGTCGGCGAAACTGGCGAGGAGGATCTTGAGGCGCTCGGCGGCGTCGGAGCCGGGCGCGGTGAAGAAGGTGGTGACGGCGAGGCGGCCGCCGGGGCGAAGGACGCGGGCCGACTCGCGGGCGAAGCCGGTCAGCTCGCGGAAGTGCTGGGCGGCCTCGACGGAGAACACACCGTCCAGGTAGCCGTCGGAGAACGGGAGTTCGTCCGCCGAGCCCAGGGTGTACGCCAGCCGATCGGGGTACGCCGCCAGGGCTCTCGCGTTGACGGCGCGGGCCCGCTCGATCTGATCGGGGTGGATGTCCACCCCCGTCACCGCCGCGAAGCGGTACTCCCGCAGCGCCAGCGCCGCACCCAACCCCCGCCCGCAGCCGACCTCGGCCAGCCGTAGCCGCTCACGCGGCTCGGGGAAGGCCCGCAACACCCGCCGGTAGAGCTGCTCCTGGCTGCGTACCCGGTCCTCGGGCGTCGGGGCGGCGAGGTCGATGCCCCGCCAGTAGCCGAAGTTGATGAAACCTCCGGCGAATGACGGGGCGGTGCTGAGGTCGTCGGCGCCGTAGGTCCGGCGCACGGTCGGGGGGATGCGGTTGTGGTCCATGGGCCGCTGGGTCTCCTGCTCGGTGGGCGCCCGGCCGCCGGGCGCGCCGAGGTACGTACCCAAACCTGTGGTGGTCCGAACACGGTACGTGATGGTGGAGTGTCCGGGGAGCAACGGGGGCGTGGTGGTGCTCCGAGGGGGCTGGGAGCACCACCACGCGACCGGGGCGGCTACCGGGCGAGGTCGGCCCGAGCGTCTCCAGCACGGTCAGCATCGCGAACGAAACGTTCTCCGCGAGTTCGACGTCCTCGGCGACGTCGGGGCTGGTGAGCAGCGGCTCCGGCAGCCACTCGCCGACGTACTGCTCGCGCCGGCGGGACAGCGTCCGCAGCCGGTTGAGGCCCTGGCGGGTGACGATCCGGATGAGGTACGAGCGCGGGTCGTGCACCTGCCCGCGGTCGACCTCGGCCCACCGCAGCCAGGACTCCTGCAGCACGTCCGAGGCATCGGCGGCGGAGCCGAGCAGCTCGTAGGCGACGGTGAAGAGCAGGCTGCGGTGGGTGACGAAGGGGTCCTCGGTCATGCCGGCGACGCTCCGGCCGGGGCGTCGCCGGCGGTGGTGCGCCTGGCCGGCGGGATCTCGCAGGAGTCGGAGAAGCCCTGGGAACGGACGCCGTTCGCGGTGTTGTTCCTGGTGGCCATGTTGACGAAGGCGACGTAGGCGGTGAGTTCGACCATGGCCGCCGGGCCGAGTTCGTCCAGCAGGTGGGCGCCGGGCGGGAAACGATCGCCGTGGACCCCCGCAACACCTCCCGGACGTGCCCCGCATGCGGGCATGTTGCGGCGGAGAACCGGCCCACCCAGGACACCTTCCACTGCACCGGCTGCGCCCACCGGGCGCACGCCGACACGGTGGGAGCCGTCAACGTTCTCCGGGCCGGGCTGGCCCGTCGCAACGCCCGGAAGGGTTAGCGAGAAGCCCCCGCGTTCACGCGGGGGAGGAGTCACGTGCGCGAAGGACTTGAGGCCCTCGTCGAGCGCGTCCCACTCGGCGATCCGGCGGGAGAAGTCCAGGTTCGCGGTGGCGACGCCGGGGTTGTGCCAGACCGCCTCGACGGGTTCGAGGGTGGTCCCGAATCCCTTGATCATGTTCTCGCTCAGCTCGGCGGGCAGCTGGGCCTTCGGCAGTCGCAGTGCCATGGTGTCCTCCCGGTTCGATGGTTCGGCGGGTTGCCGGACATGAAGACACCGGAGGGTGCACGGATGTGACAGCCGGATGCGACGGCCGGGGAAAACGACCTCCGGACCGGCCGGTCGGTTCGCTACAGTCCGCGGGGACTGCCGACCACCGCGAGGAGAACGACACGTGAACGCCCCCGACGACCGCCCCGCCCCGCCGCTGACCGGCGGCGAGCGCGAGATGCTGCGCGGCTTCCTCGACTTCCACCGGGCGACCCTCGCCCTGAAGTGCGAGGGCCTGACCGACGAGCAGCTGCGCCGGCGCTCCAGCCCGCCCTCCACGCTCAGCCTGCTCGGGCTGGTCCGGCACCTGGCGGAGGTCGAGCGCACCTGGTTCCGCCGGGTCATCAACGGCGAGGACCTTCCGCTGGTCTGGTCCGAGGACGGCGACTACCAGGCCGCGTACGACCCCGCCGGCGCCACCCGGGCCGAGGCCTTCACCGCCTGGCGGACCGAGGTCGAGCACTCCCGCCGCATCGAGCTCGCCGCGGACTCCCTCGACGTCACCGGCTACCAGGCCCGGTGGGACGCCGAGGTGTCGCTGCGGCTGGTGATGCTCCACCTGATCCACGAGTACGCCCGGCACAACGGGCACGCGGACTTCCTGCGGGAGGCGATCGACGGCGCGGTGGGGGCGTAGCCGGGTGGGCCGGGCGGGCCTACCAGCCGAGGAGGTGGGTGCGGTGGGTGAGGGCGGTGAGAACGGCGGCTGCGGTGGTCTCGGGGGTGAGGGCGGCGGTGTCGAGGGTGTGGGTGGCGTCGTCGGGGGCCGGGCCGGGGTGGAGGACGACGTAGTGGAGGGCGGCGCCGGTGGCGCGGCTCTCGCGGCGGAAGGTGTCGAGGGCGGCCGGGACGGCGGGGGCCTCCACCACGACCTGGTAGCCGCGGGTGGCGTAGGCGAAGGCGGCCTGGGCGGCGGCGGCCAGGGCGGTGGCGTTCTGGCGTCCGGCCTCGGGCAGGTGGGGCGGGAGCTGGCCGCTGCGGATGACCCGCAGGAAGTCGTCCGTCCGCAGGTGGACGCCCGGGTTCAGTTCCCGGGCGAGCAGCTCCGCGACCGGGCTGTCCCCGGCCCCGCCCGGGTCGACGAGGACGAGGACGCCCCCGGCGCCCCGGCCGCCCCCGAGCTCCGGCCCACCTACGGTCGTACGGTTCACAGCTGCTGATCCCTTCGCGGGCCGGGGACGGTCGGGTAGCCGGGGCGGGGCGGTCGGAGTGCGAAGGAGCTGGTCGGCCCATATTCGGACAACCGACCGCCTCGTCCCTACGACTGATGCGTTTCGGGGATCAACCTAGTCCAAACGGGTGGTCCGAGTCGTCCCCCACCCGGTTCCTGGGCGGGTCGGAGGGAAGACCCGGGACCGGTCGGCGGCCCGTCGGGGGACCGCCGGCGGCCCCTACCGGTCGCCGGTGCGCAGCACGATCGGGTTGGTGAGCGCCGCCATCGGGCCCCAGGGCAGGTCAGGGCCCATCGAGTTGCCCCTGCCCGGGGTGCCGTCCGCCTTCGGGTGGCGGACCTCGGCCCGGACGTAGGCGGCGAGCGAGGCGGTGGTGCGCCAGACCACGGTGCCGGAGCCGTCGGCGGGCAGCGACTCCTGGTGCATCTGCCCCTCGTCGGTGAGGAGGCGGACCGTCCCGCCGGGCACCCCGGAGACGGTGAGCCGGACGTCCAGCGGGGCGTCGGCCGGGACGGTCAGCTCCTCGCCGATGCCCGCCCGGCGGCCGTGCCCGGTGACGGTGAGGTCCAGCGCGACGGCGGAGGACTCGGCCAGCCAGCTGCGCCCGGCGCGCAACCCGTCGAGGATCGCGTCCCGGGTGAGGTCCTCGGCCAGCACCACGGTGTGCGGGGAGCCGATGACCTGCGGCTCGCTGTGTGCGTCGCTGTTGCCCAGGGCGGGCAGCCAGGAGCGGCCCTCGCGCAGGGCGACGGCGAGCCGGCCGTCCCAGGTGTCCACCGCCGACTCGTCGTCGTACGTCCAGGGGCCGTTCCACACCTCGACGGCGTCGGCCTGCTCGTAGCCGAACTTCCACTGGCAGGCGACGTACGGGCAGTACGGGTGCGCGGGCACCACCAGGCCGCCGGAGCGGTGGACCTGGCGGACGAAGCGCGGGTACTCCTCGTCGCGCGAGCGGTAGCGCCAGTCGACGAACTGGCCCGGCTTCAGGCCGAGGGCCAGCCAGTGGCCGTTGCGGGTGGTGATCTCCTCGCCCGGCAGGATCAGCAGGTCGGGCCCGGCCAGCGGGCCCCAGGCGGCGTGCGAGGAGCTGGTGTTGTGGTCGGTGGAGACGATGAAGTCCAGGCCGGCCGCGCGCGCCCCGGCCGCCACCTCCTCGGGCTTGCGCCGCCCGTCGGAGTGGACGGTGTGCAGGTGGCAGTCGCCCCGGTACCAGGCCCGGCCGCGGCCGCGGGCCCGCTCCGCCGGGTAGTGCGGCGTGAACTGCGGCCCGGGTGCACCGAACCGGAGAGTGACCTCGACGTGGTACTCCAGGCCCTGCGGGGCGATCTGGTAGGGGCCGAGGACCACGTGCCAGGTGCCGGGGTTGATCGGGCCGGGGAGGTAGCCGGGGGTCGCGGCGCCGCGGGAGAGGCTGAACTCGGTGCGGAAGCCGCCGGACCAGCCGCGGAAGCCGGGCCCGCCGAGGTCGGTGCCGCGCTCGTCGAAGATGCCGATGTCACAGGAGTTGCCGGGGGTGCCGGCCGGGACCGGCGGCTTGTCGTAGCCGTAGGAGACGGCTATCTCGCGGACGCCCTCGGGCACTTCCACCGGGAGGTAGAGGAAGTCGGGGGCGCCGGTGGGCAGGTGGCCGGTGAGGGTGAGGGTGCGGTCGGCGGGAGTGGTGCCGGGGGTGCCGGCGGGGGCGGCGGTCGCCTGGCCGGTGGTGGCGGCGAGGCCGAGGGTGGTGGCGGCGCCGGTGGCGAGGCCGGTGCGGAGCAGGTCGCGGCGGGCGGGCCGGGCGGCCGGCTGCGGAGCCGGCTGGTCGGTCGGTTGGTCGGAGCGTGGGGTGCTGGGCTCGGTCGGCATCGAGGTCTCCGGATCGGGGCTGGCGGGTTGCTCGCGTGCTTACCCGGGCGAGTGAACCGGGGGTGAGTCGGGGCCCACGGCGGTGGGGCGGGCCGGTGAAGAGGGGGCGGGCAGGCCAGGGTCGAGTTGCGGGGAGTGACGAATGGTCGGTTCATGGTCATGGAGTCAGTTCATGTGCGAAATGGCGCGGATGGAGGCGGGTGTGTCGGTGAGTCGGCGGACGCTGCTCATGGCGGTGGCCGGGGGAGCGCTGGCGGGGTGCCGGACGAGAGCGGCGGACACCGGCCCGGCCTCGGCGGTGGGCGGCGCCTCGGCGGATTCGGTGACACCGTCCGCCGCGCCGCCCGGCACACCGTTCGCTACGCCGTCCGGAGGCCCCACCGAGGCCGCCGCCGCGTCGACGCCCGCGCCGGAGCCGACGCCGGACCCGGCGAAGCAGCCGCCGCACGAGCCGACCCGGGCCGAGGTGGTCGAGCGGTACGGCGCACTGGCTCCGAGCGAATGGGGGCCGGAGGTCGACGGGGTGATCACCGCGCTGCCGGAGGGCGAGGGCGCCATGGCGCTCACCTTCGACGCCTGCGGCGGCCCCGGAGGCAACGGCTACGACGCCGACCTGATCGACTTCCTGCGGGCGCAGGACGTGCCGGCCACGCTCTTCCTGAACGCCCGTTGGATCGACGCCAACCCCGAGGAGTTCGAGCGGCTCGCCGCCGACCCGCTGTTCGAGATCGGCAACCATGGAACCGCGCACCGTCCGCTCTCGGTCTCCGGCCGCTCCGCCTACGGCATCTCCGGCACGCGTGACGTCGGCGAGGTGTACGACGAGGTGGTGGGCAACGCCCACAAGCTCGCCGGGCTGCTCGGGCACCCGCCCCGGTTCTTCCGCTCCGGCACCGCGCACTACGACGACGTCGCCACCCGGGTGGTCGCCGACCTGGGCCAGCTGGTGGCCGGCTTCACCGTGAACGGGGACGGCGGGGCGACGCTCCCGGCCGCCGAGGTGCGGCGGGAGGTCGCCTCCGCCCCGCCCGGCGCGATCGTGATCGGCCACCTGAACCACCCGGGCGGCGGCACCGCCCCCGGGGTGGCGGCGGCGGTGCCGGGGCTGCTGGCGGCGGGGCGGCGCTTCGTCCGGCTCTCGGACGTGCTTTAGCCGGCTCAGAGCAGGCGCAGGCCGCCCGGGTGCTCCTGTTCGACGACCCGGACCAGCCAGTCGAAGACCGTCGGCCCCCGGCCCGCCCGGGCGGCGTCCAGCTCGGCAGTGATGCGCGCGCGGTTGGTGGGATGGGCGCGGGCCAGCCGCAGCTCCAGCTGACGGACCGTCTCCGGGTGGCCGAGGTTGCGGCGGGAGACCTCGTGACGGCGCCACTCGATGACCCAGTCCCCGTCCTCGGGCGTGCCGTAGCCGCCGCGCAGGCAGTCGGCGAAGGCGTCGAGGTTGCGGCCGAAGTAGCCGTCCACCCCGATGGCCCGCCCGACCACGTCCCAGAAGTCCTCAAGGGTCTTGATCTCGTTGCCGTCGATCACATAGGTCACCGTCACGGGGTCGAGGATATGCCGCGGCGGTGAACGGGTCCGGGCGGACGGCCCGGGGTGAACAGGCCGGGCCGGACGGATCAGGGGGAGGCGGCTCGGGGCGGACGGATCAGGGGGAGACGGCGATCGCGGTGGCGAGCAGCCCGTCCCGGACCGCCCAGCGGCCGTCGAAGCCGTCGATCCGGCGGCCGTTGACCACCGGGCCCGGGACCAGCAGCCGGGCGGTGAAGGTGCCGTCGGGGGAGAGGTCCAGCTCGGCCTCGTGGAAGTCCAGGAAGAGCAGGGTCAGCGGGAACCAGGCCTTGTACACCGACTCCTTGGCGCTGAACAGGATGCGGTCCCACGGGACGTCCGGGCGCTCGGCCGCCAGCTTGGCGAGCCGCTGCTGCTCCACCGGCAGCGCGACGGCCTCCTGGACGCCCTCCGGCAGCGGCAGCGCGGGCTCGGCGTCGATGCCCACGGAGGCGAGGGTGCCGGCCCGGGCCACGGCCGCCGCGCGGAAGCCGTCGCAGTGGGTGAGGCTGCCGACCACGCCGTCCGGCCAGCTCGGCGCGCCGCGCAGACCCGGGACGAGCGGGCGGTACGGGACGCCGAGCCGGGCGAGGGCGGCCCGGGCGCAGTGCCGGACGGTGGTGAACTCGCGGCGCCGCTTGTCGACGGCCCGGGCGACGGCCGGCTCCTCCTCGGGCTCCAGCCGGGCCTCCGGCGGGTCGTCGTAGGCCACCTCGGTCACCACGACGTCCGGCAGCAGGTCCCCGATCATCCGTTCCCCCCTCGGTCGGCCGCGCGGGTGGTCGCCGCGCGGGACGAGGGTAACCCGACCGAGGGCTCCCGGTGGACGGATCGGTGCCTGCCCGTTGCCCGCCCGGACTGTTCGAAGGCGGCCGCCGCCCCGCGCGGCGCGCGGACTGCCCGAAGGCGGCAGCACCATCCGTGGCGGGCCTGTCACGCATCTTCGCCCCTTCGGCCGCATTGGTAAAGATCCCTGTCTTGTGTTCATGCCAACATTGCGGAGGTCTGGACCACCTTGCGGGCGGGCGCATACGTTTCCTCCACGGGGGCGGACATTCGGTTGACGAACTGTCGTGCGAATGTGTCGAGTTCCGGCCTGTCATGTACATGACCTGTACTGCCATGACCTGCACTGCAACCGGAGGGAACGAACCATGCGCGCCATCGGCAAGAACCTCAGGATCCTCGCGGGCGCCCCGCTCGCCGCAGCCGCCCTCATCGCCCTCACGGCCGGCTCCGCCAGCGCCGCGATACCGATCAACCAGCCCATGACCGGCAAGGCCACCTACTACAACGACGCCGGCTACGGCGCCTGCGGCACCCAGATCAATGCCGCCACCCAGATGCTGGTCGCCGTCTCGCACACCTGGTGGACCACCGCCAACCCGAACAACGACCCGGTCTGCAAGGGCATTTCGGTCAAGGTCACCTACCAGGGCAAGACCGTCACCGTCCCGGTGAAGGACCAGTGTCCCTCCTGCGACTCCACCCACATCGACCTCAGCCAGCCCGCCTTCGCCAAGCTCGCCCCGCTGGACAAGGGCATCATCACCGGCCTGACCTGGCAGTTCGTCAAGACCACCCTGAACGGCAAGACGGTCGAGCTCTCCGCCCCGATCGCCGGCTCCACCATCGGCTGAGCCCGCCCCTGACGACCGTGCCCGCCCCCGCCCGGTCGGCGGGGGCGGGCACGGTCGGAGGCCGGGATCACGGCCGACCGCGTCCGGGCGGCGCTTCCGCCTGCACGAGCGGCGGGGCCATCGCGAGCAGCAGCTGTACGGCCGGGGGAGCGGTCCGCGGATCGTGGGCGAGCCCCAGCGTGACGGTCGGCACCGGGGAGGTGAGCCGGCGCAGGCGGACGCCGGGGATCCGGAACACCCGGGCCCGGCCCTCGGGTATCGGCGCTATGCCGTAGCCCGCCGCCACGGCCAGCAGGAGCTGTTCGTCGTCCGGCTCCTCCCGCACGATCCGCGGCGACCGGCCCGGCCACAGCTGCCCGGTGATCAGCGCGTGCATCCCCGGCCCGTTCTCCCGCGGCCACAGCACCACCGGCTCGTCCGCGATCCGGTGCCGGCCGATCCGGGCCCGGGTGCGGGCGAGCGGATGGCCGGCCGGCACGGCGAGCAGCAGCTCCTCCTCGGCGATGATCCGGCAGTCGAGCCCGGGGACGTCCAGTGGCGGCCGGACGAACGCCGCGTCCAGCCGCCCGGCGAGCAGCTCGGCAACGTTGTGCGAGGTCCAACCGGTCTGCAGGGCGACGTCGAGCCGGGGGTAGCGGTTGCGGAACTCCGTCACCAGGACGTCGCAGGCCCCGCCGCGGGCGGAGCGGGTGTACGCCACCCGCAGCCGGCCCTCCCGCCCCTGGACCACCGCCGCGACCCGCTCCTCGGCCGCCGCCACCTCCCGCAGCACCCGCCGGGCCTCCTCGGCGACCGCACGCCCGACCGGGGTCAGCGCGCAGCCCTTGCTGGTCCGCTCGACCAGCTGTACGCCCAGCTGCCGCTCCAGCGCCTTGACCTGCTGGCTGAGCGCAGGCTGCGCCACGTGCAGTCGGCGCGCGGCGCGGGTGAAGTTCAACTCCTCGGCCAGTACCGAGAAGTAGCGCATCCGACGCAGATCCATCCGGTGATGATAAGCGCAGCTTATCGCCGTGGGACAGAACTGGTCTTGGACGGCCGTCGGTGCGGCCGGATTTCCTGGAGACGGCCGCCGACACCCGGTGGGCGGTCCTCGGGAGGAGGAGTTCGCGATGGGCGATGCAGTGGGTGGGGCGAAGGACGTCGTCGTGGCCGGAAGCGGGATCATCGGGCTCACCACGGCGATCCGCTTGCAGGAGAAGGGACTTCGAGTCGTCGTGGTGACGGCCGACGGGCTGCTGTCGACGACCTCCGCCGTGGCCGCGGCCGTCTGGTTCCCCGTCGCCACGGGCACGAGCGGCCGGGTGGCGGACTGGTCCGCGACCGCCTTCGCCGAGTTCGCCCGCCAGGCCGCGCAGGGCGTACCCGGCGTCTCGATGCGCAGCACCCGCATGCTGGAACACCAGCGGCAGCCGTCGGGCCTGCCCTGGTGGGGTGACGCCGTCCCCGACCTGCACCGGCTGACGGCAGCCGAACGCGGACCGGACTGCGCGGACGGCTGGTCGTTCACGGCCCCCGCCGTCGAGATGCCGCTCTACCTGCCCTGGCTGCTCGGCCGGTTCATCGACAACGGCGGCGAGATCGTCCACCGCCGACTCGACGCCCTCGACCAGGCCCTGGCCTGGGCGCCCGTGGTGGTCAACGCCACCGGACTGGCCGCCCGACAGCTCTGCGACGACCCTGCCGTGCACCCGGTGCGCGGCCAGCTCGTCCTGGTCCGCAACCCCGGACTGCCCAGCTCGACCCGCATCCAGGACGACCCGGCCGGCTACACCTACATCCACCCCCGCAGCGCCGACGTCGTCCTCGGCGGCACCTTCGAACCGGACGACTGGAACACCACGCCCGACCCGGCCATCGCCGAGGCCATCCTCGCCCGCTGCACGGCCCGCATACCCGAACTCCGCGGCGCCCGCGTCATCGGCCACGCCGTCGGCCTGCGCCCCGCCCGCCACGGCGGCCCCCGCCTCGAAGCGGACCCGGCCGGCCGGATCGTCCACAACTACGGCCACGGCGGCGCCGGCGTCACCCTCAGCTGGGGCTGTGCCGACGCCGCCGCCGAACTGGTGGGGTGACCGGGAATCCGCACCGGGTCGGTGCCGGAGCCCGTCGAGCCGATGGGGCGAGGGCGGGCCCGGTGCCGGCGGCAGGCGTGAGGTCCGGCCAGGGGCGCCCTGCTCTGTCGCAGGCAGCGGACCGCAGGAGGTCGAGAACCGTGCACCCCGGCGAACGAGCGCGGTCGGAGCACCCGTGGCCCGACGCGTTCGGCGGTCCGTTCCGGCCACGGCGGTGAGTCGCATTCGCTACGGTTGCGCGCTGAGACCGTCCCGCTTCCGTTCTCGCTCCCCAACTTCGTTCCTCCGGAGGAACCTTGGCCTCGATCACGCTCGACGCCGAGCGCCGCGTCCACGCCGACACCGGACGCGTCCGGGTCGCCGCCGTGGACGTGCTGCGCTCGCTCGGCTTCCAGATCACCTCGGAGATGGCCACCGTGGTGGAGGCCCGGCGCGGCTCCGCCGTCCGCTCGGCGATGCTCCTGCCCGACCAGGTGCCGCTGGCGGCCCGCCTCCACCTCGTGCCCGCCGACGGCGACCGCACCTCGGTCTCGCTGCACCTGACGGACCGGGCGGTCTCGGTGATCGCGCTGGGCGTGCAGGAGCCCTATGTGGCCGCCTTCCAGACGGCGCTGCTCGCCCTCGACCGCGCACTCACCGGCCTCGACCCGGCAGCCGGAGCGGCCGGCTTCCCCCAACCCCGGTGGTGGGCCCGCGCACCCCGGGCCGACAACCTGGCCCGGCACCACGAGACCGGCCAGCGGCTGGTCGGCGGCGTCGCCGCCCGCGTCAACGAGCGGCTCTCCGGCGGGCGCCGCTCCACCGGCCCGTCCCTGTGGGAGGGCATCGAGCGCATCGTCTTCCGCTCCCCGGCCGGGTTCCTCGCGATGGACATGGTCACCGCCCGCACCCTGCTGGCGATCCCGGTGATGATCGGCAGCCGTCGGGACGGCGTACCGGCCCAACTGGCCTCCGACGTCGCACGGTTGGCGGCGGTGGTGGAAGGCCGCCTCGGCGCGGGCGGCCTCGGCTCCGTGGAGGTGGCGGTCACCGAGGAGGACCGCCCGGCCTTCGAGTTCCTGCACCGCCAGTTCGGCATCCGCTCGCAGCTGCCCGTCCGGACCCTCTGCACCTGCCGGGACTGCCGGCAGACCAAGGTGGTGAACCTGGACCTCAAACGGCTGCGGCAGCGCAAGAACCGCCTCAAGACGATCGCCTCCGTCGTGCAGACGACGTACGAGAACGACGGCGAACCCAACCCCTTCCTGATCTTCGGGTCGGTCTTCCAACGCTCCAAGATTGACCCGGACTTCGTCTGCGCGCGCTGCGAGAGCACCGTCGCCGACGAACAGCCGGTGACCTTCTGCCCGCGCTGCGGCGACATGCGCACCGAGTCCGTCCTGGACACCTGCTCCGAGTGCGGCCATGACTTCGAGGCCCTCGCCGCGGACCTCCCCGCCTGGGCCGGCACCCCGCCGCCCCCGCTCGCCCCGCCGCCCCCGCTCGCCCCGCCGACCCCGCGGCCGTCCGTCGTGCCCCCGATGCCCACCGCGCCCCCGATGCCCACCGCGCCGCCCCGCCCGAGCTGCGGCATCTGCGGCGGAACCTACCCCGTGCTCTGGTCCGTCCAGATCCTTGACGGCCCCCACCCGAGACCGCTCACCGTCTGTGCCACCACCCCTCGCTGCTCCCCGCCCTCCATCGCCCCACCGGCCCGGATCCGGACCTGAGACCCGCGCAGGCTGGGGGCTCGCCTCTGCGATTCGCAGAGGCGAGCCCGACGAGGATCGGTTCAGACGTGGCGTTCGACGGCTTCGAAGATGTCGGCGAGCAGGAGGAGCCCGGTGCGTCTCGCCTCGTCGACGTCGGAGACGAGGGTTTCGCCGATGTCGAACACCACGGAGCGGACCATACGGGCAGCTTACTGTTCTGGGGTTCGCTGGTGGTTCGAGAGTGGGGATTCCAAGGGTGTCCGAGGCCAGGAAGCCGGTGTTGTACGTCGTGGTGTGCGCGGCGGGAGTCGCGGGCGGGGTGGGGGAGTTGATCGCCGCTGCGCAGGCGCAGGGGTGGGACGTCGGGGTGGTGGCGACTCCGAACGCGATGACGCTCATCGACGCGGACGCGATCACCGCGCAGACGGGGTATCCGGTCCGCTCGGCCTGGCGGAAGCCCGGGGAGCCCCGGCCACTGCCGGACCCGGACGCCGTCGTCGTCTCGCCGGCCACCTTCAACACGATCAACAAGTGGGCCCTGGGGATCTCGGACACCCTGGCCCTGGGGATTCTCTGCGAGTCGTACGGCTGGGGCATCCCGGTGGCCGTGCAGCCGTGTCTGAGCGCGGCGCAGGCGGCGCATCCCGCGTACGAGGAGAGCCTGGCGAAGCTGCGGCGGATGGGGGTGCGGATCGCGGGCTTCGTGCCCGGCTCCTACAACTGGACGCGGGCCCTGGAGTTGCTGCGGGACTGACAGAGTGGCTGATCCGGGCCGGCGATCCTTGCAGTGTGAGGGGTGGTTGGTGCCGAAGCTCTGGAGGTAGCGTCCGGGCAGGTCAGCGAGGGTGTGGGAGGTTTCCGGTGGCGGCGGTCAACGGCGAGGTGTCGTTCTGGTACGCGGCGGACGGGGTGCCCGAGCCGGGCCCCGGGCTGCCGGGGGACCGGGACGTCGAGGTGTGCATCGTCGGCGGCGGGTACACCGGGCTCTGGACGGCGTACTACCTGAAGAAGGCCGACCCCTCCCTCCGGATCGCCGTCCTCGAACAGCGCTTCTGCGGCTACGGCGCCTCCGGCCGCAACGGCGGCTGGCTGTACAACGGCTTCGCGGGGCGCGGTGCGTTCGCCAAGCGGTACGGGCGGCAGCGGGCTGCCGCGATGCAGCGGATGATGGACGAGGCGGTCGGGGAGGTCGTCGACATTGCCGCCACCGAGGGGATCGAGGCGGACATCGTCCGCGGCGGTGTACTCGAAGTGGCCCGCAGCAAGCCGCAGTTGGAACGCCTGCGCGCCCACGTCGAGGGCGAGCGGGCCTACGGCGAAGGGCGCGTCGAGCTGCTCGGCGCGAAGGAGGCAAGGGAGCGGATCGACGTGGCCGGCGCCCTCGGCGGCTGCTGGAGCCCGTACGGGGCCCGCATCCAGCCCGCCAAGCTCGCCCGTGGCCTCGCGCGCACCGTGCGCGGGTCGGGCGTCGAGGTGTACGAGGGGACGGCGGTCACCGCGATCCTGCCCGGCTCCGGTTACCGCAAGCCCCGCGCCGTCACCCCGTACGGCACCGTCACCGCCGACCATGTGCTGCGTGCCACCGAGGGGTTCACCGCCGGGCTGCGCGGCGAGAAGCGGACCTGGCTGCCGATGAACTCCGCGATGGTCGCCACCGAGCCGCTGCCCGCCGAGTTCTGGGCGGAGACCGGCTGGCACGGCCGGGAGGTGCTGGGCGACTTCGCGCACGCCTACATGTACGCGCAGCGCACCGCCGACGACCGGATCGCGCTGGGCGGGCGGGGCGTGCCGTACCGGTTCGGCTCGCGGACGGACTCGGACGGCAGCACCCAGGTGGAGACGGTGCGCCAGCTCCGGGCGATCCTCGACCGGTTCTTCCCGGCTGCCGCGCACGCCCGGATCGACCACGCCTGGGCGGGCGTGCTCGGGGTGCCCCGGGACTGGTGCGCCACCGTCGAACTGGACCGGGTGAGCGGGCTCGGCTGGGCGGGCGGGTACGTCGGCAGCGGGGTGACCACCACCAACCTGGCCGGCCGCACCCTGCGGGACCTGGTGCTCGGCCGGGACACCGAGCTGACCCGGCTGCCCTGGGTGGGCCACACCGTGCGGCGCTGGGAGCCGGAGCCGCTGCGCTGGCTGGGCGTGCACGCGATGTACGCCGCGTACCACGCCGCCGACCGGCAGGAGGCGGCCGGCCGGGCCACCACCTCGCCGATCGCCCGGGTCGCGGACCTCATCGCCGGGCGCTGAGCCGCCGGGCGCCGAGTCCCCGGATTCTGAATCGCCGATCGCTGAGTCTCCGTGTGCCGAATCCAGGGCCGATCGCCGGGCGCTGAGTCCCCGGACGCGGAACGAGCGCGGTCGGCGGTCGGGCCGCCGTGCCGGACCGTGTTGCGACGGCCGTCGGGGCGAGCGTCGCGCCACGATGTGCGGATGACGGTGAACAAGGTGGATCCGCCGCCGTCGGCGGCGAAGTCGACGACCGGGTCCGGCCGGAGCGGCCGCCGTGCCGATCGGCCGTTCGGACCTGCCGCCGAGCGGAGCGGGCCCGCAGCACGGACGGTGAAGGCGTGCCGAGGAGAACACTGCCGGCCCTTGCGGTCGCCCTGCTGCTCTGCGCGCCCGGGAGCGGCGCGTGGGCCAGGTCGCCGGGCTGGCAGGTGGCGGTCGTGGACCAGGCCTCGCGCAGTGTGCTGGTGCTGCAGAGCGCCGAGGATCTGATGGCCTACCGCGGCCCGGACCGGCTGCCGGTGGTCTGGGGCTGGAGTGCGGACCGGGCACCGGAGTTGGCGGATCTGGCGCCCGAGCGCAGCTGGACGAACCCGGACGAGGCGAAGTCCCGGGTCCGGCAAGGGCGCCGGTACCTGCTGACGACCGCCTCCGGTGGGCTGGCGGCCGTCGTGGAGACCACCACGAACCGCGTCCACTGGGCGGCGGACCTGGGGACGGCCGTCAACCCGCACAGCATCGAACTGCTGCCGGACGGCAACGTGGCCGTGGCAGCGAGCACGGGCGGCTGGGTGCGGCTGTACGCGGCGTCGCAGGGCCCGCGGGCCGCAGCGTACGCGGAGTTCCCGCTGCCGGGTGCGCACGGGGTGCACTGGGACGGGCGGACCGGCCTGCTCTGGGTGCTCGGGGATACGGTGCTGACCGCGCTGCGGGTCGGCGGAACCCCGGCCGCGCCCACCCTCACCGCGGTGCGGAGCAGCCCGTTGCCCGGCCGTGGCGGGCACGACCTGGCCGCCGTACTGGCGGCTCCCGGGCGGTTCTGGGTGACCACGCTGACCGGCCTGTGGCGCTACGACCCCGCCACCGACCGCTTCGCCGCCGTGCGACTGGCAGATCCGGCCGCCGAGCGGGACCTCAAGAGCGTCGGCGACGAGCCCGGCACCGGCCGGCTGCTCACGGTGACGCCCGAGCACGCGGCGCCGTGCGACTGGTGCACCTCGGTGATCACCCTGCACCGGCCGGAGGGAACGCGGTCGCTGCGCGGCACGCACCTGTACAAGGCGAGGTGGTGGAGTGGCTGGTAGCAGATTCTGGACCCCAGGTGGCCGATCTGGGCGCGCGCGTCGGAGATACCACCCGAATTGCGGACGGCATTCGGCTGATGGGGCATATTGTGTACACCGACAAACTACTCCGATGGAGGTCAGTTTCCCGTCGCGGTCGGCAAACCATCCGTCGACCCCGGTCGGCTGGGATAGCGTCGTGGGGTCGGGGGGTCGACGCCGATCCGGTGTATTCGAACGCTAGCTACTGGGCCGTAACGGCCGAATGAGTCCTGGAGAAAAACATGCGGAATTTCCGTGCGGAAAACCGGCCGGATGGAGTCGACGACCTTCAGCTCGCGATGGAATCACTGGCAGCCTTCCCGTCCCGGAACGCCGGGAGCGGAGCGGACGTGACCGAGCGGCTCGCGGCCGTTCACGACTTGTGCCGCGCGGTCGACGCGGTGCTCGACAGTCTGGTCGTCCAGGCGGCCGCCGAGGCAGCCGAGGAGGGGTGGACCGCGGCCCGCATGGCGGCCGAACACTCCGGCTACTACGCCAGGTTGCAGCGCGCGCTGCTCCCCGCCGCTGCCGGGCTGACCCGGCAGTGAGCGCGGTGCGACCGGGCGTGCACGTGCTGTCCTGCCCCACCCGGTGGAGTGACGTCGACGAGAACGGGCACATCAACAACGCCCGTCTGGTCGGCTACGTCCAGGAGGGGATTTACGACCTGTTCCGTCATCACGAGACTGCCGTGCGGGAATCGCTGTTCCCGTTCGGATTCATTATCGCGAGGCATGAGATCGACTTCCTGGAACAGTTGCACCACCGGCCCGAGCCGTTGTCGGTGCGGCTCGTCGTGGAACGGCTCGGACGGAGTTCCGCGCAGGTCGAGGTGAATGTCTGCCGGGACCGGATCACCTTTATGCGGGCGCGGACCGTGGTGGTCGCGCGGGACCGCGAATCGGGCCGCTCACGGGCGCTGAGCCCGGCCGAGCGGAGCTTTCTCTCGGCGTTTATGACGGACGCGGCCCGCGCCCAGGCGCTCCTGGCGGCCACGACGGTGACCGCGGCGACGACCGTGCCGGCCGCGACCGCGGCGGGTGCCGCCACCGCGGTGGCCGCGGCGGCAGCGGTGAGCGCGACGGCCCCGGCACAGCGCGTACCGGCCGGTGCGGCCGCCGGCGTGGTGGTGCCGTCCCGGCGGCCGCGTCGGCGGTGCCACGCCTCGGCGGGGTGAACCGCCGTCCCGGGCCGGTGGCGTGATCGACAAGGGCGTCGGTCCGCCCGGCCTGCGTCCCCGGCCTCACCTGCGTTCCCGGCCTCCCCGGTCCCTGCGGTCCCGCCGTACCCAGGAAGAAGGGCGGTTCCGAAGGCGCCGCGGCGAGTTACGCTGAGCAGCACGGGCACCGGTACGCCCCGCGGTGGTCACGGGCTGCGACCTCCCTCCAGGCCCAGGGCGAGCAGGCCGTCGTCGGCCCGGCCGGAGCCCGCCGACCGGAAGGAGGATGCGATGACCATCTCCTGGGAGGACTTCCTCGCCCGCGTCGTGGAGCGCGGCGAGTACCGGGGCGAGGCTGAGGCGGATCACGCCGCCCGGGTCGTGCTGGCCCTGCTCGGCGAGCACCTGGTGGGGTCCGAGCGGGGCGAACTCGCCGACGCGTTGCCCGTCACCTACGCCTCGCTGCTGCGCGACGCCGGGCCCGCGGCCGAGCCACTGACCGCCGAGCGCTTCGTGCAGGCCGTGGTGGGCTGGATCGACGGGGCGACCCCGGCGACGGCACAGTGGGACATCGGGGCCGTGCTCAGCACGGTCGCCGACCTGGTCCCGGGGGAGTTGCTGGACCGGGTGATCGAGCAGCTCCCGGACGGTTACGACCTGCTGTTCGGACACCCGGCACGGGCCTGAGCACGTCCGCGCGGCCGTCGGGCGCCGCTACCCGGTGGTCGCCCGGAACAGCTCCGCGCCCGGGCCGGTCAGTTCGACCGGCCCGGCGCCCGGGCGCAGGTAGGCCGACGCGCCCGCCGGAAGCGCGAGCCCGGCACCGCCGGGCGCTCGCAGCCAGGCCTGGCCGGCGACGCAGAGCAGGATCTGCGGGGTGGGGAGGTCGACCCGGACGGAGGTGGCGCCGGGACGCAGCCGCGAGAGCCTGAACTCCTCTGCGGGCGATGGGAATTCCTCCTCGACGCCGGTGCCGGTGTTGATGCCGGCGCCGGAGTCGGGGCCGGCGCCGTCCCCGAGCGGGCGCGGCACCAGCACCTCGGGTTCCCCGGTGCGGAAGGACGTGACCGCCAGCAGGCCGTCCACGTCGACGTGCTTGGGGGTGAGACCGCAGCGCAGCACGTTGTCGGAGTTGGCCATCAACTCCACACCCACGCCCCGGAGGTAGGCGTGCGGCACCCCGGAGTCCAGGTACAGCGCCTGCCCGGCGGTGAGCCGGACATGGTTGAGCAGCAGCGCGGCGAGCAGGCCCCGGTCTCCGGGGTACTCCGCGGCGAGGCGGGCGTAGGCGGCACAGCTCGCGGCGTGCGGTCCGCCGGCCGCCGCCGCCCGGCGCAGGGAGTCGGTGACGGCCATGAGTTCGGCGGCGTCGGCGTGAAGGCCGGAGCGCAGCAGCTCGGGCAGCACGGCCTCGACGGGCCGGGTTCGCAGCGCGGTGGCCCAGGGGGAGAGCACGCCGAGGGCGTCCAGCAGCCGGGCGGTGGCGGCGGCCGGGCGGAAGCCGCACAGGGCCTCGAAGTCGCCGAGCGAGCAGATGAGTTCGGGCTTGTGCCCACGGTCCTTGAACACCCGCTCCGGCGCGTCCGGCGGAACGCCCCGGGCCTGCTCCGCCGCGTACCCGGCCTCGGCCTGGGCGCGGGTGGGGTGGACCTGGAGGGAGAGCGCCCGGTCGGCGGCCAGCACCTTGAACAGGAACGGCAGCGCCGGGCCGAACCGCCGTACGGTGTCCGGTCCGAGCATGCCGTCCGGGTCGGCGTCGATCAGCCGGTCCAGCGGCTGCGGGCCGCCGTCGCCGGACAGCAGGGACGGCGCCGACGGGTGGGCGCCCAGCCAGAGTTCGGCCTGCGGGGTGCCGTCGGGGGTGGTGCCGGTGAGCGCGGGGATGGCGGTGGGCGAGCCCCAGGCGTAGCGGCGGACCGGGTTCTGCAGGAGGGCGAACGGCAGGGGGCTGAGCGGCGGCATGCGGGCGGCTCCGGGGTGGCTCAGCGGCAGAGCGCGGCCGCGCCGATCAGCCCGGCGTCGGTGCCGAGTGCGGCGCGGCGCACGTCCAGGCCGCGGATGTACGGGAGGGCGGCGTAGCGGTCGAGGTGGCGGGCGAGCGGGGCGAACAGCTGGTCCCCGGCACCGGCCACGCCGCCGCCTATGACGACCCGGGAGAGGTCCACCAGGGCGGCCGTGGCGGCGATCCCGGCGGCCAGTGCCTGGGCGGCGCGGTCGAAGGAGGCGAGGGCGACCGGGTCGCCCGCGGCGGCGGAGGCGGCGACGGCGCGTGCCGTCCGATCGCCGTCCGCGGGCCGCCAGCCCGCGGCGAGGGCCCGGCGGGCGATCGCGGTGCCGCTGGCGAGACCCTCCAGGCAGCCGCGCGAGCCGCACGGGCAGGGCTCTCCGTCCAGTTCGACGGTGATGTGGCCGAGGTGGCCGGCGTTGCCGCTGGGGCCGGGGCGCACCGCGCCGTCGAGCACCAGCCCGGCGCCGACGCCGGTCGACACCACCAGGCAGAGCGCGTTGTCGGCGCCTCGGGCCGCGCCCTGCCAGTGCTCGGCGGCGGCCATCGCCACGCCGTCCCCGGCGAGGTGGACGGGCAGCGCGCGGGCTGCCACAGCCGGGTGTGCGGCGACCGCGGCGACCAGCGGGAAGCTCCGCCAGCCGGGGATGTTGACCGGGCTGACGGTGCCGCCGACGAGGTCGACCGGGCCGGCGCTGCCGATCCCGACGGCCGTCACGGCGGCCCAGTCCGCCGTTCCGGCGAGCTGTGCCAGCACCTGGTGCACCACGGCGAGCACGGCCGCGCCCGGCTCGGCGGCCGGGGTGGGCAGCTGGAGCCGGTGCCGCAGCCGGCCGTCGCCGTCGACCAGCGCCCCGGCGATCTTGGTGCCGCCGATGTCGAGGGCGGCGAACAGCGGGGTGACGGGCACGGTGGGCTCCAAAGCGGTCGATGGGGTCGGCGCCCCGGCCGCGGAGGCCGAGGCGCCGAACAGCGTAGAACAGACGGGTGGTCGGCCGCCCGTCAGCCGGCCGCGCCGAGCCGCAGCGTGACCAGCTCGAACGGGCGCAGTGCGAGGCGCACCGCGCCGTCCTCGACCGCCACCTCGCCGCGGGTGCCGTCCCAGGGCCGCTCCAGCAGGTCGCAGGAGACGGCGCCGGCCAGCGGGAAGGAGGTGGTGAGCCGGCCCCGGGCACGGCCGCCGCCCGCCTCGTAGACCCGGACGATCAGGTCCCCGCTCCGGTCGTCGGCGAGCTTGACGGCGCTCACCACCAGGGCGTCGTTGTCCAGCCGTACCAGCGGAGCGACCTGCTCGGCGCTGCCGGTGACCCGCCGCTCCGGCAGGCCGATCCGGTAGCCCTCGCGGACGGCGTCGCCGATCGCCGCGCCCGGCACCAGGGCGTGCCGGAAGCGGTGCAGGCCCTGGTCGGTCTTCGGGTCGGGGAAGCGCGGGGCGCGCAGCAGCGAGAAGCGGACCGTGGTGGTGGTCCCGCCGTCGCCGGAGCGCACCGCGCGGGTGACGTCGTGGCCGTAGGTGGAGGCGGTGACCAGGGCGACGCCCCAGCCGGGCTCGTCGAGGTGGACGAAGCGGTGGTTGCAGGCCTCGAACTTGGCGGCGTCCCAGCTGGTGTTGGTGTGGGTGGGCCGGTAGAGGTGGCCGAACTGGGTCTCGGCGGCGTAGCGCTCGGTGTGGATGTCCAGCGGGAAGGCGGCCTTGAGGAACTTCTCGGTCTCGTGCCAGTCGACCACGGTGTCGATGTCCAGCCGCTGCTCGTCGGCCCGCAGGGTGAGGGTCTGCACCACGGTGGAGGAGCCGAAGGAGCGGGCGATCCGCACGGAGGCCAGTTCGGCGGTGCGGTCGGCGGTGAGCGAGTCCACGCCGGTCAGGTCGGTGACGGTGTTGCGGTAGAACTGGTCCACGTCCCAGGCGTCCCACATGTTGGGGAAGTCGGGGTGCAGCTGGAGAAGGTTGGCCCGGCTGCCGGGCGCGACGGTCTCCCGGCCGGTCGCGAGCTCGACCACCGAGGCGATCAGGCCGTCCGCGTCCACGACGACCTCCAGCAGGCCGTTGCGCAGGGTGAAGCCGCCCTCCGGCCGCTGCGCCACCGCGCACTCCGGGCCGGTCACGGCGGCGACCGCGGCCCCGCCGGCCGGTACCGCCGAGCGGGTGTGCGGCGCCGCGTTGAACACCAGCTCGCGCCCGCCGGAGGCCGCCCCGGCCAGCGCCTGCTGGGCCGCGTCGATCAGCGCCTCCAGCTCCCCGGCCAGCGCCGCGTACGTCGCCTCGGCCTCGCGGTGCACCCAGGCGATGGACGAGCCGGGCAGGATGTCGTGGAACTGGTGCAGCAGGACGGTCTTCCAGATCCGGTCCAGCTGCTCGTACGGGTAGGCCGCGCCGGTGCGCAACGCGGCGGTGGCACACCAGAGTTCGGCCTCGCGTAGCAGGTTCTCGCTGCGCCGGTTGCCCTGCTTGGTCCTGGCCTGGCTGGTCAGGGTGGCGCGGTGCAGCTCCAGGTAGAGCTCGCCCACCCAGACCGGCGGGTTCGGGTACTCGGCCTCGGCCTTGGCGAAGAACTCGGCGGGATTCTCCCAGCGGACGGTGGCCGAGCCCTCCAGGTCCTTCATCCGGGCGGCCTTGGCGACCATCTCGCGGGTGGTGCCGCCGCCGCCGTCACCCCAGCCGGTCGGGGCGAGCGAGTGCCGGGCGACGCCCTTGTCCTTGAAGTTCTTCGCCGCGTGGGCGATCTCGCTGCCCTTCATCGAGCAGTTGTAGGTGTCCACCGGAGGGAAGTGGGTGAAGATCCGGGTCCCGTCGATGCCCTCCCAGAGGAAGGTGTGGTGCGGGAACCGGTTCACCTGGCTCCACGAGATTTTCTGGGTCAGCAGCCACTTGGAGCCCGCGTTGCGGATGATCTGCGGAAGGCCGCCGGTGAAGCCGAAGGTGTCCGGCAGCCAGGCCTCGTGGTTCTCCACCCCGAACTCGTCCAGGAAGAACCGCTTGCCGTGGACGAACTGCCGGGCCATCGCCTCCGAGCTCGGCATGTTGGTGTCGGACTCGACCCACATGCCGCCGGCCGGGACGAACCGGCCCTCCGCCACCGCCTTCCGCACCCGGGCGTACACCTCGGGACGGTGCTCCTTGATCCAGGCGAACTGCTGGGCCTGGGACATGGTGTAGCGGAAGTCCGGCTCGTCCTCCAGCAGCGCGGTCATGTTGGCGGTGGTGCGGGCCACCTTGCGGACGGTCTCGCGCAGCGGCCAGAGCCAGGCCGAGTCGATGTGGGCGTGGCCGATCGCGCTGATCCGGTGCGCGGACGGCACGGCGGGCGCGGCCAGCACCCCGGCCAGCTCCGAACGGGCCTTCGCGGCGGTGGCGTTGACGTCCTGGAGGTCGACCGCGTCGAGGCAGCGCTCGACCGCGCGCAGGATCTCCCATCGGCGGGCGCTCTCCACCGGCAGCTCGGCCATCAGCTCGCCGAGCACCTCCAGGTCCATCACGAGCTGCCAGACCGTCTCGTCGAAGACCGCCAGGTCCATCCGGGCCAGCTTGTACTGCGGCTGGTCGCCGGCCGTCTCCTTGTCACCCAGCTCGGTGGGCAGGAACGGGTGGTAGTCCAGGATGACCGGGTTGGAGGCGGCCTCGACGTGCAGCAGCACCTGCTCGCCGCCGGCCGCCGGCGCGGCGATCCGCACCCACTGGTTCTGCGGGTTGAGGCCCTTCACCGGGGAGCCGTCCGGGCGGTAGACCAGGCCCTCGCACTGGAAGCCGGGCATGTTGGCGTCGAAGCCCAGGTCGATCAGCGCCTCGACGGTGCGTCCGGCCCAGGCCTGCGGCACGGTGCCGGTCACGGTGATCCAGCTGGTGCCCCAGGGCGCGCCCCAGGCGTCGCCCACCGCGATCGGGGTGGGCGGGGCGGCCAGGCCCTCGGCGACCGGGACGGGCTCGCCGGGCGCCGTCCAGATGCCGACCTCCAGCGGGACGGACTCGGGGTAGACGGCCGGGCGGATGCGCTCGTCCAGGACGCGCTTGAGGCGGGACTCGACCAGGGTGCGGTCATCGTGCATGTCGGCGGGCTCCGTTGCGTGGCTGAGGGTGCGTGGCTGAGGTTCTTGGCGCTCGGCTGAGGTCGCGGGGCTGAGGTTGCGGGGCTGAGGTTGCGGGGCTGAGGTTATGGGGCCGAGGGGGAGACGGATGGGCTAGAGAGAACGTACGTCGGCGGGGTGGACCACCTCGGTGATGCCGCGCGCCGCGAGGTGCGCACGGTCCTCGGCGCGCTCGGCGAGCACCGCGGTCGGGCGGACGCCCTCCTCGGCGAGGCGCATGAACGTCTCGTACACCGCACCGCCGGGGCCGCAGACCGAGCGCCGCGGCGAGGTGACCTCGCCGCCGGTGGCGACCACCACGGCGGTGCTGCGCGGCTTGGGCGGCTGCCAGGACCGGCGGGCCTCGGCGGCGGCCTCGGCGAGCCGGGCGCCGGCCGGCTTGACCGTCCGGTCGGTGGTCAGCAGGCCCAGGCTGTACTCCAGTTCGGGGAAGTCGGCGAGTGAGCGGTCCACGTCGTGGGAGCACCACCAGGTCACGCCCCACAGGTCCGGGCAGTCCAGTGCGGCCTCCACGGTGGCGCCGGTGAAGCGCGCGGCGTCCTGCGGGGCGATGTGCGGGGCGGGCGCGCCGACCTCCTGCAGCCAGACCGGACGGGCCGGGTCGTCCGCCCAGGCCTTGGACAGCTCGACCAGGTACGCGGCGTGCTGCGCGGTGGCGGTGGAGTGCGCGCCGTAGCGTTGGGCGGTGCCGTTGAACACCCAGGAGTGCACGGCGGTCGCGGCGCCGATCCGGGCCGAGTGCCAGGGGGTGAACGGGTGCTCGTCCAGGTACCAGGCCGCGTCGTACGAGGCGTGCAGGTGCAGCCGGCCGGGGGCGCCCTGCTCGCAGGCGTCGAGCATCCGGCGCAGCCAGGCCTCGGCCTCGGCGGAGGTGGCCCGGTCCGGGTCGGGGTGCGGGGCGCCGGAGAACTGGTTGATCTCGTTGCCGAGCGTCATTCCGAGGAAGCTGGGCCGCCCGCGCAGCGCCCCGGCGAGAGTGCGCAGGTAGGCGGCCTGGGCGTCGAGCACCTCGGGGTCGGTGAAGATGTTGCGCCGGTGCCAGGTCCGGGTCCAGGACGGGAGGAAGTCGAAGCTGGACAGGTGGCCCTGCAGGCCGTCCACCGCGACGTCCAGCCCACGCTCGCCGGCCGCGTCCACCAGGGCCGTCAGCTGGTCGACGGCGCGCGGGCGGATCAGGGTGCGGTTGGGCTGGAAGACCGGCCAGAGCGGGAACACCCGTACGTGGTCCAGTCCGAGGGCGGCGATGGAGTCGAAGTCGGCGCGCACGGCGTCCAGGTCGAAGTCGAGCCAGTGGTGGAACCAGCCGGCGCTGGGCGTGTAGTTGACGCCGAAGCGGGGGGCCTGCGGGGTGGCAGTCATGTGCGGTGGCTTCCTCAACGGGTGTGGGGCGTACGGACGGTGGGCTATCCCTTGACGGCTCCCTCCTCGACGCCCTTGAAGAAGAAGCGCTGGCAGAGGCCGAACACCACGACGATCGGCAGGAAGGCGATCATGGTGCCGGCCGCGATCAGCCGGGGGTTGGCGGAGAAGGTGCCGTTGAGGTACTGGAGCCCGACGGTGAGGGTGTACTTCTGCGGGTCGTTGAGCACGATCAGCGGCCACAGGAAGTCGTCCCAGGCACCGATGAAGGTGAAGATCACGATCACGCTGAGCATGCCGCGCACGTTCGGCAGACCGATGTGCCACAGCCGCTGCCAGACGGTGGCGCCGTCCACCAGGGCGGCCTGGTCGAGCTCGGCCGGGACGGCGGCGAACGCGGTGCGCATCAGCAGCACGTTGAGCATCGCGATCGAGCCGGGCAGCGCGACGCCGGCCAGGCTGTCGGCCAGGCCGAGGCTGCGCACCAGCACGTACTGGGAGACGATGGTGACCTCGCCGGGCAGGATCAGGGTGGCGAGGAAGAGGCCGAGGACGAGCTTGGCGCCGCGGAAGCGCAGCCGGGCGAGCGCGTAGCCGGCCAGCGTGCAGCCGACCACGTTGCCGGTGATGCAGACCACGGCGACGATCACCGAGTTGAGTGCGTAGGTCCACACCGGGATGACGTCGGCGACCTTGCCGTAGTTGCCCAGGGTGGGCTGGTCGGGCAGGAAGCTCGGGGTGCGGGTGTAGACGTCCTCGGCGGGGCCCTTGAGGGAGGTGGACAGCTGCCACAGGAACGGGCCGATGACCAGCAGCAGGACCAGCACCAGGAGCAGGTAGCGGGCGGCGGTCCGGGCGGGGGAGGGGGTGTTGAAGCCCCGGGCGGGCCTGCCGGGCCTGCCGGGCTCGGTGGCGGTGGCGGGCTCGGTGGCCTGCGTGCGGACGGTGGTCATCAGGTCAGGCCGCCTTCCGGTTCAGCCGCATCAGGAACAGCATCGGGCCGAGGGTGACGACGAACAGCAGCAGGCTGAGCGCCGAGGCGTAGCCCAGGTGGCCGTTGAACCCGCGGCTGTACATCTGGATCAGCATCACCACGGACATGTCCCGCCCGCCGGGGCCGCCCTGGCCGTTGGAGAGCACGTACAGCTCGGAGAAGACGCGCAGCGAGCTCACCGAGATCAGCGCGGAGATCAGGATCATGGTCGGGCGCACCCCGGGCAGGGTGACGTGCCAGAACCGGCTGACCGGGCCGGCGCCGTCCACGGCCGCCGCCTCGTGCAGCTCGCGCGGGACGTTGGCGAGGGCGGACAGGTAGATGACCATGTAGTAGCCGAGGCCCTTCCAGACGGTCAGGGCGATCGCGCTGAACAGCAGCAGCCAGCGGTCGGTCAGGAAGGAGACCGGCGAGTCGGCCAGCCCGGTCTGCCGCAGCAGGCCGTTGACCAGGCCGCGGTCGTCCAGCGCCCAGCCCCAGATCAGCGCCACCACGACGGCGGAGGCGATCACCGGGGTGTAGAAGGCGGTGCGGAAGAAGGTGATGCCGGGGATCCTGCGCTGGACGAGCAGGGCGAGCAGCAGCGGCAGGACGGTCAGCAGGGGCAGGCAGACCAGCATGAACACGATGCTGTTGAGCAGGGCGTCGGCGAGCTGTTCGTCGTCCAGTAGCCGGCCGTAGTTCTCCAGGCCGGTGAACTGCCCGCCGCCCAGCGGCTTGGCGTTGGTGAAGGACAGGATCACCGTGTTGACGGCCGGCCAGAGGTTGAAGACGGCCAGCCAGACTATCGCGGGCCCGGCGAGCAGCCAGGGGGTGAACCAGCGCCGGTGGGTCATGCGGGTGCCTTCCTG
Source organism: Kitasatospora sp. NPDC093102 (assembly GCF_040683915.1). Lineage (NCBI taxonomy): Bacteria > Bacillati > Actinomycetota > Actinomycetes > Kitasatosporales > Streptomycetaceae > Kitasatospora > Kitasatospora sp. NPDC093102. Next base: position 110,053 of record NZ_JBFBFA010000004.1, on the reverse strand, counting down.
GGGCCTGGGGGTGGTGCGGGTGACTCCCGGGGAGCGGCGGGCGTGGGGGAGGCCCGCCGCTTCGCCGGTACGGGGTGGGGGCGTCGCGGGGCGCGGTGCCGCGTCGTGGGGGAGCCCGTTTGCGTAGGGGGAAACCCGTGCGCGTGCTGGGGGTCAGCCCTTGAGCAGCTTGTTGCACTGCTCGACGGCGGTGTCCAGCGCCTGCTTGGAGCTGGTCTCGCCGCTGATGGCCAGCGCGAACTGCTGCTTGATGACGGTGCCCATGGCGTCGTCCACCTCGACGGGCTGGATCAGCTGGGCCTTGGCGAGCGAGGTGAAGGCGATGACCTTGGCGTCGCCCGCGTTGGTGCCGTCGCTCTTGCTGAAGAACGGGTCGTTCGCGGAGGCCTTGGTGGACGGGAAGACGCTGGTCAGGTGGGCGAAGGCGGCCTGGTTCTCGGGGCTGGTCACCCAACGGGCGAGGGCCACGGCGGCGGCCGGGTTCTTGGTGTTCTTCGGGATGGACAGGCCCTGGACGTACAGCGGCGGGGTGCCCATCGCGGTGGAGGGGACGACCTTCGGGGCGAGGGTCGGGTTGTCGGTGGCGAGGCTGGTGATGAAGTTGCCGCCGCCGGTGGTCCAGGCCGCGGTGCCGGAGCTGAAGAGCTTGGAGTTGCCGGCGTAGGTGTCGGTCAGCACCCCGTTCGGCATCAGGCCCTCCTTGAACGCGTCGCGGTACCTGTCGAGCAGCGCCGCGGCCTCGGGGGTGTTGAAGGTGAAGGCCTTGCCGTCGTCGGACATGATCTTCACGCCGATGTTGTACAGGTCGCCGATGCCCGGCTTGCGGCTCATCAGGTAGGTCTGGCCGCCGGACTTCTCCTTCATCACCCGGGCCTGGGCGATCAGTTCGTCCAGGCTGGCCGGGGGCTTCTGCGGGTCCAGGCCGTTCTTCGTGAGGAGTTCCGAACTCCAGTAGTTCACATCGGTGTTGAGGTACCACGGGTAGCCGAAGGTGCCCTGGTGCCCGTTGAACCGGTAGGCGTCCACGCCGCCGGAGACGTACTCCTCGGCGAGTTTCGGATCGGCCTTGGCGACGTCCAGCAGGACGTCCTTCTTCGCCAGCGGGAAGGCGAAGTCGGGCGGGAGGTTGACCACGTCGGGCAGGGTGCCGGCGGCGGCCTGGCTGAGCACCTTGTCGGAGTAGCCCTCGCCGGGCTGGTCGAGCCACTCGACCTCGACGCCGGGGTACTTCTTCTTGAAGCCGTCGATCACGCCCTGCATGTAGTCGGTGAACTTCGGCTTGAGCGCCCAGGTCTGGAGCGAGACCCTGCCCTTGACCTCGCCGGTGGCGGCCGCACTCGCCACCGCGTCGCTGCTCTTGGTGTCGCCGGAGCCGAGTCCGCAGCCGGTGAGCGCGGCGGTGGCGAGCGCCGTCGTGGTCAGTGCCGCCCAGATTCTTCGCATGAGGGTCTCCCGGTCCTGGGGGTGGGTGGGGGATCGTGCTGAGCTCGGGGGTTTCCCGGGGCTGTTCCCCGGGGTTCTGTCAACGGGGTGACGCAACGGGGTGACGCAACTGAGGCTGCAACGGGGGTTGCACCGGATTCCGGAACCTGACCAACTAAACCGGTCTAGCTATGCCAGGGACTATGCTCCCGCCTAAACTTGGATGTCAAGAGAAGGGTCGGGTTCCGTGGGCAGACCGACGATCGCCGACATCGCCCGCCAGGCCGGTGTCTCCAAGGGCGCGGTGTCCTTCGCGCTCAACGGCCGGCCGGGCGTGAGCGAGGCGACCAGGGCCCGGATCCTGCGGGTCGCCGAGGAGATGAACTGGCGCCCGCACAGCGCCGCGCGCGCCCTCGGCGGAGCCCGGTCCGACGCCGTCGGCCTGGTGATCGCCCGGCCGGCCCGCACCATCGGCGTCGAGCCGTTCTTCAGCCAACTGCTCTCCGGGCTCCAGGCCGTGCTCTCGGCCAGCTCGATCGCGCTGCACCTGATGGTGGTCGAGGACACCGCCGCCGAGATCGAGGTCTACCGGGGCTGGGCCTCCGAGCACCGGGTGGACGGCTTCATCGTGGTCGACCTCCAGGTCAAGGACCCGCGGCTGCCGGTGCTGGACGAACTCGGGCTGCCCGCCGTCGTGCTGGGCGGGCCCGGCAAGGGCGGCAACCAGCTGCGGATCTGGGCCGACGACCGGGAGGCGATGCTCTCGATCGTCGACTACCTGGCCGCCATCGGGCACCGCCGGATCGCCCACCTCGCCGGGCTGCCGCACTTCCAGCACACCCAGCGGCGGATCCGCGCGCTGCGCGACGCCTCGCGCCGGCTCGGGCTGGAGGAAGCGGTGTCGGTGCCCACCGACTTCAGCGACGCCGAGGGCGCGGCCGCCACCCGGACCCTGCTGTCCCGGGCCAAGCGGCCCACCGCCATCGTCTACGACAGCGACGTGATGGCCGTCGCCGGGCTGGGCGTGGCGGGGGAGATGGGCGTCGCGGTGCCCGGCGAGCTGTCGATCGTCTCCTTCGACGACTCGGTGCTCGCCCGGATCGTCCACCCGCCGCTGACCGCGCTCAGCCGGGACACCTTCGCGCTCGGCGAGCAGGTGGCGCGCAGTCTGCTGGCGGCGCTGGACGAGCCCGGGCCCGGGCGGGACCTCCAGATGCCCACGCCGCGGCTGACGGTGCGGGAGTCCACCTCGCCGCCGGGAGGCACACCGGCCGCCTCCCTCTCGGGTTCCCCCACCGGTTCCCCTGGCGGTTCTCCCGCCAGTTCTCGCGCCGGTTCCCCCGCACGGGCGGATGCTGCGCACATCGTTGACAGCGGTTCTGAACCGGTTTAGCCTCGCAGCGCCGAGCGGGCCCCCGGCTCGGCGCGCTCCGCCGCACTTCGTCCGGCTTCCGTTTCCCGCTGCCCGTCCCGATCCCCGTCGCGTCCCGTCCGGCGAGGACGCCCGGCAGCGGTGCGACCTCCACTCGATCCAGCACCGGCACGCCCGCATGCAGCCGGGCCCCCGTCCGCGACGGCAGGCCCGCCCCCGCCCTCCTCCGCTCGATCGGAGCCACCGCATGTCACGACGCCTCCCCCTGCTGCTCAGCGCCGCCCTCGCGACGGCCGCGTTGACCGTCACCCCCGCGGCCTGGGCCGACCCGACACCGGCCGCGGCACCCGCCGCCACCACCGGCTCGGGCAGCCAGCCCTTCGCCTCGTACTGGTACCCCAACAGCATCCTGAACTGGGACCCGGCCACCGACCCGGACGCCCGCTTCAACCGCTCCCGCGTGCCGCTCCAGCCGCGCACCGGCGACCCGGCGCTGCGGGCCAACCCCAACGCCCGCAGCGGCGAGGGCAGGATCGCCTCGCTGGTCTCCTTCGGCCCCACCTCCAACAATCCCTCGCAGGGTTCCGCCGACCCCGACTACTACGCCTTCGGCTACTGGCAGTACGTCGACAAGCTGGTGTTCTGGGGCGGTTCGGCCGGCGAGGGCCTGATCCTCGCCCCCAACCCGACCGTGATCGACGCCGCCCACCGCAACGGCGTCAAGGTCTACGGCACGGTCTTCTTCCCGCCCGGCGCGTACGGTGGCCAGCTCCAGTGGGTGCGCGACTTCGTCCAGAAGTCCGGCAGCCGCTACCCCGTCGCCGACAAGCTCGTCCAGGCCGCGCAGTACTACGGCTTCGACGGCTGGTTCATCAACCAGGAGACCGGCGGCGGCGATTCGGCCCTGGCGGGCGAACTGCGCAACCTGATGCAGTACACCAAGGCGCAGAGCGGCACCGAGTTCATGTGGTACGACGCGATGACCACCTCCGGCCCGGTCAACTGGCAGAACGCCCTCACCTCGGCCAACTCCCCCTTCCTCCAGGACGGTTCGAAGCGCACCGCGGACTCGATGTTCCTGAACTTCAACTGGTCGGCGAGCGGCCTGAACTCCTCCCGGGCGCTGGCCCGGCAACTCGGCCGCAGCGAGTACGACCTCTACTCCGGCATCGACACCGAGGCCAACGGCTACAACACCGGCGTGGACTGGAACACCCTCTTCCCGGCCGGCAAACCGCACACCACCTCGCTCGGCCTCTACCGTCCGGAGTGGACCTGGAAGTCCGCCACCGACCGCGCCGACTTCTACGCCAAGGACGCCCGCTACTGGGTCGGCGCCAACAGCGACCCGTCCCGGATCGACCTCTCGGCGAGCTGGCCCGGCCTGGCCGGCTACGTCGCCGAGTCCTCGCCGATCACCGCCAAGCCCTTCGTCACCAACTTCGACACCGGGCAGGGCGACTTCTACAACGCGGCCGGCACCCGGGTCGCCACCGGCGGCTGGAACAACCTCTCGCTCCAGGACGTCCCGCCCACCTACCGCTGGGTGGTGGAGTCGAGCGGTAGCAGGATCACCCCGTCCGTCGACTTCACCGACGCCTACCAGGGCGGCTCCTCGCTGCGGCTGAGCGGAAAGCTCGACGCCGCCAACACCGTACGGCTGTACCGGGCCACGCTGCCGGTCGCCGCGAACACCAAGCTGGACCTGGTGGTCAAGACCCCGGCCGCCGGGCCCACCAAGCTCAAGGCCGCGGTCTCCTTCGCCGACGCGCCGGGCAGCTTCACCACGATCGACGTCGGCGCCAACTCCGGTACCGGCTGGGAGCGGCACACCCTCGACCTCTCCCCGTACGCGGGCCGCACCGTCGCCCAGATCGCCCTGCGGGCCGAGGGCAGCGATCCGGCGTACGACCTCCGGGTCGGCCAAGTAGCCCTCTACGACGGCTCGGTGGAGGCCCCGGCGGCACCGGCCGGCCTCACCGTCCTCGGCGCGAGCGACGTGACGCCCGGCTCCAGCCAGTCCCTGCGGCTGTCCTGGACGGCGGCGCCCGGCGGCAACGTGCACCACTACGAGGTGTACCGGCGCAACGCGGACGGCAGCCGCACCTTCCTCGGCGCCACGCCCAACGACGCGTACTTCGTCGGGCGGCTCGACCGGGCCGGCGGCGAGAACGCCACCACGCTGGACGTCGAGACGGTGTCCACCACCTACGGGCGCTCGACCGCCGCCTCCACCACGGTGAGCTGGAACGGCACCCCGCCGACCTCCACCAACCTGGCGCTGAACCGCCCGGCCACCGCCTCCGGCCAGTGCAACGCGAACGAGGGCCCGGCCAAGGCCGTCAACGGCAGCGTCAGCGGCGGGACCAGCGACAAGTGGTGCACCCTGACCTCCGCCAAGTGGCTGGAGGTGGACCTCGGTTCGGCGAAGCAGCTGTCCAAGTTCGTGGTCAAGCACGCGGCGGCGGGCGGCGAGAGCGCCTCGTACAACACCCGCGACTTCGCCGTCCAGGTCCGGTCGGGCGCGAGCGACCCCTGGACGACCGTCGCGGACGTCACCGGCAACACGGCCGGCACCACCACCCACCCGGTGAACACCACCGCCCGCTACGTCCGGCTGGTGATCACCACCCCCACCCAGAGTGCCGATCCGGCCGCCCGCATCTACGAGTTCGAGGCCTGGGGCGCGTAGCCCCCGCTGGAAAGGAAGCCCCCCGTGCCGGTCACCATCACCGCCGTCGAGAGCACCGACCTGTTCGTCGGCCCCGAGGACGCCCCGCGCCAGGTTCTGCGGGTCACCCTGGAGGGCCCGGTCACCCGGATCACCGTCAGCGGCCCGGGCGTCCGCGGCGAGGCGACCGGCACGGGGCTGGTCGAAGTCCCGCTGGAGATCACCGGCGTCACACCCGGTGACCGACTGCCCGTCACCGTCATGGCATCGGATGCCGTGGTGGAGGTGAGCGTGGACGTCGCCGAGCCCGGCTGGACGATGTTCCTGGTCTCGCACTTCCACTACGACCCGGTCTGGTGGAACACCCAGGCCGCCTACACCTCCCCGTGGGAACTGCTCTCCGCCGACGCCACCACCCGGCCCCTGTGGGAGCGCAACGGCTTCGCGCTCGTCGACGCACACATGGACCTCGCCCTGCGGGACCCGGTGTACAAGTTCGTGCTCGCCGAAGTCGACTACCTGAAACCGTACTTCGACCAGCACCCGGAGCGCCGCGAGCCGCTGCGACAGCTGCTGGAACGCGGCCAGGTCGAACTCGTCGGCGGCACCTACAACGAGCCGAACACCAACCTGACCGGCGCCGAGACCACCATCCGCAACATCGTCCACGGCATCGGCTACCAGCGCGACATCCTCGGCGGCGACCCCCAGACCGCCTGGCAGCTCGACGTGTTCGGGCACGACCCGCAGTTCCCCGGCCACCTCGCCGCGGCCGGCCTCACCGGCAGCGCGTGGGCGCGCGGCCCGTTCCACCAGTGGGGCCCGATCCAGAAGAACTTCCGCGAGGCCAAGGACGACGCCCGGGTGATGCAGTTCCCGAGCGAGTTCGAGTGGATCGCCCCCGGCGGCGAGGGCGTGCTCACCCACTACATGCCGCACCACTACTCGGCCGGCTGGTGGATGGACTCCTCGGCCGACCTCGCCACCGCCGAGCAGGCCGTCTACGAGCTGTACCGGAAGCTCAAGCCCGTGGGAGCGACGAAGAACCTGCTGCTGCCGGTGGGGACGGACTACACCCCGCCGAACAAGTGGGTCACCGAGATCCACCGCTCCTGGGCCGCCAAGTACCTCTGGCCCCGGTTCGTCTGCGCCACCCCGCGTGACTTCCTCGACGCCGTCCGGGCCGAACTCGCCGCCACCGGACGGCGCCCCAGCCCGCAGACCCGCGACATGAACCCGGTGTACACCGGCAAGGACGTCTCCTACATCGACACCAAACAGGCCCAACGGGCCGGCGAGGTCGCGGCCGTCGACGCGGAGAAGCTCGCCACGCTCGCCACCGTGTACGGCCTCGGCCGCTACCCGGCCGCCGCCCTCGACAAGGTCTGGCGGCAACTCGCCTACGGCGCACACCACGACGCGATCACCGGCTCCGAGTCCGACCAGGTGTACCTGGACCTGCTCGGCGGCTGGCGGGAGGCGTACGACCTGGCGTCCGGCGTGCGGGACGCGGCGCTGGACGTGCTCACCGCGCGGGTCTCCACGGCGGGTATCGGGTCAGCGGTGGTGGTGACCAACACGCTCTCCTTCGACCGGACCGACCTCGTGACGGTCGAACTGCCAGACGGCATAAGGTCGGTGAGCGTACTGGACGATCGGGGCGAGGCCGTGCCGAGCGCCGTGGACCGGGGAACGCTGCGGTTCCTGGCCACCGAGGTGCCCGCGCTCGGCTGGCGCACCTGGCGGCTGGTGGAGGGGGAGGCGCAGGCGCCGTGGACGGCGGCCCCGGGCGTGACCATCGGGAACGGACGGCACCGGGTGACCGCCGATCCGGCGCGCGGCGGCGGCCTCTCCTCGGTGTACGACCTGCTGCACGAACGGGAGTTGATCCAGGACGGCCGGATCGGCAACGAGCTGCGGGTGTACGAGGAGTACCCGCAGCACCCCGACTTCGGCGAGGGCCCCTGGCACCTGGTGCCCAGCGGTCCGGTGGTGGGATCCGGGGACGACGAGGCGTCGGTCCGCCGGGAGACCGGGCCGCTCGGCGAGCGCCTGGTGGTCGAGGGCGTGGTCGACGGCGTCCGCTACGAGCAGACCGTCACGCTCTGGCGCGGCCTGGACCGGGTGGACTGCCGCACCCGGGTGGTGGACCACTCCGGCGCCGACCGGCTGCTGCGGTTGCGCTTCCCGGTGGACGTTCCCGGCGGCCTGCCGATCAGCGAGGTGGCGGGCGCGGTCGTCGGCCGCGGCTTCGCGATGCCGGACGTGGACTCGGCGGAGGCACCATGGACCCTGGACAACCCGGCCAACACCTGGTTCGGACTCGGTGCCACGGCACGCGTCGACCTCACCGACCCGGCAGGCGCGGCTGTTGGCTCCCGTGCCCTCGGTGTGGCGGAGGTTGTCGTTCCCACGCTGGACGACGCGGCCGACGCCCGTCCGCTGGTGGTCGCGCTCGCCCGGGTCGGGGTCACCGCCACCACCTCGGGGGCGGACTGGGCGCGGTACGGCTGGCTGGACGTGGACTCCAACCTCCCGGACTTCCGGATCGTGGTCGGCGGGCCGGAGGTCAACGAGGCGGCGCGGGAGTTGATCGCGCTGGTGGGGGAGGAGTACGCGGCCGCCCTGAAGACGCACGGCGCGGTGTGGGTGCCTGCCCTGACGCCGCTCGCCGAGGTCTGGCGCCCGGACGCCGACCTGCGTGACCTGCGGGCGCTGCCGGCGCTCGTCGTAGCGGACGTGGCGGCGCTGGTCGAGGACCTGGCCGACGCCCGGATCGCCGCCGTCTGCCCCTCGCGCGTCACGGAGCAACTCGCCGACCACGCCGTGGCGTTGCTCAGCTTCGGCTTGCCCGGCTTCGCCGTCGACACGACCGGCGCACTGCACCTGTCCCTGATGCGCTCCTGCACCGGCTGGCCCTCCGGCGTCTGGATCGACCCGCCGCGGCGCACCCTGCCCGACGGTGCCTCCTTCCAACTCCAACACTGGACGCACGAGTTCAGCTACGCGTTGGTGGGCGGAGAGGGCGACTGGCGGGACCAGACACTGCCCGCCCAGGGCCAGGAGTTCAACCACCCGCTGTACGCCCGGATCGCACCGGCGCAGGAGGGGCCGCTGCCGGCCACCCTGTCCTGGCTGCGGGTCGAGCCGCAGCGCGAGGTGCTACTCGGAGCGCTCAAGCCGGCCGGGAACCCGATCGCGCAGGGCTCGGCGGCGCCGGTCGGTCCCGAACTGGCGGTTCGGCTGATGGAGTCGACCGGCCTGGGGCGGACGGCGCAGCTCGGCGGCGCGCTCGGCCTGGGCGACGTCCGGGCCGCAGATCTGCTGGAACGGCCGCTTCCCTCCGGTGGCTCCGCTCTCGACCTCGCCGGCTCGCAGATCGCCACCCTGCTCGCGACCCCGGCTGTTACCGCTCCGACGGCTGGAACGGACCTCGGCCCGACCGCGGAACCCGCCCAACCCGTCCACGCCCGCTACTGGCTCCACAACCGGGGCCCGGCACCGCTCGGCTACCTGCCGGTGTCGGTCGGCGCCTCGCCCGGACTGCTGCGGACGGCGGGGGAGCCGGTGACGCTCTCGGTCGCGCTCTCCTCGCAGCTGCGGGACACGGCGGTCGAGGGCACGGCCGTGGTGCTGCCGCCCGAGGGTTGGACGACCAGCCTCGGCAGCCGCCCGTACCGGCTCGCACCCGGAGGGCACCTGCGTTTCCCCGTCACCGTCACCCCGCCGGCGGACGCTGAACCCGGCCTCCACTTCGCCGCCGTCCGGATCGAACACGACGGCCAGCGGATCGAGGACGTGGTGACGATCGCTGTCGGCGAGGCCCCTGACCTGCTGCCCGTCCCCGGCGACGCCCCCGAGGACTGGACGGCCGCCCAGGGCACCAAGGCCACCACCGGACGGGACACCGGCCTGGACGTCGAGGTCTCGCACGAGATCCTGCGGGTCGCCCCCGGCGGACGTGCCGCCCTCGCGCTCACCCTCACCAACCGCACCCAGGGCGAGATTCGCGGCGAGCTGCAACTGGTCTCGCCGTGGGGCACCTGGGACGCGATCGCCGAGCCCGTTCGCGGTTTCACCGTCCCGGCCGGCGCCTCCTCGGTGATCGATTTCGCCATCACCGTCCCCGAAGCCACCGATCCGGGTTCGTACTGGGCCCTGGCGAAGGTGATGTGGTTCGGCCGCTGCCAGTACGCCCCGACCGTCGCCCTGGTGGTGGAGGCATGACCCTCGGTCTGCTCGACGGGCGCCCCCTCCCGCGCACCGCCCTCGACGAGCGCCTCGCCGCCCTGCGGAACGGCCCGCGCGCTACGGCCCTGCCGCAGCCGGGCAGTTCGGAGGATCGCCAGCTGACCCGGTGGGTCGCCCAGGTGCTGCTGACCGAGGCCCTCTGCGAGGCGGTGGCCGCCGAGCGTAGCCTTCCCGTCGGGCCGTCGATGCCCGCTCACCTCGACCAACAGGCTGCCGTCGAACTCGGCTCCATCACGGCGGCCGCCTACGAGGGCAGCGCAGCCGTCCGCGCCGTCTACGACGATGTGACGGCCACCGTCGAGCCCTCACCCGAGGACATCGCCCACTACCGCACCATGACCGCCCGCCCACCGGCCACCCGCTGGTACCTCGCCCTCCCCGACGGGGAGTTGGAGGCGGACCCCGACACCCTTCCGACCGCCCTCGCCGAAGCCTTGGGCGAGGCCCCACCCGGCGAGTGGGTCACCGCCGGCCCGTGGACGGCCGCCCTCCTCTCCACCAGCACGGCCCCGGAGGCCTCCGACCCCACCCCAGCCCTCCAGGCCGCCGCACGCCGCGCCGCCTTCGTCCGCTGGCTCGACCACGAACGCGCCCGACGCCTCACCCTGGTCGAGGGATTGGAGCACCCAGGCGACCCCGCCCAGCCCGACAACCACCACCGCCACTGAGTAGCCCGACAGTTCGTCTGCCGCGCGGGCGTTGTGCTGTCCGGCCGCCCGTACTCGTACGGCGGCGCTGTTCTTGCGTCAGTGGCACCGTTGTGCGTCAGATCGGCAGGTCCCAGCCGGGCCCGTCCTCGGCGCGGAGCCACACCCGCTGACCGGTGGCCGAGACCGTGATGCCGAATCCCTCCTGGTGGGGTTCGGCGGCGGCCTGCCAGCGGTGCACCGCCTGCTCGACGCGATCCCACAGACGGACGGGACCGCGCTGCACGACGGTCCACCCACCGTTGGGGTCGGGGGCCGTCCGGGCCTGCGAACCGGTGGACACGTCCCAGAGGATCTGGTTCGCGCCCGCCCCCATGCGTTCGGCCGAGGGCGCTGCGAGCTGCGCGACCCAACCGCCGGTCCAGTCGTCGAGCTTCGCGGGGTCGATCCGGCTCGGACGCTCTTCCCCGGGGAGCAGGGCCGGCGTCGGGCGGGGCGGCCGGTCGTGGGGCCGGGCGATCATGAAGCTGGTGTAGCCGGGCAGGAACCGGCCCGTGGCCTGTCCGGGGCCGGTCACGTCGAGCAGTGCGAGGGCGTTGGCGTAGCTCCACCCGGACAGGGTGACCAGGATTCGTCCGCCTGGCTTGACCTGGTGCAGCCACGGGAGCGGGATGTACCGGACCGAGCAGGTGGCGATGAGTCGGTCGTACTGCCCACCGCCCGGGTCGCCGCGCAGCCCGTCACCGATGATCAGCCGGGGCGCGAAACCCGCTGCCTTGAGTGCCGCCGCGGCGGCCCCTCCCACCGCAGGGTCGTACTCGATGCTGGTGAGATCGGCGTCCCCGAGACGGTGCGCGCCGAGGGCGGTCGAGTAGCCGGTTCCCGTGCCGATCTCCAGCACCCGGTGTCCGGCCTCGGCGCCGAGCTGCTGCCACATGCGCAACACCAGCGATGGCAGGGTGGACGACGACGAAGGGGAACCGTGCACGGTCCCCTCGATCACGTCGTCCGGCCTGGTGCGGCCGTCGAGTTGAGTGATCAGCGTTTCGTCGGAGTAGACCCCCTCCAGCCATCCGGGCACGCCCTCCCGGACGGGGCGGTAGCCGGTGGGGACGCTGCCTGCCACCGGCAGGAAGTAGGACCTGGTGAACAGCTCGCGGGGCACCGCCCTGGCGGCCCTGCTCCACTCGGGTTCCGTGAGGATTCCGTCCTCGGTGAGTCCGTCCGCCAGGGAAGCGCGAAGCCGAGCTGCTGTGCTCACGTGTCGGGGCCTTTCTCCAGTTGGTCGGCGATGGCGTGGGCGACTGCCGCGGTGGTCTCCGCCGGCTGCCACGCCCACTGGCCGTTCGGGTTGCACTCAAGGAAGTACCAGTCTCCGGCGGCGGTTGCCGCGAAGTCGAACGCGCCGTAGGTCAAACGCAGTTCGGCGAGGTAGGCGACGATCGCACGCGCCATCGACCTCGGTACCTCGATCGGTGTGCACGTCATGAGGTGCTGGCGGTGGCGCCAGTCGAGATCGGGGCTGTCGATCCGGACCCCGAACACTCGGCCGCCCACGGCGGTCACCCGCACGTCGAACGCCTTGTCGACCCTGGCTTGGAACATGTGCGGGCAGACGGACACGGAGTCGGTGATCTCGGCCGCGTGCACCTCTCGGACCCACACACTGTGCGGCTGGTCGTTCACGCGGTAGGGCGTGTTCCACAACGGCTTGTAGACCACTCCGCAGGGCTGATGAGCGGCGAACTTCCGTGCCTCGCCCGGATCGTTGGTGATCAGCGTGTCGGGCACCAGGAACCCGCAGCGTCGTGCGGCCGAGAGCTGCGCGGGCTTGAACTCGGCGGCCCGGTTGTTCCACGGGTGATTGACGTAGTACGCGCCGGGCAGAGACGCCAGGATGCCGCCCGCTCCCCACAGCGCTTGCACCGCGGCGAACCGGCGGTCCTGGCCGCTCAACCCGGGTGGCCCCTCGTAGGGCGAGGGCCTGCGCACCCAGACGGAGCGAATCCGGGTGGTGTCGAGTTCCCGGCTTGGCGTGCGAAGGACGCCTCGCTGTTCGCTCGTGCGGTACGTGGCGGTCAGCGAGGCATCCGCGTGCAGGTCGGCGCCGGGGTCGAGGCGGACTGCGGGAACCCGGCGTCGGACGAGGATCCGCAACACCACGTCCGCTGTCACGTCATAAGAGTTGGTCAGCACCAGTACCGACCTGCTGTCACCCATCAGCCGGAACTCTGGTCCTGGTCGTACGACTCGGTGCTGTCCGCGTCGGTCGCACCTCCTGGACCGGACCCGTCACCGGGGGTGGTGGTCGTGGGCGTCAGGCCGCTCGTGCTGGTGCCGTGGCTGCCCAGCTCGACCGTCCGGCCGTGCTCGTCCACGATGACCGCGATCTGCGTTTCGGGGTCGATCACGGGCGTGTACTCCGGGACCGTGGTGGTGGCCGCGTACGGCTCCATTCGGTGCGTGCCCCACGGTGCGGGTGTCTGCGTCATCTGTTCTGCGCCTCCGATTCCGTCTTTGTGAAGGAAGTTCTTCGGTGTATCGCGAGTACATCCCAACTCACCCTCACTGAACAGGCATTGTCCGTAGTCCCGGGGTTGTCCCGCTCATGCTGGCGGTAGGATCGCGGTCACTGTCGATGATGGGATTGGCCCGTGGACGACCCGATCCGGCACCCCCTTGCCTATGCGCGTGGACTGCGCGGCTGGTCTCAGGCAGACCTCGCCGCCCACCTCGACAGAGCCGCTCGCGGCCATGGGCTGCGCTCCGGTGCCGACAAGACCGCCGTGAGCCGGTGGGAGAACTGGCGCAAGACCCCGAACGTCGACTCCCAGCTCCTCATCGCCGAAGTCTTCGGCGTCACGGTTTCGGAGACGGAGGCGTACGGCTGGCCGTACTGGCTGCCCGGGCGAGACGAGCCGCTGTCGTTGGGCTCCGCCCACACCGTCCAAGCACTCCACGACGCACAGAGAGCTCTCATGGACCGCCGCACCTTCATGACGTACAGTGCCGTTTCTCTGGCGGGACTCGCCGCTCAGTGGGCCACGATCGAGCCCGAGCGTCTCACCTCCGCGCTGGACGGCAAACGGGTGGACGACGAACTCGTGGACTGGCTGGCAGTGACCAGCAAGCGGTTGACGGCTCTGCCGACCGAACAGCGTCAGCACACCGTCCGGTTGATGGAGGCCCAGCTGGCCACGGTGACCGACCTGATCGCCGCCGGCCGCCACAGCGAGGCCACCGGCCGGCGCCTCCACCTGCTGGCAGCCTCCCTGGCCACCGCCTGCGGCTGGTACCGCTTCGACCACGGCCGGCACTGGGCGGCCGGCAAGCTCTGGGGAGCCGCCCTGCAGTCCGCCCATGCCGCGGGTGACCGCGACCACGGCGCGGGAGTGCTTTCGGACTTCGCCTATCAGTCGAACTGGCTCGGCGAACCGAAGGTCTCCGTTGATCAGCTCGGATACGCCTTGTCCGGAACGCGGCACCCGACCGCCAGGTCGCTGTTGCTGCTGCGCCGCGCCAGGGCGCACGCCGTCCTGGGCGAGCGCACTGCCTGCTACCGCGACCTGTCGGAGGCCGAGACCGCGCTCGGGACGGAGTCCGTCGACCCCGCTCCGGACTGGTGTGCGTGGATGAGCCCGGCAGACCTTGCCGTCGACTCCGGCCAGTGCCTGCTCGACCTCGGCCGTACCGAGGAAGCGCACGTCCGGATCGCCGACGGCATGGCGATGCTGCCCCGTTCCCGCGACAAGACACGCGGGATCTTCCTGACGTACCAGGCCGGTGGCTACCTGCAATCCAACGACATCGATCAGGCGCTGGCCGTCACCCGGGAGTCGCTGGACCTGGCCACACGCATCGGAGCCCCACGGTGCGTCGCCCTCGTGCGCGACCTCGCGCCCGCCTTCAAGCCTTACCGCCAGGTCGACGGTGTCCAGGAGCTCTTGGAACGGCTCAAAGTCTGTTGACGGACCGGGCTTGCCCGGTTGGGTGCTGGAAGGGGGCCACGATGGCATGAGCCGGCGGCCCGGTGCTTGCAGCTCGCGGGGAAGACCCGTGTTCCACGCCATGCGGATGTGCGGTGCAGACGGTGTCCACGCGGTGGAAGAACGTCAGCAGCGCATCGGACGCCGTCTGAAGCGACCGGGCGGGGCAGCCGCGGCGCGTCCGCCCCCGGGCGGCCGTGCGCGGACAAACGGTGGTGGACGTACGAAGCTGGTGGGAGCGGCGGGTGCGGGCACCGTGCCGCCTCGACTCCGTACAGAAGGGTTTCCACCATGGCTGCCACCTCGTCCCCCTCCTCCGACGGCCCGCAGCGCGCCGTGCGGGTCGCCGCTCCGGGCGCGGAGCCCGAGCTGTCCGAGGTCCCGGTCCGCGAGCCGGGGCCCGGGGCGGTGCGGATCGCCGTCGAGGCGTGCGGCGTCTGCCACTCCGACCTGTTGATCGCCTCCGGTGCCCTGCCCCGCACGACCTTCCCCGTCACTCCCGGTCACGAGATCGCCGGCCGCATCGACACCCTCGGCGAGGGGGTGGAGGGCTGGAAGGTCGGTGACCGGGTTGCCGTCGGCTGGTACGGCGGCAGCTGTGGACGCTGTGACGCCTGCCGCTCGGGCGACGGCATCCACTGCCCCCAGCTGCAGGTCCCCGGCGCGGCCTACCCCGGCGGTTACGCCGACAGTGTCGTCGTTCCGGCCATGGCCCTGGCCGCGATCCCCGGCGAGCTGACCGCCGCCGAGGCCGCGCCGCTGGCCTGCGCCGGGATCACCGTCTTCAACGCCCTACGCCGCTCCGACGCCCGGCCCGGTGACACCGTCGCCGTCCTGGGCCTGGGAGGGCTGGGCCACCTGGGCGTCCAGTTCGCCCGCGCGATGGGTATGCGCACCGTCGCCATCGCCCGCGGTGCGGAGAAGGAGCCCCTGGCGCACGAGCTCGGCGCCGAGCACTACATCGACAGCACCGCCGGTGACGTCGCCCAGGCCCTGCGGTCGCTCGGCGGCGCGAAGGTGGTCCTGGCCACCGTCACCAACGCCGACGCCATGTCCGCCACCGTCGACGGACTCGGCCGGCGGGGCGAGCTGGTCATCGTCGGCGTCTCACCCGATCGGCTCGCGATCAGCCCGTTGCAGCTGATCAGCGGCGACCGCAAGGTCTACGGCCACTCCTCGGGCACCGCCGTCGACATCGAGGACACCCTGCGCTTCGCGGCCCGCACCGGGGTGCGCGCGTGGATCGAGCAGGTGCCGCTGGAGGAGACCGCCGCCGCGGTGGCCAAGATGACCGGCGGCCGGGCCCGCTTCCGCATGGTCGTCACCACCGGCCGCTGATCACCCGGCCGGCGTCGGGGTCTCGGACCCTCGAGTAGGTTGGCGCCGTGTGGAGCGAGGTGTACGCGCTCCGCTACGAGTACGCAGACTCCGGCTACGGCCTGTCCGAGGGCTTCGAGACCCCGCTCGCCCCGCGTCGGGTGCGCAAGCGCTTCGCGGCCGAGGGGATCGACCGCGGGCGCGGGCGGATCAACCGTGCGGGCCTGGGAGAGCCGGACCGGATCGTCGCCGTCCGAGGGGCGATGAGCCACCAGCGCCGCGAGCCGCTCGTCCGTCGACGCAGAGAGGCATCTGACTGACGCCGCGTGGGCGGTGGAAGATCACCGCGCCACCCGGACGAACTCGGTGCCGCACGCGGCCGTGGTGAGGAAGGCCGTGACGGCGGTCACCGCGGCCGCCGAGCGGATGCCGAATCCCAGGGCGTGCGGATGTGTCGTTACGTCGGCCATGGGCTGCTCCTCTCCCCGGGCAGGCGCGTAGCGCCGCCCTGGAATCGATCCTGCCGGTGTGGTCCCCGCCTGGGCATCCATCGGAGGTGCCGCGCGGTGTCCTCCTCGGGACCGGTCGAGCCGGCCGGGCCCCATCCGGCAGGATCGCAGGCGACATGATCCTTCCGCGGAACGGCAGTTAGAGTGAGACGGTGACCGATCTCCCCGAGAATCCGGCGATCAGCGATGCCGAACGCGACAAGGCCGTGCAGCGTCTGCAAGAGGCGTTCGCCGAAGGGCACATCTCGCACGAGGAGATGGACGACCGCCTCGACCGGGTGCTCACCGCCAAGACGCACGCCGACCTCGTACCGCCCCTGGCCTCGCTCCCCGAGCCGAGCCCGGAAGCCACCCCGACCATCGCCGCCGTCAGCGGGCGTCTCGTACGCCGCGGCCCCTGGCGGGTTCCCCGCGCCTTCAAGGTGGTGTCCGCCTTCGGCCGGGTGCGCCTGGACCTGTCGAAGGCGTTCATCGAACACCCGGTGATCGACATCGAGTTGGGACTCGGCACCGGCAGCGCGAAGATCACCGTCCCTCGCGACGCCATTGTCGACATCGACGGCCTCCAGGGAGGCTGGAAGGACGTGCGCTACACCCCTCCCCGTCGCCCCTCCGTGGGCAACCCGACGATCCGGATCACCGGAACCACCGGCTTCGGCCGACTGAGGATCCGTCACGCCCGCGGCTGAGGCGGGCCACCGTGGAACCTGCGGGACGATTCGGAGGCAGGCGGGGAAGGGAGCAGCAGTGATGGCTGTGGGACGGGCGGGGGCAGTTCTGTTGGCGTTGGGCGGCGTCCTGGTCGCAGCGGGCGGACTTGTTGCGGTGGCCCTCGTCCCGGGGCCGGGAGGGGTGGTGGTGCGCGAGGACCTCCCGCTCTCCCCGGAGATGCAGAGGTGGGTTCAGAGCCCGGAGGTGTTCGAGGAGTACCTTCGCTCGCATCCGCCGAAGCCGTTGATGGGCGAGGTCCGCGGGGGCGGGAAGTAGCGTGCGGAGCCGGGCTGCGCGAGCCGGAACGGGCGTGAGACCCGCGGAGGGGGCGGGGCGCCGCCGGTGGGCTCGTCGCCCCGTACGGCGCCGCGGGCCGGTCGCCGCCCCCGTCGGCCCTCCTCCGTGCCTCAACAGCCGAATCCCAGAGCGGAGTTCGTACACCGATCCGGCTCGCCGACGCCACCCCCGTGGTGCGGGACGTACCCCTTGGGTCGCCCGGGCCGCCCCGGTACCCAAGGGGTGGTGCCCAACGCCCGCGCCCGACTCCTCCGTTGACGGCGGTCGTTCGAATACGTCAGGCTCGATGGACGGCCGGGGGCGGGCGGTCGAACGTGCCGCGCGTGTCGCATGTCGCGCGCCGCCCGACGCCCCTGCCCGGATGTCCACCGTGCACCCCGTGTGGAGGTACCGCCATGTCCAAGCGCCGTCTCGCCGTCCCCGGAGCCGCCGTCGCCGCTCTGACCCTCGCCGCCCTGCTCCTCCCGGTCACCGGCGCCCACGCCGCGCCGCCCGCCGACTCCTGCACCCAGAACTGGAGCATCAGCTCCGGCGAGGGCTACGCGAACGGCAAGTCGTGCAACAACCACACCAAGCTCGTCGGCACGGTGCACGACACCAAGGCGGACGGCCGCTGTCCCTACGTCCGGGGCAACCTCTCCAACGGCGGCCACGTCGACAGCGACTGGGCCGGTGGCAAGGGCAAGTCCCGCGCCATCACCCTCTACGCTCCCTCGAAGACCTACTTCACCAGCGTCTCCATGCGCTACATCGGCTGCTGACGCCGACGGCGGGCGGGTAGCCGCCGTTCACTGCCCCAAGCCGATTCGGCCTCCGCCCGCGGAGGGCGGAGGCCGAATCAGCCGGTCGTGCCGATGCGCCGCCTGGGCCCGGCCGGTGCCACGGAGCGTCAGAGTCGCTCGGGCACCGGGTTGCCGACGGCCTCGATGGCGCGGCGGACCGGGACCTTCAGCAGCACGGCGAAGCCGATGACGAAGAAGACCAGCAGCGAGATGATCGCCGAGCGGTAGCTGCCGGTGATCTGGTAGGCGAGGCCGAAGACGAGCGGGCCCATCCAGCTGGTGCCGCGGTCGCTGACCTTGTAGAAGCTGAAGTACTCGGCCTCCCGGCCGGGCGGGATGAGGTGGGAGAAGAGGGAGCGGGAGAGAGCCTGGCTGCCGCCGAGCACCAGGCCGATCATGCAGGCCAGGACGTAGAACCAGGCGGGCTGGTGGGCGGGCATGAAGTAGCCGAGGGCCAGGGTGACGACCCAGCCCACCAGGGAGCCGAGGATGGTCCGCTTGGCGCCGTAGCGGTGGGCTATCCGGCCGAGCAGCAGGGCGCCGCCGATCGCCACGACCTGGACCAGGAGTACGGCGGTGACCAGCGAGGTCTGGTCCATGCCGAGTTCCTCGCTGCCGTAGAGCGAGGCCTGGGAGACCACGGTCTGGATGCCGTCGTTGTAGCACAGGAAAGCGGCGAGGTAGAGCAGGGTGAGCGGGTGCTCGCGCATGCCGCGCAGGGTGCGGGCGAGTTCGCGCAGGCTGCCGCCGGCGGGCTCGCCGTCCTCGGTCCGGTCCACGGTGCGGCTGGGGGCGACGCCGGCGCGGGAGGGCAGCCGCAGCATGGGGACGATGGTGAACAGCGCCCACCACAGCCCGGCCGAGGCCAGGCAGATCCGCACGGCGGTGCCGGAGTCCAGGCCGAACGCGTCGTGGCCCTGGAACAGCGCCAGGTTGGCGATCAGCAGCAGTCCGCCGCCCGCGTAGCCGTAGGCCCAGCCCTTGGAGGAGACCTTGTCGCGCTCGTCGGGGGAGGCCAGACCGGGCAGGTAGGCGTAGGAGAGCGCGACCGAGACCGCGTACGAGATGTTGGCGACCACCAGCAGCGCGCCGCCGAGCAGGTAGCGGTCGCCGTCGAGGAAGAACATCCCCATGGTGGCGAGCGAGCCGACGTACGCGAACCCGCACATCAGTTCCTTGTGCCGGCCGGTGCGGTCGGCGACGGTGCCGGTCAGCAGCATCACCGCGACCGAGAGCAGCACGGAGAAGGAGACCGTGTACGGAAAGAACGATCCTGCGCGGATCGACAGGCCGAGCGGGTGCACGTCGCCGGCCGCGTCGGCGGCGTCCTTGGCGACGCCGGTCAGGTACGGACCGAGGAACACCGTCAGCACGGTGGCCGAGAAGGCGGCGTTGGCCCAGTCGTTGACGTACCAGCCGAACTGCATCCGGCGCAGGGACCGTCCGTCGTCGGCGGCGGCCGTGGGGTCGGTCGGTGGGTCGTCCGGCAGGTGCGTCGCCGAGTTCGTGGTGCTCATGGGGTTCCCATCACCGTGCTGGAGCCGTTGCTGCCGTCCGTCCAGCAGCCGCGCTCGCCGAGGACGTCCCGCAGGACGTCGATGCGATCGGCCATGATGCCATCCACACCCAGGTCGAGGAGAGCCCTGATCCGTGTGGGATCGTCCACAGTCCAGACGTGCACCTGGAGACCGAGCCGGTGGGCGGTGCGGACGAAGGCCCGGTCGACGACCCGGATGCCCAGGTGCCGCTCCGGCACCTGGGCGCACAGCCCGGCGAACGGCGTTCCCGAGCGCCGGGGCAGCGGCCCCGGAGCGGACGTGGGCAGGAACGACTCGGCCAGCGAGCGCAGCCGCAGCCGGGCCACCTCGCGCGGGCCGAGCGAAGTGGCCAGCCGCGGGCCGGCGGCGGCGCGGACGGCGGCGAGCCGGGCGTCGGAGAAGCCGCCGACGCAGACCCGGTCCCAGGCGTCGGTCCGGCGGATCGTCTCGACCAGCGGCCCGACGGCCGGCGCGGCCTTGACGTCGATGTTGAAGCGGGCCCCGGGGAACGCGCCGAGCAGGTCCTCCAGCAGCGGAATGGGCTCCGTCCCGCCGATCCGGGCCCGACTGACGGCCTCCCAGGGCAGCTCCGCCACCGCCCCGGTGCGGTCGGTGACCCGGTCGAGGTGCGAGTCGTGGAAGGCCACCAGCACGCCGTCGGCGGTCGCGTGGACGTCCGTCTCCAGGTAGCGGTAGCCGAGCGCGACGGCGGCCTCGAAGGCGGCGAGCGAGTTCTCGGGGTGCCCGAGGGCACCGCCCCGGTGCGCGAAGGCGAGCGGCCCGGGATGGTCGAGGAAGGGGTGCATGTGGTGCTCCGAGCTGCGGCGAGGGGGAGGGCCGACGGGCCTGCGGGACCGGGATCCGTGGGCGTACCGGCGCGTTACAGTACTACGCACCCCGTCAAGCAGTAACGCCTTGCGGGGGCGCGGGCCCTATGCGCGCGGGTCGACCTGGACGACGGCGTGCCGCCCGTCGGTGCGCCATGGCGTCCCGGTGCCGTCGAGCCGGGCGACGTTGGCGGCGTCGAGGCCGACGATCACGTCCGACTTCAGCGTCCGCAGCGCCGCCACGGCCGAGGGGAAGTGCCCCACCGCCTCGGCGAACGGGGTGGTCGGCGGCCAGAGCCGGTCACCGACCAGGCGGCGGTAGTTGAGGTCCCCCTTGACGATCGTCAGCGCCGCACCGGCGAACTCGGCCCGCAGATCGGCGGGCAGGTCGTGGAACGGCAGCGGGGCGCAGAAGAACGGATGCGTCCGGACCACGAGCGCACCCCCGTCCAACGCCCGCCACAGCCGACCGCCGACCGCCCCGGCGGCCGGGGAGGACGCGGCGCGAAGGCGCCCGAGCGCGGCGAGGACGTCGGCCATCGTCGCGTCCGACACGAAGTACGGCTGCGGCTTCACGTACAGCACGACCCGTGCCGCCAGACCGTGGGCCAGCAGATGGTCGATCAGCACCAGGTCCGGCAGCAGCTCCCGGCCCGCGTTGTCCGCGACGACGAGGACCGATCCGCCCGCGCTCCCGGCCCGCTCCAGCGCGGCCCGCAGCAGCGCCCCGTCGTCGGCGGCCAGGCCGGAGGCCGTCGCCCCCTCCGCCCCCGCGGTGATCCGGAAGCTGAGGTCCGCCCGGTTGCCCCACAGCGCGGACGACACCAGAGCCTGCGCCCGGCGGTCCTCCGGCAGCTCGTCGAGCCCGTCCAGCGCGGCCAGCTCCTCGTCCACCGCCGGCCCGCCCAACTCGGCGGCCTTGAACGGTGCGAACGGATCGACGCCCTGCCAGACACCGGGCCGGAAGTACCCGGTGGCCTCCAGCAGCCGCCGGTAGAAGTAGCTCTCCGCCCACAGGAACGGCGCCTCGCCCCACGGCCTGCCCCACAGGCCCTCGCCCCAGGCCAGCCACCGCGCCCCGTCCGGAGCGTCCGCCCCCAGCGGCTCCAGCACCCCGGCGGTGCTCTCCACCAGCAGCCGCTCGACGGCCGACCGCTCGCCCGGCCCGTACGGCAGCGCGTCGAGCACCTGCCGGAGGAGTTTCGGGTGGCGCTCGTGGAACACCCCGTGGGCGAAGGACCCGGGGACGTCAGCCCGGATCACGGACGGGGCGTACGAGGCGCTGCTCACGCTCGACGGCCTCGGGCCCGATGGGTTCGGCTTCGACACGATGGGGCTCGTCTCTCTCGTCCTCGGTGGTCGGGGGACCCTGCCGCCGGCCGTCTGCCGGAGCCACCGGCACGGCCGAGTCCAGGTCGCGCCGCTCCTCGGCCGCCCGTTCCGCCACGGACGTCCCGGCGCAGGCCGAGGATATCCGCGAGGGCGTCCAGCCGGCGGGCCGAACTCCTGCGCTGCGGAGTCCTCGCCGGCGAGTGGGCATCGCTGGCCGCACTCTCCGGCGAGTCGATGACCTGCGTGACGGCCGTGCTCCCGGCTACTGGATGCTCCGGCGGTGCGGGTGGCGAGGGTCGGCGGGGCA
This sequence comes from Kitasatospora sp. NPDC093102, assembly GCF_040683915.1. NCBI lineage: Bacteria > Bacillati > Actinomycetota > Actinomycetes > Kitasatosporales > Streptomycetaceae > Kitasatospora > Kitasatospora sp. NPDC093102. The sequence goes on along the minus strand of NZ_JBFBFA010000004.1, from coordinate 88,084 downwards.
GGCGAAGACGTTGAGTTCGCCCCAGCTGCCGACGGTGACCTCGGTCGGCGTGGAGGTGCCGTGGAGGTCCGCCGACGCCTGGTCCTCCAACGGCCGCCAACTCCCGCTGCCGCCGTCCCACTCCGAGCTGTCGATGGTCAGCAGCAGTTGCATCGGGGTCGCGCAGCTGAGGCAGTCCATCGGGGCCGGGTCGGTGCTGTGCCAGGAGGCGAAGCCGCCGACGCGCCAGCCGGGAGGGATGGACAGGTCGTACTGGTAGAGCGGCGGGCCGCCGTCCTCTTCGTCCTCCTCGGCCTCCTCCTCCCGGGCCTCCTCCCAGGCGCCGATGCGGGCGCACAGGTCCTCCGGGAGGAGGCCGGCGAACGGGTAGGTGGTCACCTGCTCGGGGTGCAGCACGCAGGGCTCGGGCACGTACCCGTCGAAGCCGACGACCTCCGGCCGCGGGGGCGACGCCAGGACCTCGGTGACCTCCCGCGAGCGGCGCCAGCGGAGGTCGAGCAGCATGCCCGTGCGGCCCGGGCCGTGGGCGTCGAAGGGGCACCAGAACACCTGGAGCAGGTCGCAGTCGTCCGGCCCGGCCGGCAGGTCGGGGATGTCCCGCCGGTAGAACTGCGCGAGGCCGATCAGCGGCAACGGGTCGTCCGCGGAGGCGCCTTCGACGCGGTGGCGGCGGCGGAGCTCGTCGAGCAGCTGCCGTTCCCCGTCCGTCGGACCGGGGTCCTGCTCGCGGTTCCAGGCATCCGCCAGGACCTCCCGGGAGCGGTGGATGTCCGCAGGGCGCTGGCCGCGGGCATGCGGGTGGGGGTCGGTGCACACCGGCCAGGGCTCGTCCGAGGGCCACAGCAGCGGGCCGCCGACGGAGCTGACCGAGGCGTCCGGCCGTCCCGGGCGCGGGTGGAGCCGGGTGGTGGTGCCCCGGTGCCGGGCCAGCTCGGGGAAGAGCGCCTCGATGTCGAGCGGGCGCGGGGGTGTGGTTCTCGGCATGGCACCGACCTTAGGGAGTGGCTGACGGGCGCCGTGCGCCGGGGTTCCCCACGTGGGGAGCGGGGCGCCACCGTCCTGCACGAGCTGCGCCGCACCACCGAGTGGACGGCCGGCGGCGGACCGGTCGGTGGCTCGGACGTGGACCTACCGCGCGGCGGCCGGGGAGAGCTCCGCGGCGAGCCGGCGCAGCTCGGGGCCGTACTCGGGGTTGGCGAGCGCGGCGGCGAACTGGGCGCGCAGATAGGCGGCGGGGTTTCCGGTGTCGTACCAGGTGCCGTCGATGACCTGCCCGTAGACCGCGCGCCGGGCCGCGTAGGCGTTGATGGCGTCGGTCAGGTAGACCTCGTCCTCGGGCTTCTCGTGCCACCGGAGGGTCAGTTCGCGCAGCTCGTCGACGATGCCGGGCGTGATGACGTAGCCGCCGATCGCCGCGTACGCGGAGGGCGCGTCGGCCGGCTTCGGCTTCTCGACCAGGCCGGTGATCCGCAGCGATCCGCCGCCCAGGTCCTCCTTCACCACCGGCACGCCGTAGCGGTAGGAGTCCTCGGGTGCCATCGGCATCAGCGCGAGCACCGGCGCGTTGGTCTGCTCGTACGCCCGGATCAGTTGCTGCGCGCGGGGGACCTCCGCCACGAAGACGTCGTCCGGCCAGAGCACCAGGCAGGGCTCGTCGCCGAAGTGGCGGGCGGCGTTGAGCACCGGGGTGCCGTTGCCGTACGGGCCGTGCTGGTAGAGGTAGCTGATGTGGCCCTTGCGGGACAGTTCGCCGACCTCCTCGACCGCGTCCGCGAAGGCCGCCTTGCCGTCCCGGCGCAGCTGCTCGACCAGGACGGGGTTCGGGCGGAAGTGCTCCTGGATCAGGCCCTTGTCGCCGTTCACGACGATGGTGATGTCGGTGATGCCGCTCTCGATCAGCTCACGCACGGTGTGTTCGATCACCGGCTTGTCGCCGACCGGCAGCATCTCCTTCGGCGTGGCCTTGGTCAGCGGCAGAAGGCGGGAGCCGAGTCCGGCGGCGGGGATGACGGCTCGGCGGATCGTCCTGGGGGCCATGTGACCCTCTCTCGTTTCGTCGGTGGTGCAGCGCCGTGGTGACGCGGCGTCACGGCCGACGCTATCAGGGGCCGGCGTCCCGTTGAGTGGACGGTTGGCGTACGGAAACCGGCCTCCCGGCGGCCGTCCGGCTGCACCTGTCGGCGACGGGCGGGCCATGTCGAACTCCGGTACGGCGCGCGGTTTCCTGACGTCGGACCTCCGGGTTCCGGCGGTCGCTCGTCCGGCCGCCTTCGTCCGGCCGCCTTCGTCCGGGCGCCTTCGTCCGGGCGTCGGGGCGCGTCGGAGCGGCGCGGGAAATCCGTGGGAGATTCTCCGTCGGGAGGACGTCAAGACCACGGCGCCCGCACCGACACCCGGTCGAAGGCGGCCCCGCCGGGGCCCGCACACCCGAGGAGGACGAGATGAAGTTCCTGATCAGCCTGCACATCAACCCGGCCGTGCTGGACGCGCTGACCGACGAGGAGAAGGCGGCGATCGGCGCCGGACACGGCCGGTTCATCGAGGATCTGAAGGAGTCCGGCGAGCTGATCCTCACCCAGGCGCTGGTCGACCCGTCGCAGGCCGCCGTGGTGACCGTACGCAACGGCCAGCCGGTGGTGACCGACGGACCGTTCCTGGAGGCCAAGGAGTTCCTGGGCGGCTTCTACCTGATCGACTGCGAGGACAAGCAGCGCGCGATCGAACTGGCCGCCCGCATCCCGGACACCGCGATCGAGGGCCTGGGCGTCGAAGTGCGGCAGGTGATGTTCTCCGACGGACACTTGGAGGCATGACAGCACCGGACTTCGAGGACCTGCTGCGTGGACTCACGCCGCAGGTCCTCGGCACGTTGGTACGACGGTACGGCCGCTTCGAGGGGTGCGAGGACGCGGTGCAGGAGGCCGTCCTCGCCGCCGCCGTGCAGTGGCCCTCCGAGGGGGTGCCGGACAGCCCGCGCGGCTGGCTGGTGACGGTCGCCTCGCGGCGACTGATCGACCAGGTGCGCGGCGACCGCGCGCGGCGCGAGCGGGAGCGCACGACGGCGGCCGCCGAAGTGGTGCCGCAGGAGGTGCCGGACACCGACGACACGCTGCTCCTGCTGTTCCTGTGCTGCCACCCGGCGCTGACCGCCGCCTCGCAGACGGCCCTGACGTTGCGCGCGGTCGGCGGGCTGACCACGGCCGAGATCGCCCGCGCGTTCCTGGTGCCGGAGGCGACGATGGCGGCCCGGATCAGCCGGGCCAAGCAGCGGATCAGGGCCGCCGGCGGTTCGTTCGAGCTGCCCGGAGGGTCCCTGCCGGAGGGCGGGGTGCCGGCGGACGAGCGCGAGGAACGGCTGCGGGTCGTCCTGCACGTGCTCTACCTGATCTTCAACGAGGGCTACACCGCCTCCTCGGGAGGCGAGCTGCACCGCCTCGACCTCGCCCGCGAGGCGATCCGGCTCACCCGGATGGTGCGGGCGCAGCTGCCGGAGGACGGCGAGGTGGCCGGGCTGCTCGCGTTGATGCTGTTGACCCATGCCCGCCGCGCGGCCCGGACGACGGCCTCCGGTGACCTGGTCCCGTTGGCCGAGCAGGACCGCACGGTGTGGGACCGCGCGCTGATCGAGGAGGGAGCGGCGCTGGTCAAGGAGGCGCTGGCCGGTCCGGAGCTCGGCCCGTACCGGCTCCAGGCCGCGATCGCCGCCACTCACGCCGACGCGACCACCGTCGAGGACACCGACTGGCGGCAGGTGTACGCGCTGTACCTGATCCTGGAGCGGATCGCGCCCAACCCGATGGTCACCCTCAACCGGGCCGTCGCCCTCGCCGAGACCGAGGGCCCGGAGGCCGGCCTGGCCCTCCTCGCCACCCTGGACGCCGACACCCGGATGGCCGGCCACTACCGACTGCTGTCCGTGCGGGCGCACCTGCTGGAGCGGGCCGGCGACACGGCCGGGGCGTACGAGCACTACCGGCGCGCCGCCCGGGCCACCGCGAGCCTCGCTGAGCGCCGGTACCTGGAGGAACGGGCGGGCCGGGTGCGTCCGGCCCGGTGAGGGTGCTCCCCGCTTCCGACGTCTCGAAGCCCGGCCCGTTCTCGAAGCCCGGTCCGTTCTCGGAGCCCGGTCCCGCTCCTCGGTCTCCGGTCGCGCTCAGAGCCCGACCGCGTCGGCCGTCTGCTCGATGGTCCAGACGAAGAAGTCGTCCGCCGGGTCGATCGACCCGACCAGGTGGCCGTGCAGTTCGAATCCGATCAGGCCGATCAACTGCACCCAGGCCCCGATGCTCCGGGCGAGGACGTGCGGAGGCAGGCCGAGGGCGAAGTCCGCGGTGAGCCGGGTGAGTTGCTCGGGCAGGGCGCCCTGCGGGGGTGGGCCGGGCGGGGTGGGCCGGAGCTCGGCGTCGCGGATCACGCCGAGGAGGGCGAGCGGCAGCCGGGCGGCGGGCTCGACGGTGGTCCGGGGTGCCGCGTAGCCCGGTACGGGGGTGCCGAAGACCAGCGAGAACTCGTGCGGGTTGGCCCGGGCCCAGTCGCGGGTGGCGCTCCACAGGGCCCGCCAGCGGTCCCGTGACGTACGCGCTCCGGTGGCGGCGAGGGCGCGGTCCGCGGCGTCGCCGAGTTCGTTGTAGGCGTCGATGATCAGCGCGGTCAGCAGTTCGTCGCGGCTGGCGAAGTAGCGGTACAGCGCGGAGGAGGCCATGCCCAGCTCGCGGGCGACGGCGCGCAGCGACAGCTGCTGGGCGCCCGCGGAGGCGAGTTGGCGGCGGGCCTCCTGCTTGATCTCGCGGGTGAGTTCCTCGCGGGCCCGTTCGCGGGCGGTCCGGATCGCTGGCATGGGGACAGCCTGCCATACGTCGGAGCGCCGCACACAAGCGAGAGCACTGCTCTTGTTTCTTTGGCTTGCCGGTGTCATGCTGGAGGCGTCGAAGAGAGAACAGTGCTCTCGAAAAGAAGCAGTAATCACGGAATCGAGGAGCCCCGATGCCCCGCGCCGAGCACCTGCCCAGCCCCACCGCCCGCCTGCAGATGCCGACCACCCGACTCGGCATCGCCACCGGAAAGCTGCTCAACGGCCTGGTCGCCTCCCTCACCAAGGCCGGCGTCAGTCTCTGGGGCTCCCGGGTGCTGGCCGTCCGCGGCCGCAAGAGCGGCGAGTGGCGCACCACGCCCGTCAACCTGCTGACCCACGAGGGCGAGCGCTACCTGGTCGCACCGCGCGGCCACACCCAGTGGGTCCGCAACCTCCGGGCGGCCGGCACCGGCGAACTCCGCGTCGGCCGCCGCACCGAGGCCTTCAGCGCCACCGAACTCCCGGACGCCGACAAGCCCGAGGTGCTCCGCGCCTACCTGCGCCGCTGGAAGTGGGAGGTCGGCTACTTCTTCGAGGGGATCGGCCCGGACGCCCCGGCCGAGGACCTGCTCCGGGTCGCCCCCGGCTACCCCGTCTTCCGCGTCACGGGCAGCTGAACACCCGTGCCGGACGGGGAATTGAGCCGCAGCACCGGGCCCTTCTTGCCCCCGACTCGTTGCCCATGGCGGCAGACCACCCGCGGACGACCACCGGAGGTTCCCCATGGCCGACGAGCCCGAGGCGACGGACGGGCCCGAGATCCCCCCGTACCGCAGCTACACCTGGGAGGGCGAGGGCGACGCCGTCCACGTCGTCCTCTACCCGGGCGAGGAGGAGGCCGACGAGGAGCGCAAGGCCGGGTTCCGCGCCATGGGCGCCCGGCAGCTGGCCGACCTGATCGCGGACCGGGAGGCGGAGCACACCCCGCCCTTCCCCGGTCGGCCGCACCTCCGCCTGATCCACGGCGAAGGCGGCTCCTGAAGCCCGCACCCGCCGCGCCGCCGGCCGCCGGCTCAGCCCTTGCCGCCCGCCTTCAGCACCTGGGCCGCGGCCACGCCCGCCGCGCTGAAGCCGTGCCCGCCGCCCTCGACCTCGGCGGCGACGGCGAGGTCGCCGCGGTAGGCGATGAACCAGCTGTTGTTGGCCTGGCTGCCTGCCTCGACGGTGCCGGTCTTGGCGCCGATCTGGCCGGACAGGCCGGCCATCGGGGTACGGGCGGTGCCCTGGGTGGCGGTCTTGGCCATCATGGCGCGCAGGTCCCGGGCGACGTCGGCGGGGAGCTTGCCGGGCGCCGTCACGCGCTTGGCGTCCTCGCGCAGCACGGGCTGACGGAACGTCCCGTTCTGCACGGTGGCGGCGACCGAGGCCATCAGCAGCGAGTTGACCTGGATCTGGCCCTGGCCGATGTACTGGGCCGCGGCCTCGTCCTTGTTCCCGGGCGCCGGGATGGTGCCGTCCCGGCTGGGGATGCCGATGTGCCACTCCAGGCCGAGGCCGAACTGCTCCCGGGCCACCCGGCCGAGGGTGCCGGGCTGGAGCTTCTCCAGGCCCTTGTCGATGAAGCCGGTGTTGCAGGAGTGGGTGAAGTCGTCGGTGAGCGTGTAGGACGGGAAGTCGCCGCGCTCGTCGTTGTGCCAGGCGCGCGGGGAGTAGGTGGTGTCCTTGCAGGGCACCACGGTGTCCGGGCTCACCCCGGCCTCCAGCAGGGCGGCCGAGGTGATCACCTTCATCGTCGAGCCGGGCGGCTGGCCGCCCGCGACCGCGCGGTTGAACCCGCCCTGCGGGGCGTTCGCGATCGCCAGGATGTTGCCGGTGCTCGGCTGGATGGCCACCAGTGAGGCCGGATTGCCGTTCGCCGACTGCTGCTTGACCGCGTCCTCGGCGACCTGCTGGAGGTCGGCGTCCAGGGTGAGCTTGACCTGCGGGGCGCTCGGCGGGGTCAGCACGAACAGCTGCTCGGGCTCGCCACCGCTGCCGCCCGAGAGCACCACGGCCCGGCCGGTGACGGCGTCGGCACCGTCCGGCGGGGCGATCTGGGGCAGGACGGCGCGCAGCGACGGGAAGGCGTCGAGCGGCCGGCCCTTGCGGTCGGTGGGCTTGGACACCGGGTTGGGCATCGCCTTCACCCCGATGGTCCTGCCCGGGGTGAGCTGGGGATGGATCACGGACGGCTTCCAGCGCACCACGGCCCGCCCGTCCTGGGAGCGGACGAAACTCAGTACGCTGTCGTACTCCCAGGCGTCCGGGGTGCCCTCGAACTCCGCCTTCACCCGGAAGCCGAGGGCCGGCTCGCTCGGGCCGTCGGACTGCGCGCGGCCCGTCCCGGTCAGGGCGAGCGAGCGGGCGCCCACCTGCTCGTGGAACGTGGTCAGCGCGGCGCGGGCGGACTCCGGGCGGTCCGTCAGACCGGCCGCGGCCGTGATGTCGCCGCGGCTCCAGGCCGCCAGGAACTCCTTGGCCGCCGAATCGGCCTGCTCGGCGGTCGGCGGGTCCTGCGGGGCCTTCGCCACGGTGCCGGAGCCCTGGTGGCCGCCGGAGGGGCCGTTGTCCGTCACGGCGTTCAGCACGTTGTAGGCGCCGTAGCCGCCGACCGCCAGCAGGGCGGTGAACACCCCGCCGACCGCCAGCATCGCGACCCGGCGCGTGGTCGAGCCGCGCGGGGCCTCGTCGTCCTCGTCGTAGGCGTCGTACGCGCTGTCGTCGTCGGCGAGTTCGTCGTACTCCTGGTGGGCACCGTAGCCGTCGTGCCCGGGGAGCCCGTCCTGCGGGAGGAACCCGCCCTGCCCGTCGTGTCTGCGGTCCGCGTCGTGCTGGTCGTCCTCGTCGTACCTGTCGTTCTTCCGTTCTCCGGACATGGCTCCGTCCCCCCTGCGATCCAGCGTGTGCTGCGGGCCCGCCCCCTCCGGCATGCCGGCCCGCCGGCCCGACGATCGGACGAAAGTCCGTTCGGGCGCGGATCAGCCTATGCCGAGGCGAGTGATCGGTCGACAGTGGGACGGCCCGCAACCGGACGGCACCACGCCGGGTGCCGCGCCGTGACAGGCCTCAGCCCAGTACTGCCGGCGTCGGTCCGTCCGGCCGCACGGTGATGCTGTACGCCGCCCCCGACGGACGCGACCGGAACGCCGGCGGCCCCATCGGCAGGAGGAGGTCCAGCAGCGCCGTGGTCTCGCGCAGCGCGAACTGGGCGCCCAGGCAGGCACGGGCGCCGAGGCCGAACGGGACGTAGGCGCCGAGCTGCCCGGGGCGGTCCGCGCCGGGGGCGAAGCGGGCGGGGTCGAAGTGTTCCGGGTCGGGCCACAGCGCCGGGTCGCGGTGGGTGAGGTACGGACAGACCAGCACGTCCGTCCCGGCGACGATGCGGTGCCCCGCGATGACGTCGTCCTCGACGGCGTGCCGGGGGAGCAGCCAGGCGGAGGGGTAGAGCCGCAGCGTCTCGCTCACCAGCGCCTGCGGATCGGCCGTCCGGGCCTCGGGGTGGCGGTCGAGCAGCAGGAAGAGCCAGGTGAGCGTGGTGGCCGTGGTCTCGTGGCCGGCGACGAGCAGGGTGACCAGCTCGTCGCGGATCAGCCGGTCGGTGTACTCGGGGTACCGCTCGCCCGCCTCGATCAGCACCCGGAGCACGCCGGGCTCCTCGGTCGGGCCGGCCGAGCGCGCCGCGTCGATCGCCGCGTGCGCCACCGCGTCGATCCGGGCCAGGTCCCCGGCGACCGCGTCCCGGGCGTCCGCCGCGTTGGTCGGCAGTGTCGGCATCGCGGCCACCACCCGCTCCACCGAACGGAGTTCGTGATCCGTCCGGTCGTCCAGCGGCAGCCCGGTGAGCGCCCGCCAGACGGTGTCCAGGGCGAAGCCGCGCATCTCCTCGCCGACGTCGAAGGTCTCCCCGCTGCGCCGGTACCCCTCCCAGCGCTCGGCGGTGCGGCGCGCGGCCGCGGCGATCCGCTGCTCGTAGCGGCGCATCCCGGTGCCGGTGAACTGCGACTGCAGCAGCCGCCGTTGACGCTTCCAGGCGTCGCCGGTGGCGGACAGCACGCCGTCCCCGACCAGCATCCGGGCGCGGTGCGAGCGCTTGACGTACCGGTCCGGGTGGCGGCCCAGGACGTGCTGCACGGCGGCCGGGTCGGTGACCAGGACGGTCGGCGTCGGGCCGAGGCGGAAGGCGCCGACGCCGCCGACGCCGCGCTGCGTCTGGGCCAGCAGGTCGACGAGCTCGGCCTCCTCGGCCCGCCACTGCTCGACGACCCCGGCGGCCAGCTCCGGTACCGGGCGGGTGTCCGTGCTCACGGGGCGGGTCCTTCCGGTCTGCTGACTGTTCGTCCGTTCCGGTCCGACTCTATGCCAGGGAGGCTCCCGCCAGGGCTGCCCCGAACGGGTGGCGGGCCCGGCCGGGGGCGGCGCGGCGGCGCGACGTCCGGGTCGCCTTCCACCCCGGCTGAGGCCCGCGCGGTCCGGGTGCACGGCTGCGCCGCGGTCCGTCCCCCTCGACGGACCGCGGCGCAGCGGCTTCACCGGGTGTCAGCGCCCCCCGGTCACACGGTCTGCCAGAGCGCCGGGACGACCGGCGGTTCCCAGCCGACCTGGGCGGTGTGGCCCTGGAGGCAGCGGTAGCTGACTCCGTTGTAGGTCACGACGTCGCCCGCCTGGTAGGTGGTGCCGGGCGTCCAGGTGCCACCGGGGTTCGGCGAGCCGTTGCCCACGACCAGCGAGAAGCTGGTGCTGTGCGCGGCCGAGCCGGTCCCGGTCAGGGTGATGTTGTAGGTGCCGGTCGCGGTCGAGGCGGAGGTGGCGAGGGTGACCGTCGCCGAGCCGCCGGACTGCACCGAGGAGGGGCTGAAGGAGACCGTCACGCCCGCCGGAGCGCCCGAGGCGGTCAGGTTGACCGTCTGGGCCGAGCCGGAGGTGGTGGCGGTGGCGACCGTCGCGGTGGTGGTGCCACCGGGCGAGACGGTGGCGGTGGTCGGGTTCACCGAGAGGGAGAAGTCGTCGGCGGGCGTGGTGCCGCCGACCGAGGTCTTCCAGATGGTGTACGCCACGCCGTCGGCGCTGCGGTTCAGGACCGTCGTGTCGACGTTGTCGGTGGTGTCGCAGGACGAGTGGTAGCAGGAGTCGTAGGAGCGGCCCGCCGTGCCGCCCCACTTGGCCGCCTGCGCCGACGTCTTGGTGTCGCTGGCGCCGGCCGCGTAGCCCGAGGTCGGGATGCCCGCCTGCTGGAAGGAGTAGTCGTCCGAGCGGCCCTGGCCCTCGACGTTCTCCTCCGGCTTGAGGTTCAGCGAGTCCCAGTAGGCCTTCATCGGCGCGGAGGCCGAGGAGTTGATGTTGTTGATGAAGTAGCCGGCGTTGGTCGAGCCGACCATGTCGAAGTTGTAGTACGCCTTGATCGCGGAGCGCTGGGCGGAGCTCAGCTGGCCGACGTAGGACTGCGAGCCCTGGAGGCCTTGCTCCTCACCGGTCCACCAGGCGAACCGGACGTGCCGGGTCAGGCCGGGGTTCTGCTGGGCGAGCACGAGCGCGTTCTCCAGCAGGGTGGCCGAGCCGGAGCCGTTGTCGTTGATGCCGGGCCCGGCGGAGACGCTGTCCAGGTGGGCGCCGAACATGGTGACCTGGTCGGACGGGCCGCCGGGCCAGTCGGCGATCAGGTTGTTGGACTGGTAGGTGCAGGAGGTGCAGGTCTGCTCGGTGACGCTGTAACCGGCCGCCTGGAGCTTGCCCTTGATGTACGCCAGCGACTGGCTGTGTCCGGCGCTGCCCGCCCGGCGGTGGCCGCCGTTCTGGTTGGCGATGCTGTTCAGCTGGGACAGGTGGGCCTGGACCTTGGTGACGTCGATGTCGGGTGCGGGCCCGCCGGGGTTGCCCCCGCCGCCGACGGTCAGGCTGTACTGGGCGGTGTGACTGGTGGAGCCGGCGGTGCCGGTGACGGTGATCTGGTACGTCCCGGCCACGGCTGCCGCGGAGGCGGTGAGGGTCAGGGCGGAGGAGGAACCGGCCTGCACCGACGAGGGGTTGAAGCTCGCGGTGACGCCCGAGGGCAGGCCGGAGGCGGTGAGGCCGACGGTCTGGGCGGTGCCGGAGGTGACGGCGGTGCTCACCGTCGACGAGGCCGAGGCACCGGGCTGGACGGAGCCGGAGGCCGGGCCGAGGGAGAGCGAGAAGTCGCTGTTGCCGGACGGCGTGCAGGTCGGGTCGCCGGTCTGGGCCGGGACGCTGACGGCGTCCCAGGCGGCCTTGGCCCGGTTGAAGAAGGTGCAGGCCGGGTCGAGGTTCTTCGCGGCGGTCAGGGTGGCGGTGCGGTAGCGCTTGTAGGTCATGCCGCTGGTCTTGAGGAGCATGCCGCCGTAGAAGACCCGGCCGGCGTCCTTGATGCCGATGCCGGTGACCGAGGAGTTGTTGCAGGTCGGGCTGGTGGGCTTGCCGCCGCCCGGGTTGGAGCCCTCGGCGAGGAGGTAGAACCAGTGGTTCAGCGGCCCGGCCGCCGCGTGCTCCTCGGTCTGCGGGATCGACGCCGAGTAGCAGTTGGGGTTGTTGCTGACCAGTGAGGGGTTGTACATGTTGCGGATCGGCCCGCTGCCGACCAGGTTGATCATCTCTCCGACGGTGTAGTCCGGGGAGTCGTAGGGTGCGGGCTCGTTGGCGTAGGCCTCGGTGAGTGCGCCCATGATGTCGCCGGTGGCCTCGCCCAGGCCGGACTCGTTGTTCGCACCGCCGGGGGTGTACTGGTCGATGCCGTGGCCGAACTCGTGGCCGACGACGTCGATCGAGGCGATCCACTTGTTGGCCTGGCTGTGGCCGATGGATATCGTGCTGCCGTCCCAGTAGGCGTTGACATCACTGAGCCCGACCTTGACCGGCCAGCTGCCGCCGTTGCCGTTGTGCCCGTTGCGACCCAGCCAGTCGCGCAGCATGTCCCATTCCTTCTGGGCGGCGAACATCGCGTCCCCGCAGCCGGTCTCCTTGCTGGAGGCGCTGCCGGTGCCCCAGGAGTCGCTGGTCTTGGAGAAGACCTGGCCGGTGCTGTAGTCGGAACAGGACAGGCCCGGCCGGTTGGGGTCGCGCAGCGAGTAGGAGCCGCCGGAGCCGGTGGTGCTGATGGTGACCGGGGCGGGGCCGTTCCACTCGCTGTTGACGGTGCCCGCGCGCACGTCGTCGTAGCTGTCGATGACCTCTCCGTCGGCGGCGTCGACGAAGACGTGCAGTCGGCTGGGGGCGGTGCCCTGGTGCCCGGTGAGGACGGTCTCCCAGGCCAGGCGGCCGGCGCCGTCCTTGACCCGGACGACCAGGCGGCGGGAGTCCACCGAGTCCACCGCCGCCAGCTTGGTGCGCGCGGTCCTCTCGGCCTGCTCCGCGCCGACCTGCGGTGTGATGGAGCCGCCGACGGGACCGGTGGCCGCGGACTGCAGGGCGCGGACGCGGCCCTGGGCGTCGGCGAGGACGACCGCGTCGCCGCCGACCACCGGCAGGCCGTGGTAGCTGCGTTCGTAGGCGACGGAGTAGAGTCCGCCGATCCACGGGGTGACGCTCTTGCGTTCGTAGGTCTCGTCGGGGCCCTTGGCCAGGGCGTCCAGGCCGGCCGCGGTGGCGGCGTCGGCCGCGTTCACCGCCGCGGCCAGGGCGCTGGGCGGGGTCGGGGAGGGGGCGGGTGCGGCGGTGGCCGGCCCGGCGGTGGCGGCGATCATGCCGGCCAGTACGGTCAGGGTGGTCGCCGTGGTCAGCAACCGGCCTGCGGAAACTCTGCGTTGCATCGAGGCTCCTCGCATGTGGGGGTCCTCGACCGCGGACGGCAGGGGCTGGTGGCGCACCGCAGGGCCGTATGGGGGGAGGGCCGTGCGGGCCGTCCGCGCTCGGGTGCCCGAACCCTCACATGACGTCATGCCCGGGTCAATGGCCGGTGCGCCGGATGCAAGGGATTGGCAAATTCCGTCAAGCGGGCCGGCCCGACTCCGCGCCAAGCTGGCGGTTCTCTCAAGTGGTTGAGACCACATCATGTACGGCGTGGGTGGCGATCGAGTACCGTCCTCGTCATCGGAGTCGTCGGAATCACTGGAATCGTCGACAGGCCCTGCGACCGGTCGGGGACGACGCGCCCGGGAGGCAGCCGTGCAGCGGAACCGTGTGGCCCCTGCGGCGGCGGTGCCGGCATCGCCGATCGGCCGGGGACGGGACGCCTGGCGGGAGTTCGGCGCCCGACTGCGGCACTGGCGGCGCCGGGCCGGCCTCACCCAGGCGCAGCTCGGCGCAGGGATCGGCTACGACCACACCGCGGTCAGCAAGATCGAACACGGCGCCCGCAGGGTCACCCCCCGGGTCGCCGACCGGATCGACGACCTCCTCGGTGCGGGCGGCGAGCTGAGCGCCGCCTGCCAGCGCGCCGAGAGCGCCGAACTGTGCGGGCTGGACGCCGTCTCGCCCGCCCTGTTCCGGCCCCCGCTGCCCGGCGGGGCGCCGTCCGGTGCGCCGCCCGCCTCGGTCCCGGCCCCCGCTCCGCTGCGGCTGCCCGACTACGGCCTGCTCTGCCCGCTGCACGGCGCCGAGGGCTGTGCGGTCCCCGAACCCGGGGAACTCGCCGCCCTGCACGCCGAGTTCTGCGCCCCCGAGGCGCTCGCCGACCCGGTTGCCGCGCCCCCGCTGGACGCCGTCACCGCGCACGCCCTGACCGGCCTGCTCGCCGCCCACCTGCGCGCCGGCGAGACCGGAGACCGGCCGGGCCTGGCCGGCGCCGTCGAGCGCACCCTGCGCGCCGTGCTCGCCCGGCTCGCCGCCGTCCCTGCCGCGCAGTGCGGTCCGCTCGCCCGGCTGGCCGCCGAGCACGCGCACGCGGCCGGCGCGCTCCGGATGCAGGACGGCCGCAACGCCACCGCGATGGCCTGCTACGACCGCGCCCTCAGCTGGGCCGGGCTGGCAGCGGACCAGGCCACCCAGGTCGGCACGCTCAGTGACATGAGCATCCTGGCCCGGCTGGACGGCGACCCGGTCGCCGCCCTCGGTTACGCCCGCGAGATCGAACGGGTCGCCCCGGACCGGCACTGGGCCGGCGCGATGGGCCGGATCAGCCGGGCCCGGGCGTACGCACTCACCGGCGACGTGCGGGCGGCCGTCCGGCAGATCGGCCTGGCCCGGGCGCACCTGGAGCACATCGGCGCGGAGGACGAGGTGGACGTGCCCTGGCTGTCCATCGCCTCGATGCGGATGCGGGTCGAGTCCGCCGCGGCCGCCGCGCTGCGCGACCTCGCCGCGGCCACCGACGACCCCCGGCTGGCCCGCCGGGCGCTGAGCGCCACCGAGACCGCCCTCGGCCAGCTCGGTCCGGACCAGCTGCCGTCCAGTCGCCTGCTCTTCATCGTCCGGGCGGCCGACTGCCTCGTCTGCGCGCACGACCCGTCGGCGGCCGTCGAACTGCTCGGTCCCGCCCTGGAGGCGACCGGTGCCACCGCCCTGCCCGCGCTGGTCGAGTACGAGCTGCGCGGTCTGCGTGACCGTCTCACGGCGCACGCGCCCCGTGCCGCACGGCGGCTGGCGGAGCCGGCCCGCTCCTGACCCGGCGGTGGTCCGGGAGGGGCGGCGACTGCCGTCAGGTTTGGCCGGATCGATAGCCGCGCGGGGCAGCGCAGAAGGGGCGCACAACAGCGCCCGCCGTCCTGAACGGCCACGGTCGCGCACCGTCAACTCCGGTGTTTTCTCGAAAATGCGCCCCCTTCACACCATTCAGACGTCAACTTCGTGCGCGTATAGTCCGCCGATCGGGTCATTCATGGAGTTAACACGTCGAATGACTGTCACGGCAGGCGTCTGCCGCTAGAGTCTCTGACGTTTCCAGTCGTTAGTCCGCGAAGAACGGGGGGCGCGTGCTGTCAGCCATTGCCCGCCGGCTGGCCCATCCGCTGCTGCTTCTGGGTGTGCTGTGCACGGCCGTCGCGACCCTGCACTTCCACTGGGCGCCGGACCGGGTCTCCCCGCTCTTCCTGGTCGCCACCATCGGATATCTGGCGGTCCTGGAACGGGTGATCCCGTACCGGACCGACTGGCATCCGAGCCGGCGTGAACTCGGCTGGTACAGCGTCTACTTCGTTCTGAGCATGGCCGGCGGGGGGCTGGCTCAGGGGCTGGTGTCGACGCTGGTGGAACTGCTCGGCCCGGCCGACCCGGCGCTGCCGTTCGCGGTGGAGATCCCACTCGCGCTGCTGGTCGGTTCGCTCGGCGACTACCTCGTGCACCGCTGGTCCCACCGCAACCGGTGGCTCTGGCGGCTGCACGGGGTGCACCACGTCCCGGACAAGGTGAACGTCGCGAACAACGGTGTGAATCATTTCCTGGATGTGCTCGTCGCACAGTCCGTGGTCCAACTGTCGTTGGCTCTCATCGGATTCTCGCCGGATTCAGTGTTCGTGGTCGGAATATTCGTCCTGGCTCAGGGGTATTTCGTCCACGCCAACATCGACGTCCGAATCGGCCCGCTCGGCCATGTTCTGGCCGGCCCGGAACTCCACCGCCTGCACCACAGCACCGACCTCGCCGAAGCCGGCCACTACGCCTCCGATCTCTCGCTCTGGGACCACGTGTTCGGGAGCTTCACCTGGCGGCCCGGCAGAGCGCCGAAGGCCGTCGGCCTCACCGACCCGGCCGCGTTCCCCGCCACCGGGGAACTCGGCGCCACCCTGCTGCATCCCTGGCGCCGGGTGAAGACCACCGAGCAGTCCGTCTGAACCCCGGCCCGCGAGGCCGCCCCACTCTCCCCGTGTCCGCGGCGCCATGCCATCACCCTCGGATTGGATCATGACTTCCTCGCCCTTCGCCGTGCCCCGCGAGCGCATCGCGATCACCGGTATCGGCTGCCGCCTGCCGGGACACGCCAACGACCACCGGACCTACTGGCGCAACCTGATCGAGGGCCGGGACTGTCTCACCGAGACGCCCGCCGACCGCTACGACATCGGCACCCTGGGCAGCAGGGACCGGGCCAAGCCGGGGCGGCTGATCGGCGGCCGGGGCGGCTACATCGACGGCTTCGACACCTTCGACCCGGACTTCTTCGGGATCAGCCCGCGCGAGGCCGAACACATGGACCCTCAGCAGCGCAAGCTCCTGGAGGTCAGCTGGGAGGCGCTGGAGGACGGCGGCCTGCGCCCCGGCGAGCTGGCCGGCCGGGAGGTCGGCGTCTACATGGGCGCCTTCACCCTCGACTGGAAGATCCTCCAGTTCGCCGACCTCGACTTCGGCACCATCGCGGCGCACACCGCCACCGGCACCATGATGACGATGGTGTCCAACCGGATCTCGCACTGCTTCGACTTCCGCGGGCCCAGCGTCTCGATCGACACCGCGTGCAGCTCCTCGTTGGTCGCGGTCCACCTCGCCTGCCAGAGCCTGCTCCGCGGCGAGACCGAACTCGCCCTGGCCGGCGGCGCGTTGCTGCACATGGCGCCGCAGTACACGATTGCCGAGACCAAGGGCGGCTTCCTCTCCGCGGACGGCCGCTCGCGCGCCTTCGACGCCTCTGCCGACGGCTACGTCCGGGCCGAGGGCGTCGGCGTGGTCGTGCTCAAGCGGCTCTCCGACGCGCTGCGCGACGGGGACCCGGTGCACGCCGTCATCCTCGGCACCGGCGTCAACCAGGACGGCCGCACCAACGGCATCACCGTCCCCAGCGCGGACGCCCAGGTCACCCTGATCGAGCGGGTCTGCGCCGAGGCCGGGGTGCTGCCCGGCAGCCTCCAGTACGTCGAGGCGCACGGCACCTCCACCCCGGTCGGTGACCCGATCGAGGCCGCCGCCCTCGGCCGGGTGCTCGGCATCGGCCGCCGCGCCGGAGAGCGCTGCTACGTCGGCTCGGTCAAGACCAACATCGGGCACGCCGAGGCGGCGGCCGGCGTCGCCGGGCTGATCAAGACCGCGCTCGCGATCAAGCACCGCCGCATCCCGCCGCACCTCAACCTGGAGCAGCCCAACCCCGGCATCGACCTGGACGCGCTGCCGTTCGAGATCCCGACCGCCCCGGCGGACTGGCCCGAGCACCGGGGCCCGGCCCGTGCCGGCGTCAACTCCTTCGGCTTCGGCGGCACCAACGCCCACGTCCTGCTGGAGGAACCGCCGCAGCCCGGGCCTGCCGCACCGGTCGCCGAGCCGGTCCGCACGGTGCTGCCGCTGAGCACCAAGGACACCGCCGGACTGCCCGAACTGGCCACCGCCGTACGGCAGGAGATCGCCGGCGGGGCGGCCCTGGCCGACCTCGGCCACACCCTGGCGCACCGCCGCCAGCACCTGCCCGAGCGGCTCGGGGTGGTCTACTCCACCCGGGAGGACCTGGACGAGGCGCTGGCCGCGTACGAGCGCGGCGAGGAGCACCCGCGGGTGGTCCAGGGCCGCGCCCGGGAACGCCGGCAGCGCCGGATGGCCTGGGTGTTCACCGGCATGGGCCCGCAGTGGTGGGGGATGGGCCGGGGGCTGTACGAGCACGAGCCGGTCTACCGGGAGGCCGTGCAGGCCGTCGACCGGGAGATCCGCGCGCAGGCCGGCTGGTCGCTGCTGACCGAGCTGGGCCGGGACGAGGCGGACTCCCGGATGGCCGGGACCTGGCTGGCCCAGCCTGCCAACTTCGCCGTCCAGGTGGGGCTTTCGGCGCTCTGGCGGAGCCACGGCCTGAGTCCCGACGCGGTGGTCGGCCACAGCACCGGCGAGGTCGCCGCGTTCCACGAGGCCGGGGTGTACGACCTGGCCGACGCCGTACGGGTGGTGCTCGCCCGCAGCACGCTCCAGCAGCGACTGGCCGGTACCGGCACCATGCTCGCGGTCGGCCTGCCGGAGGCCGAGGCCGAGCGCCGGATCCGCCCGTACCGCTCGAAGGTGTCGCTCGGCGCGGTCAACAGCCCCTCTGCGGTGACGCTGGCCGGGGACGCCGAGGTGCTGCGCGAGCTGGCCGAGGACCTGCGGCAACAGGGCGTCTTCGCCCGCCCGCTGGACGTCGAAGTCCCGTACCACAGCGTGCGGATGGACCCGATCCGGGACGAGCTGCTGGCCGCGCTCACCGCCATCAAGCCGCAGGAGGCGCGGCTGCCGCTCTACCTGACCGCCCGCGAGGGGCTCGCCCGCGGGCCGGAGCTGGACGGCGGGTACTGGTGGCAGAACGTCCGCAACCCGGTGCGCTTCCGGGCCGCCGTCGAACGGATGGCCGAGGACGGGCACGGGCTGTTCCTGGAGATCGGCCCGCATCCGGTGCTCGGCCACGCGATCCGCGAGTGCGCCGAGCAGGCGCACACCCTGCCGTCGATCCGCCGGCAGCAGGACGAGCCCGAGCGGTTCGCCCGAAGCCTCGCCGAACTGCACACCCTCGGCGTCGAGTTGAGCTGGGAAGCGCTGCACCCGGCCGGCCGCCCGGTGCCGCTTCCGGCCTACCCGTGGCGGCGGGACCGGTACTGGGTCGAGCCCAAGCCGGTCGAGCAGGTCCGGCTCGGCCGGCTCGACCACCCGCTGCTCGGCCGCCGCACCGCGACTGCCCAGCCCGGCTGGACCGGCGCGCTCGACCCGGAGCGGCTGCCCTACCTGACCGACCACCGGATCGAGGGCCAGGTGGTCTTCCCGGCCGCCGGGTACCTGGAGATGGCCGCCCAGGCCGTCCGCACCCTGACCGGCGGCACCGAGGTGACGCTGGCCGAGGTCGAGCTGAACCGGGCGCTGTTCCTCTCCGAGACCGAGCCCGTTCCCGTCCAGCTCGGCTACGCGCCGGAGGACGCCCGCTTCACCATCGCCTCGACCCCGGCCGGCGGCGATCCGGTCGTGCACGCGAGCGGCCGGGTCCGCACCGGCCAGCGCCGCTCCTACGGGCCCGCACTGGACGCGGACGCACTCCGCGCCCGGGGGCGGCACCTCGACGGCCCGGACTGCTACCGGCAGCTGGCCGAACGCGGCTACGACTACGGGCCCGCCTTCCAGGCCATCGCCGAGGTGTGGGCGGGTCCCGGCGAGGCACTGGCCCGGATCCGGCCGACCGGGCGGCTCGGCCCGGACGCGGCGGACCACCACCTGCACCCGGTGCTGCTGGACGGCTGCTTCCAGGCCCTGCTCACCACCCGGCTGGACGCGCCGGAGGGCGGCAGCGTCCGGCTCCCCGTCTCGATCGAGGAGGTCCGGCTCGACGAGATCGGCGACCGCCCGCTGTGGGTGCACGCCACCGTCACCCGGGACAGCGGCGAGGAACTCGTCGGCGACCTCGCGCTCCATGCCGAGGACGGCACCCCGGTCGGAAAGGTCACCGGCTTCCGGGTCGCCGACGTCGCCCAGGCCCCGGGCTCCGTCGGACTGGCCACCATCGACGGCTGGCTCACCGAGGTCGCCTGGGTGCCCGCCCCCGAGCCGGCCGTCGACGAGGCCCCCGGCGACCTGCTGCTGTTCGCCGACCGGAACGGCCTCGCCGAGCGGCTGGCCGCACTGGCCTCCGGGCGCGGTGCCCGCTGCCACCTGGTCCGGCCCGGCACCGAGTACCGGCACGGCGAAGGACACTCGACCGTGCGGCCCGACTCCGCCGAGGACGTCCAGCGGCTGTTCGCCGACCTCGACCCAGGCTTCGGCACCGTCGTCCACCTCTGGAACCTCGACCAGCCCGCCCTGGCGGCCACCGCCGCCGACCGGCTCGGCCCGCTCGCGACCCTCGGCGCCTACTCCCTGATCACCCTCGCCCAGGCCCTGCCCGCCGCCCGCCCGGACGGCCGGCTGCACATCGTGACCCGGGGCGCCCAGCCCGCCGCCCCCGGCGACCGGGTCGTACCGCTCGGCGCCCCCGCCTGGGGCATCGGCCGGGTGCTGTGGCAGCAGGAACTGGTCGCCCAGCGCGGCACCCTGGTCGACCTCGACCCGGCCGTCGACGCGGCCGGCCAGGCCGAGGCACTGCTCGCCGAACTCGCCGCCCGGGACGAGCAGGAGATCGCCCTGCGCTCCGGCGGCCGGCTCACCAGCCGGCTGCGACAGGCCGAGGGCCTCACCCGCCCGCTGCCCCCGGTCCTGCGCCCCGACGGCAGCTACCTGGTCACCGGGGCCTTCGGCGCCCTCGGCCGGCTGCTCTGCCGCACCCTCGTCCGGCGCGGCGCCCGGCGGCTGATCCTGGTCGGCCGTACCGCCCTGCCCGAGCGCTCCCAGTGGGCACGCACCGACCCGGACACCCCCGTCGGCGAGCGGATCGCCTTCCTGCGCGAACTCCAGGCGCTCGGCGCCGAACCGCTGCTCGCCCCGGTGGACGTCACCGACGAGACCGCCCTCACGGACTGGCTCGCCGACTACCGGCAGCGCCAAAGCCCGCCGATCCGGGGCGTGTTCCACCTCGCCGGGCAGGTCAAGGACACCCTGCTGGCCCAGATGGACCGCCCGGCCTTCGACGCCGGCTACGCCCCCAAGGTGATCGGCGGCCACCTGCTGCACCGGCTGCTGCGCGACGAACCGCTCGACCACTTCGTGCTGTTCGCCTCCGTCGCCTCGCTGCTCACCACCGCCGGGCAGACCAACTACGCGGCCGGCAACGCCTTCCTGGACGCCCTCGCCCACCACCGCCGGGCCGAGGGTCTGCCCGGGCTCAGTCTGGACTGGGGCCCCTGGGCCACCGGCATGATCGAGGAGCTGGGCCTGGTCGCCCACTACCGCGACGCCCGCGGCATGAGCTCGCTGCCGCCGGACGCCGGAACGGCGGTCCTGGAACGCGTCCTCGGCCAGGACCGCGCCCAGCTGCTGGTCGCCACCGTGGTCGACTGGCCGACCTTCCTCTCCTGGTACCCGGCGCCGCCGCCACTGGTCGCCGACCTGGCGGCGAGCGCCGCCGAGCAGGCCCCGGCCGAGACCGGCGGCTTCCTGGACGCCTACCGCGCGGCCGACCCGCAGGCCCGCCGGGAACTGGCCACCGAGCGGTTCACCGCCGCCGCGGCGTCCGTGCTGCGGATCGGAGCCGAGCGGATCGACGCGGAGACCAGACTCGGCGCGCACGGCCTGGACTCGCTGCTCGCGATGGAGCTGCGCGCCCGGGTGCACGGCGAACTGGGCGTCGCCCTGCCGGTGGTGGCCCTGCTCAGCAACGGCACCGTCGGTGACCTGGTCGACCTGCTCACCGACGGCCTCGCCGAGCGGCTCGCCGTCGACGGCGGCCCGGCCGAGGCCGAGGTGGAGCTGTACACCGACGAGTCCCGCTTCCCGCTCACCCACAACCAGCAGGCGCTCTGGTTCCTGCGCCTGCTGCACCCGGACGGGTTCGCGTACAACATCGGCGGCGCCGTCGAGGTCCGCGCGGAGCTCGACCCGGAGCTGATGTTCGCGGCCTTCCGCCTCCTGGTCGCCCGGCACCCCGAACTGCGCGCCAACTTCCTCGCCGAGGACGGCCGCCCGGTCCAGCGCATCCGGGAGGAGGCCGAGGCCGACACCGGGCTCTTCGACGTCGAGGGCCGGTCCTGGGAGGAGATCCACGACCTGATCGTCCGCGAGTACCGGCGGCCGTACGACCTCGCCGGGGACCCGCTGGTACGGCTGCGGCTGTTCCGGCGCGGGCCGGACCGCTGGGTGCTGATGAAGGCCGTCCATCACATCGTCTCGGACGCGATCTCCACCTTCACCTTCATCGAGGAGCTGTTCGAGGTCTACGAGGCGCTGCGCCAGGGCCGCACCCCGGAACTGCCCCCGGTGCCCGCCCGCTACCTGGACTTCCTCAACCGCCAGAACCGCTTCCTGGCCGGGACCGAGGCCCGGCGGATGCTCGACTACTGGCGCGGCCACCTGCCGGCCGAGGTGCCGGTGCTCTCACTGCCCACCGACAAGCCGCGCCCGGCCGTGCAGACCCACAACGGAGCCTCCGAGTTCTTCCGGCTGGACGCCGAACTCACGGCCAGGGTCCATGAGTTGGCCCGTGCCAACGGGGCCACCCCGTTCATGGTGCTGCTCGGCGCCTACTACCTGCTGCTGAACCGCTGGTCCGGGCAGCCGGACATCGTGGTCGGCAGCCCGGTCACCGGCCGCACCCAGGAGGAGTTCGCATCCGTCTACGGCTACTTCGTCAACCCGCTGCCGCTGCACGTGAGCCTGGCCGGGGAGCCGACCGTGGCCGAACTGCTGGCCCGGGTGCGGGAGAGCGTGCTCGGCGGCCTGGACAACCAGGAGTACCCCTTCCCGCTGCTGGTCGAGCAGCTGGGGCTCCAGCACGACCCGAGCCGCTCCGCGGTGTTTCAGGCGATGTTCATCCTGCTCACCCACAAGGTCGCCGTGGAGCGCTTCGGCTACCGCCTGGAGTACATCGAACTCCCGGAGGAGGAAGGACAGTTCGACCTCACGCTGTCCGCCTACGAGGACCGTGCGGACGGCTGCTTCCACTGCGTCTTCAAGTACAACTCCGACCTCTTCGAGCCCGCCACCGTCCAGCGGATGGCTGCGCACTACCGCAACCTGCTGGACGCCATGACCCGCGCCGCCGAGGGCGATCCGGTCGGGCGGCTGCGGATGCTGGGCGAGGCCGAGCGGCGGGAGATCCTCACCGGCTTCAGCGGCGCCGAGCGCCGGATCGAGCACGACACCCCGGTGCCGGAGCTGATCGCCAAGGCCGCCGCCGAGCGGCCGGAGGCCGTCGCGGTGGTCGCGCCCGGCCGGGACGGCGTCCGCCGGATGACCTACCGGGAACTGGACCGGAAGGCGCAGCGCGCCGCCGGACGACTGCGCGAACTCGGCGTCGGCGAGGGCTCGGTGGTCGCGGTCTGCCTGGACAAGTCGCCCGAGCTGATCACCACGCTGCTGGCGGTCTGGCGGGCCGGCGCCGCCTACCTGCCGCTCGACCCCGGGCATCCGGCCGACCGGCTCGCCCACCAGGTGGCGGACGCCGGAGCGGCGCTGGTGGTGGTCGACCAGCGGCGCCCGCGCGTGGCCGAACTGCCCGCCGAGCCGGTCACCCTGGAGGAGCTGGACCGGCCCTCCGGGGCCGCCGTGCCACTGCCCGCCGCCGACCCGGACCGGGCCGCCTACCTGATCCACACCTCGGGCTCCACCGGCCGCCCGAAGGGGGTCCGGGTCGACCACCGCAACCTGGCCGCCGTCACCGCCGGCTGGCGCGCCGAGTACCGGCTGGACACCGAGGTGCGGGTGCACCTCCAGATGGCCGGCACCGCCTTCGACGTCTTCTCCGGCGACCTCGCCCGGGCGCTCAGCACCGGCGGCACCCTCGTCCTGGTCGACCGGGAGCTGCTCTTCGACACCGCCCGGCTGTACCGGGTGATGCGCGAGGAGGCCGTGGACGGCGGCGAGTTCGTGCCCGCGGTGGCCCGCGCGCTGCTGGCCCACTGCGAGCGCGAGGGCCTGACGCTGGACTTCCTGCGGCTGCTGATCGTCGGCTCGGACTCCTGGAAGGCCGCCGAGCACCGGCGGGTACGCGCCCTGTGCGGCCCGCGGACCCGGCTGGTCAACTCCTACGGGCTGACCGAGGCCAGTGTCGACAGCACCTACTACGAGGGCCCGGCCGACCGGCTGGAACCCGGCCGGATGGTGCCGATCGGCCGGCCGTTCCCGAACAGCGCCGTGTACGTCCTCGACCCGCACGGCGAGCCCGTCCCGGTGGGCGTGCCCGGCGAGCTGTGGATCGGCGGCGCGGGCGTCGCGGCCGGCTACCCCAACGACCCGGAGCAGACCGCCCGGCGCTTCGTCACCCTGGAGCTCGACGGAACACCCGTGCGGCTCTACCGCACCGGCGACCTCGGTCACTGGGACACCGCCGGCACCGTGCACCTGCTCGGCCGGATCGACAACCAGGTCAAGGTCCGCGGCCACCGGATCGAGCCGGGCGAGATCGAGGCCCACCTCACCGCCCGCCCGGAACTCGCCCAGGCCTGCGTCACGGTCCGCCAGGACGCCCGGGGCGAGGCCGTCCTCGCCGCCTACGTGGTGCCCGCCGAGGGCGCCGTGCTGGACCGCCGCGAACTGCGCCGCCACCTCGCCGAGCACCTGCCCACCGTGATGATCCCCTCCTACCTCGCCGAACTGCCCGCCCTGCCGCTCACCCCGAACGGCAAGGTGGACCTCGCGGCCCTGCCCGAGCCGAAGGCCGACACCGCAGGCGCCCGGCACGAACCACCCGTCACGCTCTACGAGACGAGGGTCGCCGAGCACTGGCGGAACCTGCTCGACCTGGACGAAGTCGGCCTCCAGCACGACTTCTTCGAACTCGGCGGCAGCTCGATCCGGCTCATCGAGCTGATCCACCACCTCCAGAGCGAGTTCAACATCAGCATCCCGGTCGGCCTGCTGTTCAAGGTCACCACCCTGCACGGCATGGCCCGTACCGTCGAGCAGATCATCACCGGCGAGGTGGCCGGCGGCGAGCCCTACCTCTGGTTCAACGCCGAGGCACCCGAGGACCGTACGGTCTTCTGCTTCCCGCCGGCCGGCGGCCACGGGCTGGTCTACCGGCAGCTCGCCGCGCACCTGCCGGAGCACCGGATCGCCTCCTTCAACTACCTGACCGGCGACGACAAGACCGCCCGCTACGCCGACCTGGTCGAGGAACTGCACGCCGCCGGGCCGTACCTCCTGCTCGGCTACTCGCTCGGCGGCAACCTTGCCTTCGAGGTGGCCAAGGAGCTGGAACGGCGCGGGCGCACGGTCGGCTCGGTGCTGATGGTGGACGCCTACCGGGTCACCGACACCTTCGACCTCGGCGAGGAGCACCTGGCCGTCTTCGAGCGCGAACTCCACGAGCACCTGCACCGCCACACGGGCTCGCGGATCGTCGCCCAGGCGACCCTCGAACAGGCCCGTGACTACCTGGAGTTCAGCAGCCGGACGCCCAACAGCGGCACGGTGAAGGCCCAGGTGGACGTGGTCTGCGAGCGCGACCGGCTCTCCGTGCACGTGGGCGGAGAGCCGGGCTCCTGGCACGGCTCCTCCACCACCGGCACCGCGGTGTACGTCGGGCACGGCGCCCACGCCGAGATGCTGGACGGGGACTTCGCCGCCCGCAACGCCGAACTGGCGGGCGCCATCCTGGCCGGAGGCGCCGCCGATGGCCGCGGCTGACCGCGGACCGGACTGGTCCACGAGGGAGCGGGCCCCCGGTGGCCCGCCCCGGGTCATCGTGATCGGGGCCGGCCTGGCCGGGCTCGCCACCGGCTGCTACGCACAGATGAGCGGCCTGGAGACCCGGATCTTCGAGAAGCACGTGCTGCCCGGCGGCTGCTGCACCGCGTGGTCCCGGCACGGCTACCTGTTCGACTACTGCATCGACTGGCTGATCGGCACCGCCGAGGGCACCGGAGCGCACCAGGTCTGGAGCGAACTCGGCGCCCTGGACGGCAAGTCGGTGACCCGCTTCGACACCTTCAACCGGGTGGTCGACGAACACGGCCGGGCCGTCACCTTCTTCGGCGACCCGGACCGTCTGGAGGCCCACCTGCTGGCCCTCGCGCCCGGCGACGCCAAGCCGATCCGGGACTTCTGCCGGGACCTGCGCCGCTTCGCCGCGATCGAACTGCCCTGGGACCTCACCCCGCCGCCGCTGCGCACCACGGCGGAACGGCTGCGCACCCTGCGCACCGTCCTGCCCGCGTTCCGGCTGTTCTGGCGCACCGCGACCACCCCGATGAGCGGCTTCGCCGAGCGCTTCCAGGACCCGCTGCTGCGGCGGGCCTTCCCCAACATGTTCCTCCAGGAGCCCGCGGGCTTCCCCCTGCTGCCGTACCTGTACACCCTGGCAGCCGCGCACAACGGCAACGCGGGCTTCCCGCAGGGCGGTTCGCTCGGGCTGGCCCGTTCGGTGGAGGAGCGCTACACCTCGCTCGGCGGGGTGATCGGCTACCGGTGCCGGGTGGAGCGCATCCTGATCGAGGACGGGCGCGCGATCGGGGTGGAACTCCGGGACGGATCACGGCACTTCGCCGACCACGTGGTGGCCGCCTGCGACGGCCCGACGGTGCTCGACCGGCTGCTGGAGGGCCGCTACTCCAGCCCCGCCACCGAGCGCCTGTACGGCGAACTCCTCGACAAGCCGGGCAACCTGTACCCGGCCGTGGTCTCCGCCTTCGTCGGCATCGACGGCCCGCTGCCCGAGGGCGAGCCGCACAGCACCACCTACCTGCTGTCGCCCGAGGACGGCGAGCGGCTGCCCGGCTCGCTCCAGCGCAGCCTGGTGGTACAGCTGCGCTCGTCCTACGCGGACGGGTTCGCGCCGCCGGGCAAGTCGGTGCTGCACTGCACCTACTTCAGCGACTACCGCTCCTGGAAGGACCTGCGGACCGGCGACCGCCGGGCCTACCGGGCGCGCAAGCAGGAAGTCGCCGCGTTCGTCCGGGAGTTCCTGGAACGGACCTACCCCGGCCTCGGCCGGCGGATCGAACTCGTGGACGTGGCCTCGCCGGTGACCACCGAACGGTTCACCGGCAACACCTACGGCAGCATCCTCGCCTGGCAGGCCTTTTCCGAGGCCGAGGACGCCGCCAACCGGCTGGTCAACCGGGACCGGATGCGACTGCCCGGGCTGAGCGGCTTCTCCATGGCGGGGCAGTGGACCGCGCTCGGCGGGCTGATCCGGGCCGCCACCAGCGGACGGTTCGCCGCGCAGTACCTCTGCCGGGAGCTCGGCCGGCCGTTCCGGGCCTGGCCCAGCGACAACCGGGAACCCTGGCACGCGGGCAAGTGGGGCCGCCTGCCGCAACTCGACCGGGCCACCGTCGGACTGCCGGAAGTGGGAGTGGCGGAGTGAGCGGGACGACCACCAGCAGCAGGCAGAGCATGGTCATCATCGGTGGAGGGCTCGGCGGCCTGTCCACCGGCTGCTTCGCCCGGATGAACGGCTACCGCACCCGGATCCTGGAGATGCACGAGATCCCCGGCGGCTGCTGCACCGGTTGGGACCGAGGCGAGTTCACCTTCGACTGCTGCATCAGCTGGCTGCTGGGCAGCGGGCCGGGCAACGAGATGCACCAGATCTGGCTCGAACTCGGTGCGCTGCAGGGCAAGCGGATGCGCAACTTCGACGTCTTCAACGTGGTGCGCACCCGGGACGGCCGGGCGGTCTACTTCTACTCCGACCCGGACCGGCTGGAGGCCCATCTGCTGGAGCTCGCCCCGGAGGACGCCCGGCAGATCCGCCAGTTCTGCGGCGGGCTGCGCAAGTTCCGCCTGGCACTGGCCCGTTACCCCTTCCTCAAGCCGGTCGGGCTGATGGGCGGGTGGGAGCGGATGCGGATGCTGGCCTCCTTCCTGCCGTACTTCAACGTGATCCGCCGCTCGATCACGGTGCTGATGAGCGACTACTCGGCACGGTTCAGGAGCCCGCTGCTGCGCGAGGCGTTCAACTTCGTCCTGTACGAGAAGCATCCCAACTTCCCGGTGCTGCCGACGTACTTCCAGCTCGCCTCGCACGCCGGACAGTCGGCCGGGGTGCCGGAGGGCGGCTCGCTGGGGCTGGCCCGCTCGATCGAGCAGCGCTACCTGCGGCTGGGCGGCGAGATCACGTACAACACCAAGGTGACCGAGATCCTGGTCGAGAACGACCGGGCGGTGGGGGTGCGGCTGAGCGACGGCCAGGAGGTGCGGGCCGACATCGTGGTGGCCGCCTGCGACGGCCGGACCACCATGATGGACCTGCTCAAGGGCCGCTACCTGAGCGACACCTACCGCCGGCTGTACACCCAGACCATCGCCGAGCCGGGCATGGTGTTCCCCGGCTACGTGACCGTCTTCCTCGGCCTGCGCCGGCCCTTCCCGGCCGGTGATCCGTGCACCACCTACCTGCTGGAGGACGAGGTCGCCGAGCGGCTCACCGGCATCCGGCACCCGAGCATCAACGTCCAGTTCCGCAGCCGCCACTACCCGGAGCTGTCGCCCGCCGACACCACCGTGGTGTACGCCAGCTACTTCTGCGACATCGAGCCCTGGCGGGAACTGAGCACCGGGCCGGAGCAGGAACCCCGGGTGCGGCGCGGCGAGGAACTGCACACCCTGCCGGTCGGCCGGGGGCGGGAGTACCAGCGGGAGAAGCGCCGGGTGCGCGACACCATCGTCGAGTTCCTGGACGGCCACCACCCCGGGCTCAGGGCGGCGGTGGCCGTCAAGGACGTCTCCACCCCGCTCACCCAGGTCCGCTACACCGGCAACTACAACGGCACGGTGCTGGGCTGGCAGCCCTTCATGGAGAGCGGCGAGACCCTGGAGGAGGAGATCAAGCGCAACGGCCCGGGGCTGCCCGGCCTGGCGAACTTCTACCTCTCCGGGGTCTGGGCGACCACCGGCGGGCTGATCCGGGCGGCGGCGGCCGGCCGGCACGTCGTCCAGTTCATCTGCCGGGACGACGGCAAGCCCTTCACTGCCGAGGTGGACGACAGCGCGCCACTGCCCACCCTGCTCATCGAACCGGTCGGCCCCGCCGGCCGGCAGTTTGGAGTCACCTCGTGAGAATCGAGAAGTGGGTCGTCCAGGAGCACGCGGACGGCGTGCCGGACGTGGAACGGATGTACCGGAAGGTCGTGGAGGAACTGGACGTCCGGCTCGCCGCGGACGAGATGCTGCTGCGCACCCGGTACGTCTCGGTCGACCCGTACCTCCAGGGCATCGCACTGGACACCCCGATCGGTGACCACATGGGCGCGGACGCGATCATGGAGGTGATGGAGGCCGGGCCGGAAGCGCGCTTCGCGGTCGGCGACCTGGTGCAGGGCTTCGCCGGCTGGCGCAGCCACCTGGTGAGCAATGGTGCGCCCAGGCTCTGGCAGACCGGGACCTTCCCGATGGTCTTCCCGGCCTTCCGCCGGCTGGACCCCGCCGACTACGACGAGGCCCTGCCGCTCTCCACCGCGCTCGGCATCCTGGGCGGGCCCGGGATGACGGCCTGGGGGACGGTCGAGAAGTTCCTGGACGTCCGCCCCGGTTCGACGGTGCTGGTCAGTGGGGCCTCCGGGGCGGTCGGCTCGCTGGTCGGGCAGCTGGCCAAGCGCCGGGGTGCACGGGTGATCGGTACCACGGCGGCGCCGGAGAAGGCGGCGTGGCTGTGGGAGCTGGGCTTCGACGGGGTGCTGCTGTACCGCGACGGCGACGCGCCGGAGCGGCTGGAGAAGGAGCTGGCCGAGCTGGCGCCGGAGGGCATCGACCGCTACTTCGACAGCCTCGGCGGGGTGCTGACCGACGTGGTCTTCGGCATGCTCGCGGTGGAGAGCCGGGTGGCCGTCTGCTGGCAGTGGGCGAGCCAGGTCGGCGGGGACTGGGTGGGGCCGCGGCTGCTGCCGTTGATCATGTTCCCGCGCACCACGATCCGCGGCATCTTCTCGCTGGAGTGGTTCACCGAGGAGAACTGGGCCGGGCTGCGGCGGGACGTCGGGCCCCTGGTCCGCGGCGGCGAGCTGAGGTACCGGCAGACCGTGCACCAGGGGTTCGACAGCATCCCGGCGGCCTACCGCGGCCTCTACCTGGACCGTGCGGCCAGCCGGGGGAAGGTGCTGGTCGAGCTCTGAGCGGGGGCGGGGCCCCTCGGCGGGTTCGTCGAGGGGCCCCGGCGCGCGGTCAGTTCAGGGTGAACCAGGTGCTCCGGGACTTCTTCCACTCGGGGTGGGTGAGGTCCTTGGCGGCGGTGGCGTCGCCGTAGAGATCGGCGGAACCGTCGTCGGTGATCAGCTGGGCGCGGGCGCCGGGGGCGTCCAGGTCCGGGACGTCCGGGATGGCCTCCCAGGCGCCGTAGTCGCTGGTCGGCAGGTCGAGCAGCTTGGTCGGCTGGGAGCCGGGCTGCCCGTTCCAGCGGTAGAGCGCGTACGGGGCGGAGTTGTCCTCGGCGGCCCAGGAGCCGGCGACGATCAGGTACTGGCCGAGGTCGTTGCGGCGGATGTCGCGGACGGACAGCCCGCCGAGGTCCAGCTCGATCGCGTTGCCGAAGGCCGCGTGCGTCGCCGAACCGTTGAGGAGGGACGGGAAGTTGGTGACCGGGACGAGCAGCGCCCGGCCGCCGGTGACGGCCGGGGTGAGCGGCGCGCGGAAGCCGATGTAGGCGGTGCCGGTGCTGCCGGGGGCGAACTCCAGGCCCTCGACGTTGAACCCGTCGATCTGCTTGGGCGCCTGTCCGTCGGCGGCGCCGGCGGCGAAACCGTAGCGCTTGCCGTGGGCGTCGTCCCAGGCGATCAGGTCGTCGCGCAGGCCGTGGTACGAGCCGGCCAGGGACAGCTGGGTGTCGGCGCCGGATCCGGTGACGGTGGTGGCGAAGACGGTGTGCCGGTCGGTCTTGACCACACCGTCCTTGTTGTTGCCGAGCGAGCCGGTCCAGTAGATGGTGTTGCCGACCCGGGTGGCGCCCTCGATGTCGATCTCCTTGGAGACACCGAGGTCCGAGCTGAAGTCCCAGGTGCGGACCGGTGCGCCGGAGTTGTTGCGGTCGTACAGGCGCAGGGTGTTGGACTCGTCGTCGCCGACCACGATGTAGCCGCCGCCCGCGTCCACGGCGGCCGAGGCGTCGCTGGAGCCGGTCAGGTAGCGGCTGGTGGCCGAGGACTGGACGGCGGGGGAGGCGGCGTAGTGCAGGGTGCGGGTGGCGCTCTTGCCGCCCAGGCCGGAGACCTTGATGGTGAGGTCGGCGTAGCCGACGCCCTGGGCGGCGACCGCCAGGGTGCGGGTGCCGCCGGTGCCGCTCACCGTGACGTCGCCGGTGCGGGCCACGGCGCTGCGGGTGGTGGCGGACGCGGCGACGGTCAGTGCCGAGGCCGAGGCACCGGACTGGGCGACCGTCACGGTCACGGTCGGGTCGCCGGTGGCGCCGACCGCGCCGGACAGGTACCCGGCCGAGAAGGTGATCGTCGGGGTGCCGTACGTGACCGCATCGGCCGGGAGAGCGGGCAGGGCGAGCACGGGCACCGCCGCGACGGCGACGGCGAGCGGCAGCAGGCGGCGGAGGGAACGCGACACAGTGGCTACCCTTCGGCAGATGGGGGAGTCGACGGAGGTGCAAGCCTGCTGGCGCTCGGCGAACACGGACCCTACGGCGGCCCTACGAGCGTGGACGGACGGGCGAACAGCAGGCACTGCAAGGGGGGGTGAGGCTCAGTCGGTGATTCCCGCCGCCCGCAGTCGGCGGAGGACCGCGTCCCAGTCGGGAGCGACCGGCTCGGTCCGATGGGTGCCGACGCCCTTGTCCTTGAAACCGCTGGAGGTCGACACGCAGACCACCGGACCCGCGGAGAGGTCCGGCTCGCCGAGGCTGCGCAGCCCGGCCAGACCGGCCGCCGAGGACAGCTCCGTCCAGAGCCCGGCCCGGGCCAGCTCCCGCTGGGCGTCCGCGAGTTGACCGTCGTCCAGGGTCAGTGCCCGGCCACCGCTCTCGCGGACCGCGAGCACGCCGCGGTAGCCGCTGACCGGAGAGGTGATCGAGTACGCGTCGCTCGGGCCGACCGTCACGTGGGCGGCCGGCAGGCCCTCCGCGATCGCCCGGGCGAGCGGCCCGGAGGCGGCCGTCTCACAGGAGTGGATGCGCGGCACCCGGTCGGTGAGGCCCAGCCGCCGCAGCTCGGCGAAGCCCTTCCAGACACCGAACAGGAGCTCGCCGTAGCCGGTCGGGACGAACACCGCGCTCGGCAGGCCGACGTCCTGGAAGATCTCGTACGCGACGGCCTTGTAGCCCTCGGGGCCGTACGCGTGCCCGGTGTGGGTGGTGGTGAGGTTGCTGACCGGGTGCAGGCCCAGCCGGTCGACCACCTGGCGCAGCAGCGGCCAGCGGGCCTCCCACGGCACCGGGAGCACCACCGCGCCGTAGGCGTTGAGGAAGGCGTCGACGTTCGGCGGCAGGTCAGGGCCGGTGAACACCACGCACCGCAGTCCGGCGCGGGCGGCGTAGGCGGCGGCCGAGGCGCCGTGGTTGCCGGAGGAGGCGACCGCGAGGCCCGGCGCGCCGACGCCCACGGCGGCACTGGTGGTGCAGCGGTTCAGCCGGTCCTTGTGGCTCCAGGTGGGGTTGCGCGACTCGTCCTTGACGTACACCCCGGGCTCGATCTCCACCAGCGGAGTGGCGCCCTCGCCCAGGCCCGGTGCGAGCAGCGGCGGCAGCAGCGGGGCCCAGCGCTCCAGGCCGCCGCGCACCGGGGAGGGAGTGAACAGGCCCGCCGGGTCGGCCTTGCCGTAGGCGTAGTCGACCTCGACGGGGTAGGAGACGTCGTCGGTGCCGGTGCGCGGGCAGCCGGCGGTGATCGGGGGCCAGAGCGGGAAGTCGAGGGCGGGGTCGCCGAGGGAGCGTTGGCCGGTCGCGAGGGATTCTTCTGTCGGCATGCCAGGAGAGTAGCCGGGCGGCCGACCTGCGGTCCGGCGGTCGGCGGGGCCCGGGGCGAACCGCTTCCGCTTCGTGGGAGTACCGGTACCGGCTGCTCCGGGCGGTCGTGCTGCTCCGGCCGGTCTAGTTGCCCTGGCGGATCGCCGAGATGTCGAACTCCAGGACGACCTTGTCGCCGACCAGGACGCCGCCGCCCTCCAGGGCCGCGTTCCAGGTGACGCCGTACTCCTTGCGGCTGATGGTCACCGAGCCCTCCAGCCCCACCCGCAGGTTGCCGTACGGGTCGACGGCGTTGCCGGTGTACTCGAAGTCGATGGTGACCGGGCGGGTGGTGTCCTTGATGGTGAGGTCGCCGGTGACCCGGTACTCGCTGTCGGAGCGCACCTCGATCGCGGTGGAGCGGAAGGCGATGTCGGGGAAGTTCGGCGCGTCCAGGAAGTCGTTGGTGCGCAGGTGCTGGTCGCGCTGCTCCACGCCGGTGTCGATGCTCTCGGCCTTGATCACCACCTGACCGGAGGAACGGGACGGGTCGCCGCCGTCCAGGTGGGCGGTGCCCTCGAACTTGTGGAAGGCGCCGCGGACCTTGGTCACCATGGCGTGGCGGGCGACGAAGCCGATCCGGGTGTGGGCGGGATCGAGGATGTAGTCGCCGGTGAGCTCGGAGAGGTTGGCGGTCATGGTCGGCGTGCCTCCTGATGCGGGTCCCGGGCCTCGGCCCGGGGGTGGTCGGGCGGTCCCCGGACCACGCTAGGGGCAGTTCCCGCGGGCCGCGCGTCGGGCCGGGCCCGAGCGGGGTGCGGGGCGGGAAGGCTCGCGGGGGACATCAGGGGGTGAACGGACCGGGGGCCGCGATGGACGGTGGAGTGCGGGCGAGGCGGCGGCCGCGAAGCGGGTGGGCGGACCGGAGTGGCCGGTGTGCCGAGGCCGCCGGGCACCCGGCCGTGGGGTGCCCGGCGGCGTTGCTCAGCGGTGGCTCGGGAACTGCACCACCTGCTGGTAGGTCGGACGGTTCTGCCAGGTGGTCTTGGCGTCCGTCACGCCGCCCAGCGGGCGCTGGACGATCGTGTCGGCACACCACTGGTCGCCGGCCGCGCAGTCCGCGTCGCCCGGGTAGACCTGGGCGGGGGTCTGGGCGGTGGCCTGCTTCAGGGTGGTCAGCAGGACGGTCCGGCAGGCCGCGAGGTCGCCCCCGCCGCAGAACGGCCGGGCCAGCGGGCCGGCCACCTGGTCGCCGAGGACGGCGCGCAGGTCCTTGTCCAGATAGCTCCACCAGCCGTACTGGAAGGCCGAGCCCTTGTGCGGGATGGCCTCGTTGGCGCTCACCGGGCCGGTGGCGGGGCCGGCCTGCCCGCCCGAGGGGGACTCGTTGATCTGGAGGGCGCCGGTCAGCGCGCCGAACAGCGGATCGCCGAGGCCCGGCCGCATGACGCCGTCGGCGACCAGCGGCCACCAGGCGTCCATCACCCGGATCGCGGTGGCGTCCGCGTAGCCGTGGCTGCCCGGTGAGGTCTCCTTCCGCTGGGCGCCGTTGGCGAGCCAGGCCTCCAGCTGCTGCAGGGCGGTGAGGGTGGCCTGGTCGGTGACGGGGGCGCTGCGCAGCACGCGGATCAGGTCGGGCAGCACGTCTTCGGCCCGCAGGTCGGCCAGGGCGGCGCTCTCCATGGCCTGGGTGAGCGAGACCCGGCTCGCCCTGCCCCCGTTCCTGAGCAGGGACTTGACCCGGTCGTCCAGCAGGTTGCCGCGGTGCACCGAGCCGTTGCCGAAGCCGGCCGAGGTGTAGCCGTTCGCCTGCTTGTTGTTCCAGGAGACGTAGTAGTCCTGGTTGACGGACTGCGGGTGCTCGGCTGCCGGGGTGTACCGGGCGGTGTTGGCGGCGGGGTCGAAGTCGGCCCACTCGTAGGCGGGTTGGGCCTGGACGGGCAGCCCAGGGTCCACGCCGGGGGCGCGGACCGGGTTGCTGCCGGAGTTGTAGTACGCGATGTCGCGCGAATCGGCGTAGAACCAGTTGAAGGTGTAGTTGATGTCCTGCGCGGCCTGCTGGAAGCCCGCCGCGTCGTGCACCGCACCCGGGTCGTTCAACTCCTGGAAGCCGATGATGGAATCGGCCTCGTGCCGGTACGTGGAGCGCAGCGAGGTGAAGGCGACGGGTGCGCCGCCGACGGTGCCGCGGGCGGTCACCAGGCCGTACCTGGAGCGGTACATCACCAGGGTGTAGGAGCCGGCCGGGGTGGAGTCGGCGGTGGTGGGGTTCCACGCGTTCTTGCGTTCCAGCCGCTCGAAGGGCAGGCACTGGCCGTGCCAGAGGTAGGAGTCGGCGGCGGTGGTGGCCGGGGAGCCGTCGGTGGTGCAGAGCGGGACGGCGTAGGTGTCGGTGATGTCCTGCCCGGCGGAGGTCGCGCTCCAGGCGTAGTCCTGGCCGCGGCCGAGCTGCACGTAGAAGCTCAGGCCGGCGAAGGCGGCGCCGCGTGCGCTGATCCCGGGGCCCTGGATCTCCTCCAGCATCAGCAGCTGCGGGGCGAAGTAGCCGGTCTGCGGGCCGAACACGGCCACCGGGTGGCCGTCGTCGGTGTGCGCGCCGGAGACCAGCAGGGCGTTGGACATGCCGTGCCGGGCGGTGAGCAGGTTGCCGGGCAGGACGCCGTTCGCCTCGGTGGCGGCGGAGCCGGCGGAGCCGGTGGCGTCGTAGACCACCCGCTCGGGCACCACCGAGCCGGGGTCGGGCAGCGCCTCGCCCTGCGGGTGGTCCGGGACGGTCGCGTACGGGAAGCTCTGCCCGTCGTGCAGGGTCTGGACGGCCTCCGGGTCGTCCGCCTCGCGCAGGGACTTCCAGACCGCGTCCCCGGCGTCCTTGCCGTACCGGGCCTCGGCGGCCGACTTGACCTGGGCGGAGGCGAGTTCGCCTCCGCCGCCGGAGCCGAACAGCGCGCCGACCACGGAGGCGAGGGCGACCAGGTCGGTCAGCTTGAACGGTTCGATCGAGCCGGCGTTGGTGATCGGGTCGATGTGCCCGGTGAGGTCGTACTCCCCGGGGAAGGTGCGGGCGTTGTAGGACTCCTTGGCGTACTGGTTGATGCCGTCGAGGTAGGCGTTGGCGTCGGCGAGCGCCTGGGTGGCCCGGCCGCCGCGGGCGGCGATGGCGTCGATCTGCTGCTGCAGCTCCGCCTCGGTGTACGGCGCCGCCTGCCAGAAGGTCTGCTCCAGTTGGCGGTTGGCGGCGGCGCCGCCGGCGAAGCCGGACAGCTGGCCGCGGCCGACGTGCCGGAAGAGGTCCATGACCCAGAGCCGGTCCTGGGCGGCGGCGTAGCCGGCGCCGAACTCGGTGCCGTAGCGGGTGGTGCCGGTGATGTGCGGGACGCCGGTGGCCTTGTCGCGCACGATGGTGACGTCCGCACGCGGGCTGGTGGTACTGGCCACCTGGTCGGTGGGGACGCCGAAGGAGGCGTCGTTGAAGAAGTCGCGCAGCTTGGCCTCGGTCAGGCCGGGGTAGCCGGAGGCGAGGGAGGCGTACGGGCCGAGCTGGTCGTCGGTGTGTGCGGGGCGGGTGCCGAAGGCCCGGTTGAGCAGGATGTCGGCGAGGGTGGCGTTGCCGTTCTCGCCGGGCGGCAGGATGTCGGCGCAGCGGCCGCCGCAGTAGTCGTTGGCGGCGGCGGTCGTCGCAGCGGGGGCGGGCGCGGCGGTGGCGGTGGGGGTGGTGGTCAGGGCCGCGGTGACGAGCAGGGCCGGGGCGAGGGCGGCGGCCGGGAGTCGGAGGGAGCGGGGGCGGGGGCGTTGGCGCAAGACGGACTCCTCCGTCGAAGTCTCACGGAGAGTCGACGGTAGGGGTGCTACTGGCCGGTTGGCTAGTGGCGTGCATGCCATTTTCCGTGCGGTGGAGGGGAGTTGAGGTCAGTTCTGGTCCACCGGTCGGTCAGTTGCGCGGCCCGGAGTGGGGGTCCAGGCCGGTGCTGGGCAGTAGCCTGGCCGCTCGTTGACGTGGGAAGCGGGGCAGGGTGTTGGGCGAGAGCGGGTCCGTGCGGGCGTTGGCGCGGGTGCTGTGGCGGCGGAAGGAGCTGGTGCTGCTGCCCGCGGTCGCGACGGTGGTGGTGGGTGGGCTGCTGTCGCTGCTGGTTCGGGCGGAGGTGTGGGCCGGGGGGAGCGTGGTGCTGGGAGTGGCGGGGGTGTCGGTGGTGGTCGTGGCCGCCACTTTCCTCAACGCCGTGACGCTCATCGCGGCCGACGACGCGCTGCACGGGCGGCCGGTGGGGATCGGGTCCTGTTGGGTGCGGGCGGCGAGGCGGTTGCCGGTGATCGCGGGATGGGCGCCGGCTGGAGCCCTGGGAATCGTCGGGGCGCTGCTGCTGGTGGGGGCGGGGTGGTCGTCGGCGAACTATCTGGTGCTGCCGGCGCTCGTGCTCGACGGAGGCGGGGTGCGGGAGGCGCGGCGGAGCTCGCGGGAGGCGTACCGGCGGGACCGTGGGCGGTTCGTGCGGGGGTCGGTCCGGATGGCGATGCCGGTTCAGGTGGCGCTGCTGCCGTGCCTGGTGGTGTTCGTCGTCGGGCTCACGGTGACCGACCGTGGGCTGGGGGCCCTGCTGATGGCCGGGGCGGCGCTGTGCCTGGGGGCGGCCGTGGCGGTGACGTCGAGTCTGTACGGGGTGTTCCGGGCCGCGCTGTACCGGGAGTCGGCCGGGGTGGCGACGGTGCCGGCGCCGGGCCCGGTGGTGCGGGTCCCGGAGGCGGAGTAGCCGGGCGAGAGGGCGGCGCCGCACCTGCCCGGCTCAGTCCGGAGGTGCGGCGCCGGGTCGGTGGAGCCTCGGGTCAGGGCTTGAGCACCAGGCGGATCGGGTTGCCCTCCTTGCGCTCCAGCGCCTCGACCGCGCGGGCCGCCTCGGCCAGCGGGAAGGTCCCGCTCACCGAGCGGGAGAAGTCGAGCCGGCCGCCGCGGACCAGGTTGACCAGGTCGACGACGTCCTGGCCCTCGGAGCCGTAGTGGCCGCGGATCTGCTGGCGCAGGTAGCTGACCAGGGTGCCGTTGGTGACGGTCAGCGGCTTGTCGGTGAGGCCGACCAGCACCAGGCGGCCGTGCTCGCCGAGGGTGGCCATGGCCTGCTCGCGCACCGGGGCGACCCCGGCGAAGTCGAAGGCGGCGGACAGTGGGC
Organism: Kitasatospora sp. NPDC093102; assembly: GCF_040683915.1. Taxonomy (NCBI): domain Bacteria; kingdom Bacillati; phylum Actinomycetota; class Actinomycetes; order Kitasatosporales; family Streptomycetaceae; genus Kitasatospora; species Kitasatospora sp. NPDC093102. The sequence continues at coordinate 50,871 of NZ_JBFBFA010000004.1, read as the reverse complement.
GACCGCCGGTCGCCTCGCGCAGCAGCTCGGCGAACCCGGGGTCGGCCGGGTCGAGGGCCGCGTCGGCCCCGAAGGCCAGGGCGCGCTCGCGGGCGGCCGGCAGCGGGTCGACGGCGACGATCGGGAAGGCGCCGATGGCCCGCAGCAGCTGCACGCCGTGGGCGCCGAGGCCGCCGACGCCCCAGACGCCGACCGCCTCGGCCGGGCGCACGGAGCCGGTGGTGGTGATCGCGGCCCAGGGGGTGGAGACCGCGTCGGGGATGAAACAGGCCTGCTCGAAGGGGAGCTCGTCCGGGATCGGCACCAGGGTGGTGGCGGTGGCGAGTGCGTACTCGGCCCAGCCGCCGTCGTAGTCCACACCGCGGGTGTACGTGACGCCGTCGCGGGTCTCGCCGGCCTGAAGCAGCACCCGGTCGCCGACGGCCGCGGTGGTCACACCCTCGCCGAGGGTGTGCACGGTGCCCGCGACCTCGTGGCCGAGGGTGACCTTGTCGCCCTTGAGGAAGAGCGGCTTGAGCATGCCCTCGATCAGGTGGACGTCGGAGAGGCAGACGCCTGCGGCCTCCACCTTGATCAGCACCTCGCCCGGGCCGGGCACCGGGACGGGTACCTCCTCCAGGGCGAACGCGCCCTTCGAGACGTCGAGCCGGCCGGCGAGCATCGTGGTGGCCATCGGGACTCCCCTTCGTGCGGGGGCGGCGGGTCGGGTGGGTGTCCGCCGCCGCCCCGGAAGTTACTTGTTATCCAACAAGCAAGTTTACCGTAGCATGGTGCCATGTCTACGCACGATGAGGACCCAACCCGCGGTGCCGGGGCTTCCGGGGAGGCGCCGGCGCGCCGAACCCAGGCCGAACGGCGTGTCCGGGCCGAGTCCGCGCTGATCGCGGCCGCCGCCCGGCTGATCGCCGAGCACGGCAGCACCGGGGTCACGCTCGCCAGGGTGGGGGAGGAAGCGGGATTCAGCCGGGGCCTGGCCACCCACTACTTCGGCTCGAAGGCCGCGTTGCTGGCCCGGCTCCAGGAGGCGGCGCTGGCCGAGGCGATGGCGGCGGCCGCGCCGGAGCGCAGCGGGGCGGGGGCGGCGGACGAGCTGTGCCGGTTCGCGCGCGGCTGCCTGGAGGGTGTGCGCAACCCGACCGACCTGGGCCGGGCCTTCGTGGTGCTGGGGGCCGAGGCGCTCGCCGGGTCCTCGGAACTGACCGCCGCGGTGGCGGAGTTGGACGCCCGGACCCGGGAGTGGGCGGCCGAGGTGGTCGGGCAGGGGCAGCGCGACGGCGAGCTGCGCCCCGGCGTGGACCCGGGGGCCTTCGCGCTGGCCTTCGTGGGGCTGCTCAAGGGGCTGGTGGTGCAGGCCGCGGCCGGTCCGAAGGCCTTCGACGTGGGGGTGGCGGTCGCGGAGTCCGAACGGTGGATCCGGCTCGCGCTCACGGCGGGCTGACGGCGCCTCCCGGGGTGTGCGGCCGGGAGACGGGCGGGGGAGGGAGCGCCGCCGCCGCACGGGGCCGTGCGGCGGTGGGAGGGCCGTGAGGCGGAGGGCGACGGGTGGCGGCCGGCCGCCCGGGGTGGGGTCAGGCCCGCCGGGTGGGCGAACTCCGGCGCGCCGGCGGCGTGATGCGCACCCGCTGGGTGGCGGGCGCCTTTTCGAGGTCGTCCAGCTGGGCGAGGACGGTGGCGCGCAGGTCGTCGTCGTCCTCGAAGTGGTGGTCGTTGAAGAGGGTGTAGCCGGACCACATCAGGTTGGCGCAGACCCGGGGCGGGACCTTGCCCGTGGCGGCGCCCATGCCGACCAGGGCGACGGACCGGATGGAGCCCGGCGCCAGGTGGTTCTGGCGGTGGACGGCCTGGAAGGCGGCGGCGCAGGCCAGGGCCACGTTCAAGGTCTCGCTGACGTTCTGCGAGGAGGTCTGCATGGTCGGGGCCGATATCAGGAACGCGGGGTTGACGGCGCCGGAGGGCACGCAGACCGCGCTGCCGACCGGGAGGCTGCCGGCGTGCCGCTCGCGGATCGCCTTCTGGACCCGCAGCTGGATGCCCGCGCCCAGGTGGCGCTTGATCGCCGCGTCCGTCCCGCCGTCCATCCGGCCGCGGGAGTTGGTGGGGCTGACCCAGGCGTCGACCTTCGAAGTGAGGAGGGAGGCGTGCCGGATCTCGATTTCCGGGACGTCGGCGAAGGCCGCTCGCCAGGACTCCACGACCGTCGCGTTGAGGTCGGTCAGCACCACCTTGAGCGGCGACGGGGTACGGTCCGTGGTCATGCTGGGCTCCTGTCGGTCGGGTGTGCGGCCCGGGCGGCGGTCCGGCCCGTCGGCCGGGCCGGTCGATCCGGTTCCTTGGTGACACCGACGAAGCTAGCGCCCGGGTCTGACAATCCGTCCCGCCCCGGTCGGCGGCCGGTCGGGGCGGGCCGGATTGTCAGACCCCGCTGGTAGGACTGTCGTGTCCGCCAGGGAAGCTGACGGTTCATCATCTGCCGTTCGTCTGTCATTCGTACGGTCCCGACCAGCCGGAGTCGCACCACCATGAGCGCTGTCGACACCCCCGCCGCCCAGCCCGACCCGAACGACCCGCTCGCCCTCGCGGAGCTCTTCACGGGCGGCGGCGAGCCGTGGCTGCCGCTGCTGAAGCCGGTCATCGAGGCGCAGCCCGGCGCGGCCTCGTTCATCGGCCCCGGCCGCAGTCCGGAGGTCGTCCCGGTCCGCGAGCTGACCTTCCAGGCGCTCAAGCCGCACGCGCCGCACAAGTGGAAGGTCGTCGTCTTCGGTCAGAACCCGTATCCGAGGCCGGAGAGCGCCACCGGCATCGCGATGTTCGACAACACCTTCCACGACTGGAAGGACAGCCAGTTCGGCCGGGTGATCAGCATCCGCTGCCTGATCAAGGCCGCGGCGATGTGGAAGTACGGCATCCCCAAGAAGACGCCGATCGCGGACATACGGGCGCTGCTGAAGAAGCAGGAGACGGTCCAGCCGCCGGAGTGGTTCCAGGCGATGCTCACCCAGGGCGTGCTGCTGCTGAACGCGGCGCTCACCGCGAGCAGCGACGGCGGGATGGGGCCGGACCAGCACACCGGGTTCTGGCGGCCGGTCGCCGAGCGGATCGTCGAGGAGATCCTCCGTGCCAAGCAGCAGTCCGCCGAGGAGGACCGCTACGTCGTTTTCGCCTGGTGGGGTGCGCACGCGCGCAGCCTGAAGAACGTCGTGCTGCGGCTGCAGGAGAAGTACCCCGAGGTCGAGGTCCGCCACATCGACCACGCCAACCCGGCGGCCCAGGGAGACATCTTCTGCGACGGCGGGCACTTCGCCACGGTGAACGCCGCCCTCGCCTCGCTCGGCGCCGACGAGGTCGACTGGCTGCCCAGCGCCGGGTGGAACGCGCCGTCGGCGCAGGCCGGCGGGGCGCAGGACGGGACCGCCGAGCGGATGGGCGCCTTCATCGCCTCCACCATGGAGCTGCACCAGCTCTACCTGGACCGACTCGCCGGGGTGAAGGACGAGGGCCTCGTCCTGCCCGCCATCACCGGTGTGTTCGACACCCCGCTGCTGGGCTTCCGGGAGGCGGTGTCGCCGGTCGCCGAGCTGCTGCGCGGCCTGGACCGGCACGTGTCGCTGTCGCACGACTTCGGCAAGCGGCGGGCGGACGGGGCGGCCACCGGCCTGTCCGCCGACGAGATCGCCGCGCTCCACCTGTACACCTGCGAGTCCGCGTTCTACCGGGAGATCAACGCGGTGCTGCGCTCGCCGGACCGTGGCCGGCTGGTGCCGTACCTGCCGTACCTGCGGCTGCTGTTCGCGGCGGTGTCGCGGCTGCCCGCCCGCACCGCGCCGCTGTGGCGCGGGGTGTCGCTGGACCTGCGGCGGCAGTACCCGCTCGGGAAGACGGTCACGTGGTGGGGTGTGTCCTCCTGTACCTCCGAGCTCGGGGTGGCGCGGTCTTTCCTCGGCAGCCGGGGCAAGCGGACGCTCTTCGAGGTGCGCCCGGTGCGGGCGGCCGGCATCAAGAACTTCTCGGCGTTCACCGGCGAGGAGGAGTTCATCCTGCTGCCCGGCACGCAGTTGGAGGTCACGGAGGTGCGGGCCGAGCGCGGCGGCCTGTGCACCGTGACGCTGACCGAGCTGGAGGAGGCGCCCCTGGTGTCCTGAGGCGCCTGGGCCGAACCCCTCCTCGGAATGGCAACCAAGTCAGTATTCTTACTGAGTTAAGTTATACTGAACTCTGAGCAGCAGGTGAGCCCGTGGTGCAGGAAGGGGACGCGAGCCACCAGGTCGCCGCCGGGGAGGACGTCTCCGGCGACGGTGCCGGCGCGGAGGCGCTCGGCCGGTACCTGCGCACCCGCGCCAAGCGGATGAGGGAGCTGCCGCAGAGCCCGTCGTTCTTCGGCCGCCTGGACTTCGCCGACACCGCGGAGGCCGGCGACCACCGGCGGCAGCGCTACTACGTGGGCCGACGGCGGATCTCCGAGGACCCGACGGTGCCGCCGCTGGTGGTCGACTGGCGGGCCCCGGTCTCCCGGGCGTTCTACCAGGCGAGCGCCCACGCCCCGCTCGGGCTCGCGCGGCGCCGCTGGTTCGGCTGGGCGCCGTGGAGCCTGGGCGCGCCGGAGGAGCTGACCGGGCTGGAGGACGAGCCCCTCGGCGGAGCCGGCGGGCGCGGCCCGGCGGGCAGTACGGGCAGCGGGGGCAGCAGTGCGGGCAGCATCCTGGCCGCCGAGATCGAGCGGCCCCGCACCGGCCCGATGCGGGACATCGTCGCCTCCATCCAGCCCGAACAGGACGCGCTGGTGAGGGGCGGGCTGAGCGAGTCGGTGTGCGTGCAGGGCGCGCCCGGCAGCGGCAAGACCGCCGTCGGGCTGCACCGCGCCGCGTACCTGCTCCACAGCTTCCCGCAGCGGATCCGGCGCAGCGGCCTGCTGGTCATCGGCCCCAACCGGACCTTCCTGCGCTACATCGCCGAGGTGCTCCCCGCGCTCGGCGAGATCGACGTCACCCAGAGCACCGTCGAGGACCTGGTCGCCACCCGGCCGGTGAGCTCGGTGGACGACGAACGGGCCGCCGCCGTCAAGCAGGACGCACGGATGGCGACGGTGCTGCGCCGGGCACTGTACGGTCGCGTCCGGGCGACGGGCTCGGAGCCACTGGTCGTCCCGGACGGCTCCTACCGGTGGCGGGTTTCGCCGGAGCGGCTCGACCGGACGGTCGCCGAACTGCGCGAGCAGGCGCCGCCGTACGCGGTCGGCCGGGAGAGCCTCCGTACCCGGGTGGTGGCGATGCTCCAGGACCAGGCCGAGCGCCGGTCCGGCGTCAGGTCCGGCGCCTGGTCGCGGAAGATCGGCCGCTGCAGGCCGGTCGCGGCCTTCCTGGAGGCCGCCTGGCCCGATCTGCGCCCGGAGGCCGTGGTCGCCGCCCTGCTGAGCGATCCCGCCGCGCTGGCCGAGGCCGCCGACGGCGTGCTCGGCCCCGAGGAGCAGGCGGCCGTCCTGTGGCGCCGGCCGCCGCGCTCGGAGCGGAGCGCCCCGTGGTCCGAGCACGACCTGATGCTCCTGGACGAGGTGGCCGGCCTGATCGAGCGCCCGGCCGGCTTCGGCCATGTCGTGGTGGACGAGGCCCAGGACCTCTCCCCGATGCAGTGCCGGGCGATCGCCCGCCGCAGCGCCTTCGGCTCCCTCACCGTCCTCGGCGACCTCGCCCAGGCGACCGCCCCGTGGGCCGCCCGGAGCTGGTCCGAGCAGCTCGCCCACCTGGGCAAGCCGCAGGCCGCGGTGGTGCTGCTGACCACCGGCTTCCGCGTCCCGGCCGCCGTGATGGCACTCGCCAACACCCTGCTGGGCGCGCTGGACGTGGACGTTCCGCCGGCCGTGTCGCTGCGGCAGGACGGCGAGCTGACGGTACGGCGGGTGGACGGCGACAGCCTGGGCGGAGCGGCGGTGGCGGCGGTGCGGGCCGCGCTGGAGCGCGAGGGCTCGATCGCGGTGATCGCGGCGGACGGCGCGGTGACGGAGGCCGCCGAGGCGCTCCGCGCGGCGGGAATCCCGACCGGGGCGGCCGAACAGGTCGGTACCGCGGCGCGGGTGACGGTGCTGCCGGCTTCGCTGGTGAAGGGGCTGGAGTACGACCACGTGGTGGTGCTGGAGCCGGCCGCCATCGTGGAGGCGGAGGCTCGCGGCCTGCACCGGCTGTACGTGGTGGTGACCAGGGCGGTCTCCCGGCTGGACGTCCTGCACTCCCGCCCGCTGCCCGCGCCGCTGGCCGGGTGACGGCGCGCCAGGGGAATACGGGCGGGGGAGGACGGGCGGTGGGCGGGCGGCGGGCGGGCGGGATCGCGCCAAAAGCCGCGCCGGTTCGGGCAATTCGGAAAAGCGGCCGCCGAACTGCCGGGTGCCCGCGAGGATTTCCGTATGCCTACGATCATCAGACTGGCCGGAGCCGGTCTCGCCGCAGCCCTGTCCCTGACCGCCGCCACCGCGACGGCGGGGGCGACCACCGTGCCCACCGGGGGCCCGACCCTCATGCGCCAGCGGGTGGTCCTCACCCAGGCCGGGAACTACCCCACCGAGCAGAACCGGCACGGCGTCTTCTCGGTGTCCTGGAGGTCGATCGGGACCGAGGACCTCACCGGGCCGACCCACTTCACCGTCGACCTGCCCCCGGGGCTCACCACCGGCGGCGCGATGTTCCACTCCACGCCGTACGACTACACCTTCACCGAGACCGTCTCGCCCGACGGCCGCCACCTGGAGGCCGTCCTGAACGGCAACCGTAGCTCCGGGGCCGAGGAGTTCATGCAGATCCCGGTCGTCGCGGAGGGGACCGGCCCGGTCACCGGCGCGATCACCGCGAGGGTGGCCAACGCCAACGACACGATCCCCACCGGACACGTCTCCACCTACCTGCTCGGCATCGGCCTGCTGCCACCGCTGTTCGCCCCGAAGGCGCGGATCGACGAGGTCAGCGCCACCACCGGCCCGGGAGCGGGCGGCACCCCCGTGACCGTCACCGGCGAAAGCCTGGCCGGTGCGATGGTGCTGGTCGGCGGCGTTCCGGCGCCCGGCACCTGCACCGACACCGCCTGCGCGGTGACCACACCCGGCGGCTCGGGCAGTGCCGCCGTCACCGTGGTCGGACCCGGCGGGCCGGTCGAGGCCCCGGCGGCGTTCGACTACACCGGTGCCCCGCCGCCGCCCCCGGCGGCGCCCTCGCTCTTTGGCCTGAACACCCCCTCGGGCCCGGTCGGCGGCGGCACCGCGATCGTCGTGACCGGCGACGACCTGGCCGGCGGCACGGTCTCCTTCGGCGGACAGCCCGCCACCCGCGCCTCCTGTGGCCCGCAGCTGTGCACCGCCACCGCCCCGGCGGCCGACCGGCCCGGCCCGGTGGGCGTCACGGTGACCACGGCGGGCGGCACCAGCGACCCGGTGACGTTCACCTACACGCCGTAGCAGCTCTGGCTGCCGGAAGGCCGGCCCCGGCGACCAGGGCGAGCAGTGCCCTGGCCACCGGCGCCGGACGTTCCTGCATGGCGACGTGGCCGACACCGGGCAGGGTGAGGAGCCGGGCGTCACGGAAGGCGGCGTAGGCCCGGACCGCCGTGCGGAACGGGACGAGGCGGTCCTCGCGGCCGTAGACCAGCAGGGTGGGGACGCGGACCCGGCGGGCCTGGCGCCAGGCCGACTCCTCGGCCGACCGGTACAGGTGCGACCGGACGACGGCGCGCACGCCCTCGGCCAACATGTCCTGGGCGTAGGGAAGTTCGGCTCGGCGAAGGCGTTCGCGGGCCTCTGCCGCCCGCTGTTCGGCGCCGACCAGGGACGGGTCCGCGTAGATCAGGCCGTAGAGGTCGTCGAGCTGCCGGTCGGGGCTTCGGGTGGACAACTGCCGGGCGTGGAGCCGGGAAGCGCCCGGCAGGCCGAGCACGGACACCCGCAGTGCCTGGGCCGACGGGAAGCCGGGCAGGACCGGGGAGACGAGGGTCAGCGAGGCGACCAGGTCCGGGCGGTCGGCGGCGAGCCGCAGGGCGGTGAGCCCGCCCAGGGAGTTGCCGACCAGGTGGACGCGGCGGTGCCCGGTGCGGTCGAGGTGACCGGCGACGGCGGCGGCCTGGCGTCCGACGGTGACCAGGCCGTCGGGCGGGGGAGCGGAGCGCCCGAAGCCCGGGAGGTCGAGGGCCAGGCAGTGCACCGACGGCCGGAGGCGGTCGATCAGCGCGGCCCAGTTGTGCGTCCAGCCGCCCAGCCCGTGCAGGAACACGGCGGTTTCGGCATCCGGGCCGGCGCCGGGTACGTACGCGGCGGCGAGCAGGCCGGGCGGTGCGGGCCGGCTGCCGGTGGCTTGCTGCATGGTGGTCGGTCCGTCTCCTCGGTGCGGTGTGGTGTGGTGCGGGTCGGTCGTCGTCGTGGCGGGCCGGCCCCGGTCAGCGGCGTACGGGCACGGCGGCCTCCGCGACGGCTTGCCGGTAGTGCCCGATGAGTTGGTCGCCGACCGCCTCCCAGCTGCGCTCCGCCACCGCGGCCCGGCCCGCCCGGCCGAGCGCCCGGCGGAGCCCTTCGTCCCGGGCGAGCCGCTCCACCGCCTCCCGGAATCCGGTGCCCGCGCCGGGCGGTACGAGGTAGCCGGTGCGTCCGGGACGGACGAGGTCGAGCGGACCGCCGGCCGCCGGGGCGACCACGGGCAGACCGCTCGCCATCGCCTCCTGGAGGGTCTGGCCGAAGGTCTCGAACGGCCCGGTGTGGGCGAACACGTCGAACGAGGCGTAGAGCCGGGCGAGTTCGTGCCCCGAGCGGCGGCCCAGGAAGACCGCGCCCGGCAGCGCGGCGGCCAGCCGGGCGCGGTACGGGCCGTCCCCGACCACCACCAGCCGCACGCCCGGGAGCCGGGCCGCCTCGGCCAGCCGCTCGACCTGCTTCTCCGGCGCGAGCCGTCCGACGTACCCCACCAGGACCTCGCCGGGCCGGCCGAGGCACAGCCGCAGGGCCTCGTCCCGGTGGCCGGGGTGGAAGCGCACGCAGTCGACGCCGCGCGGCCACAGGTGGAGCCGGGGGACGCCGTGGGCCGCCAGGGCGTGCAGCGAGGCCCGGGAAGGCGCCAGGGTCCGGGCGGCGGCCGCGTGGATGTGCCGCAGCCGGTGCCAGGCCAGCCGGGCCCCGGCCCGGCCCGCGAAGGGCAGGTACGTCCGGGCGTAGGCGGCGAGGTCGGTCTGGTAGACCGCGACGACGGGGACGCCCGCCCGCCCGGCCGCCGCGGCTCCGGCCGCCCCGAGCGCGAACGGGCCGGCCAGGTGCACCACGTGCGGGCGGTGCCGCCCGACGGCGTCGGCGACCTGCCGCCCCGGCAGGGCGATCCGCACCTCCGGGTACCCGGGCAGCGGCAGCGACGGGACGCGGACCACCGGGTAGCCGTACGCCCGGTCGCCGGGCTCGCCTGCACGCCGGCGTGCGATGCGGCCCGCCGGGGCCACCACGAGCGGGCGGTGGCCCCGGGCCAGGAGGTGCTCGGCGGTCCGGAGCACGCTGTGGGCCACACCGTTGAGCTGCGGGGCGAAGGACTCGGCGACGATCACCACCCGCAGCCGCTCGCCGCCGTGGACCGGGCCGTCCGTGGCGTGCGCCGTCGGCCCGGGCAGGACTCCGCTCACCGGACGGCCTCCGGCCCCGGCACGGCCGACCGGCCGGGTTCCGCCCCGCCCGGGCCCGCCGGGACGGACCGGCCGACCGCGCGCAGGTCCCGCAGGATCTCCCGGAAACAGGCGGTCAGACCGGCCTCGGCGTACGGCAGGCCCTTCTCCGCGCAGAACGCGCGCACGATGTGCGAGGCCGGGCGCAGCGACGCCACCGGCATGGCCGGGAAGAGGTGGTGCTCGATCTGGTAGCCGAGGCCGCCGAAGAGGAAGTGGACGAACCGGCCGGCCCGCAGGTTGCGGGAGGGCAGAACCTGCCGCCGGAGGTAGTCGGTGCGCTCGGCGCCGGGGCCGGTCATCGGCATGCCTTTGTGGTTGGGGGCGAAGATGCAGCCCAGGTAGACGCCGAGCAGCGCCCCGAACAGTGCGGTGAAGGCGAGTGCCTGGAGCGGTGGGAGCACGACGGCCGTCAGGACCGCGGCCAGGGCGTAGTGCAGTGCGGCGAGGGCGCGTTCCAGGACGGGGCGCCGGACGGTGCCGCGGGTGAGGGTCAGGCCGGTGGCGATGAGCAGGCCGAGGGCCTGGAGGGAGAGCAGCGGGAAGAACAGTTCCGCCTGGTGCCGGGCCACGAGGCGTCGCAACCCCCGTGTCCGGTGGGCCTGTTCGGCGGTTCTGACGAAGAGGATGGCGTCGGCGGCCGGGTCGTGGCCCTCGTGGTTCGGGTGGGCGTGGTGGCGGTTGTGGTCGCTCACCCACCAGCCGTAGCTCATGCCGACCACGAGGTTCCCCAGCACGATGCCGGCCAGCTCGGTGGTCCGGCGCTCGGTGAACACCGCGCGGTGCGCGACGTCGTGGCCGAGCAGCGCCAACTGGCCCAGCAGGAAGGCGAACAGCGGCGCGAGGCCGAGCTGCCACCAGCTCGGGCCGAGCGCGACGAACCAGGCCAGCAGCCCCGCCAGTGCGGCGAACAGCGCGGTGCTCCGGCAGGCGTAGTACAGCGGGCGCCGACGCAGCAGGCCGGCCTCCGCGACGCGCCGGTACAGCTCGGCGAACTCGCCGCGCCGGGCGGTCCCGGCGGTCGGGGGGTCCTGAACGGTCATGCCACCCTTCCGGTTTCGGCGCGCAATCGGATTCCGGCCAGGCCCGGCCGGACCGCGGAGGCCGCGCGTCCTGGGCCGGGGCCCGAGCCTTGCGCACCCGGATCGTCCTTGTCCCGGGTTCGCTCCGGGTCGTGCCCCGGGCGGCCGGATCGGCGGCGCGGAGCACCCGAGGGATCCGTCGGGCGTGCGACGGGCGATCGTCCGTACGGATTCCGGGGGCGGTGCGCGTGGGCCCCGACCGTTCGGCCGCCACTGACCGCAAGAGATCACTACTGTCGGCATCCACCACATGCGAAACAAGTGATTTGAAAAATTCTTCAATTTCATACATGCTGGCGTGCCGTTGGACCGGTACACGGCGCATCCGGGCGCCGGCGGACGCAGGAAGGGGCGGTCGTGACCGCGGCAATCGGCGAGCAACGGCCGGCAGCCGGCCGGTCGGAGGGGGGCGCGGGATGAGCCTCGCCACCGTCATGGGCGACCGGGTGCGTTCCGTCCTTCCCACCCGGGCGATCCTCGCCACCATGGGCCGCTCCCCGCGCAAGGACCTGCTCGCCGGCCTCACGGTGGCGATCGTGGCGCTGCCGCTGGCCCTCGGCTTCGGCATCTCCTCCGGCGCGGGCGCCGAGGCCGGACTGGCCACCGCCGTCGTCGCCGGGGCGCTGGCCGCCGTCTTCGGCGGCTCCAACCTCCAGGTGTCCGGGCCGACCGGCGCCATGACCGTCGTCCTCGTCCCGATCGTCGCCCGCTACGGAACCGGCGGCGTGCTGACCGTCGGCCTGCTGGCCGGGGTGGTCCTGGTGGCCCTCGCCCTGCTCCGGGCCGGGCGCTGGATGGCGTACGTGCCGGTGCCCGTGGTGGAGGGCTTCACCGTCGGCATCGCCGGGGTCATCGCCCTCCAGCAGGTGCCCGGCGCACTCGGAGTGCGCAAGCCCGAGGGCGACAACCCCGCGGTGGTCGCGGCCCGGGCGGTGCGCGACTTCGCTGCCGCACCGCACTGGGCCTCCGTCGGGGTGGCGCTCGCCGTCGCCGCCGTGATGCTGATCGGCGTACGGCTGCGGCCCGCACTGCCGTTCTCGTTGATCGCCGTCGTCGCCGCGACCGTCACCGCCAGGGCGGCCGGCCTGCCCGTCGCCACCATCGGCCACCTGCCCACCGGCCTGCCGGCGCCCTCGCTGGGCTTCCTCGACCTCTCCGCCGTCCCCGCGCTGCTGCCCTCCGCGTTCGCCGTCGCCGCGCTGGCCGCGCTGGAGTCACTGATGTCCGCCACCGCCGCCGACGCGATGAGCGTGTCCGAGCGCCACGACAGCGACCGCGAGCTGTTCGGCCAGGGCCTGGCCAACCTGGCCGCCCCGCTGTTCGGCGGTGTCGCCGCGACCGGCGCGATCGCCCGCACCGCCGTCAACGTGCGCTCCGGTGCCGCCTCCCGGCTCGCCGCCCTGGTGCACGCCGCCGTCCTCGCGGTGATCGTCTTCGCCGCCGCGCCGCTGGTCGCGGGGATTCCGCTGGCGGCCCTGGCCGGGGTCCTGATCGCCACCGCCGTCCGCATGGTCCAGGTCGGCTCGCTGCGGGCACTGGCCCGCACGGGGCGCGGCGAGGCCGCCGTGCTGGCCCTGACCGCCGTTGCCACCCTCGCCTTCGACCTGGTCACCGCCGTCGTCGTCGGCATGCTCGTCTCCGGTGTCCTGGCGCTCGCCGCCGTCGCGAAGGCCGCCCGGATCGAGCAGGTCCCGCTGCACGTCGACCTGCCCCCGGCCGACCACCACGAGGAGGAGCAGGCGCTGCTCGCCGAGCACATCGTCGCCTACCGGATCGACGGGCCGCTGCTGTTCGCCGCGGCCCACCGCTTCCTGCTCGAACTCACCGAGTCCGCCGAGGTCAGGGTGGCGATCCTGCGGATGTCGCGGGTCAGCGCGATCGACGCCAGCGGCGCCACCGTCCTCGGCGACGCCATCACCGAACTCCGGCGCCGCGGCACCCTCGTCCTCGTCTCCGGCATCCGCGACGAACACCACCGGCCACTGGACGCCCTCGGCGTGCTCGACCGGCTGCGCGCCGACGGGCACGTCTTCGCCACCACCCCCGAGGCCATCGCCCACGCCCGTACCCATCTGCACGACCGGGAGGCCCCCACCGGCCACGACCTCGCGGCCACCGGCCCGGCAGTTGACCGGAACCCCCGCTGACCTCCGCATTCGTCCCGCAGACCACCTCCGAACACCCTGGATATCCTGAACCCATGAGCGACAACCTTCCCCCGTGCCCGCAGTGCTCCAGCGAGTACACCTATGAGATGAACGCCCTCATGGTCTGCCCCGAGTGCGGCCACGAGTGGGTGCCCGCCGGCGCCGACCAGGCCGGAGCGCCGGCCGGCGAGCGCGTGATCAAGGACGCCGTCGGCAACGTGCTGAGCGACGGCGACACCGTGACGGTGGTCAAGGCGCTCAAGGTCAAGGGCAGCGCCTCCGGCATCAAGGCCGGCACCAAGGTGCGCAACATCCGCCTGGTGGACGGCGTCGACGGGCACGACATCGACTGCCGCATCGAGGGCTTCGGCGCCATGCAGCTCAAGTCCAGCGTGGTCAAGAAGGCCTGACCCGCGCCTGAACGGCCGCGCCCCGCCGAGGAGATCGGCGGGGCGCGGCCGTTCTGCTGTCCGGGGCCGGTCGAGGGTGGAGTCGCCCACCGAGTTAGTTGTATGCTCGCAATAATTACAACAACACAAATAATCGTGGAGCGTTCGTCATGCCCGATGCCGCCCGACCGCGGCCGTGGCTCGTGCTCGCCATCTGTTGCATGAGCCTGCTGATCGTCAGCCTCGACAACACCATCCTGAACGTGGCCCTGCCCGCCATCCGGCGCGACCTGGACACCTCGGTGTCCGGGCTGCAATGGACGGTCGACGCCTACACCCTGCTGCTGGCGAGCCTGCTGATGCTCTCCGGTTCGACCGCCGACCGGATCGGCCGCCGCCGGGTGTTCCGGATCGGGCTGGTGGTGTTCACCGGGGCCTCCCTGCTGTGCAGCCTGGCCCCCGGGCTCGGCTGGCTGATCGCCGCGCGGATGCTCCAGGCGGTCGGCGGATCGATGCTGAACCCCGTCGCCATGTCGATCATCAGCAACACCTTCACGGACTCCCGGCAGCGCGCCCGCGCGATCGGCGTCTGGAGCGGCGTGGTGGGCATCAGCATGGCCGCCGGACCGATCATCGGCGGCGCGCTGGTGGAGTCGGCCGGCTGGCGGGCGATCTTCTGGATCAACGTCCCGATCGGCCTGGCCGCGCTCTTCCTCACCGGCCGCTACGTGCCGGAGTCGCGGGCGGCCCGCACCCGCCGGGTGGATCCGGTCGGGCAACTGCTGGTCGTCGTGCTGCTCGCCGCCCTCACCTGCGCGATCATCGAGTCGCCGGAGCGCGGCTGGACCTCGCCCCTGGTGCTCGGCTGCACGGCGGCCGCGCTGGGCGCGCTGCTGGGCCTGCTGTGGTACGAACCCCGGCGCACCGACCCGCTGATCGACCTGAGGTTCTTCCGCTCCGCCCCCTTCTCGGGCGCCACCGTGATCGCGGTCGCCGCCTTCGCCGGCCTCGGCGGCTTCCTGTTCGTCAGCTCCCTGTACCTCCAGGACGTCCGCGGTCTCGACCCGCTGCACGCCGGGCTGTTCATGCTGCCGATGGCGGTCATGTCGCTGCTCACCGCGCCGCTGTCCGGCCGGATGGTGGCCACCCGCGGGCCGCGCACGCCGCTGCTGCTGGCCGGGACGGCGCTGACCGCGAGCGCCGTGCTCCAGGCGATCGGCTACTCCGAGCACCTGCCGACCGGTCTGCTGGTCCTCGCTTTCCTGCTCTTCGGCACCGGCTTCGGTCTGGTCAACGCGCCCATCACCAACACCGCCGTCTCCGGGATGCCCCGCTCGCAGGCCGGGGTGGCGGCCGCCGTCGCCTCCACCAGCCGGCAGGTCGGCCAGTCGCTGGGCGTCGCGGTGACCGGCGCCCTGATGGCCGGGGCGGCCCAGGCGGACCCGGCGGCCTTCACCGGGGCGGCACGGGCGGCGTGGTGGATCATCGCCGGCTGCGGTGCCGCCGTGTTGGTCACGGGTACGCTCACTTCCGGCCGGTGGGCCCGGGCGACGGCCGAGCGCACGGCGCAGCGGCTCGCCGCCGAGGGGGCGGCCGAGGGAACCGGGAAGACGAAGGAGACGGTGGACGCCTGATGGAGCGCCTTGACACCGGCGGGCACCCGGAGGGGAACGAGTCCGACACCGGAACGGCGGCCCGGGCCTGGCAGGGGATGTACGCGCTGGTGCTGGAGCGCTACGACCGCCGCAAGACCGTCGCCGAAGCCCTCGGCATGAGCTTCAGCCGGGTCAGGGCGCTGCGCCGGCTCGCCGCCGGCCCGATCACCCTGCGGGAGCTGGCCGAGCGGCTGGGCGCCGACCCGCCGTACACCAGCGTCATCGTGGACGACCTGGTGCGGCGCGGCCTCGCCGAACGCATCACCAACCCGGCCGACCGGCGCTCCAAGCTGGTCCACCTCACCGAGGAGGGCGAGGCGAAGGCCGCGCTCGCCACCGGGATCCTCACCACCCCGCCGGACGCGCTGCTCGCGCTGCCGCCGGAGGACATCCGCGCGCTCGACCGGGTGGTCGCGAAGCTCCTGGGCTGAGGCGCCGGTCCCGAGGAGATCTGCGGTTGGAGTGCCCCGGCCGACCCCTTCGGCGGCCCGCGCTCGCTCCGGGGCTCCCGGCCGGCCCGGGCGGTGTACCGGGCGGTGCGTGCCGGAGCCGAACTCGGCCGGGAGCGCCGGGTCCAGGGGCCGCCGGCGGTACACCCGTCGACGCTGCCCGACTGCCGCGTCCCCGACCTCACGGGACAGAACAGCTAGGCGACCCAGCCGGCGGTCAGGCTCTGCACGGCCGAGCCGTCGAGGTCCTTGAGCTTCGTTCCGGCGAAGGCCCGGGCGGCGTCGGAGGTGAGCAGCCGGAAGGCGGGGCGTTCGGCGGTGAGCTGGTCGAGGATCCGGGCGGCGACGTCCTCGGGTGCCTGCGCGTTGGCGAAGGCGCCGCGGGTGCGGTCCAGGTAGGCGGACAGGGCCGGTGCGTACGGCCCGGCCTGTTCCGGTGCGTCGTCCGCGAGGCCCACGTTGCCGACGAACTCGCTCGCCACCGCGCCCGGTTCGACGACGCCGACGGACACGCCGGCCGTGGCCGCGACCGGTGCGAGGGACTCCATGAAGCCCTCGACAGCGAACTTGGCGGCGCAGTACGCCTCGTTGAAGGGCTGGCCGACCACGCCGCCGACGCTGGTGACGGTCAGCACCCGGCCCTTGCTCGCCCGCAGCAGGGGCAGGGCGGCCTTCGTGACGTGCAGCACCCCGAAGAAGTTGACCTCCATGACGGCGCGGACGTCGTCCACGCTCTCCTGCTCCAGGGTGCCGACGTGGCCCGCACCGGCGTTGTTGACCAGTGCGTCCAGCCGGTCGAGGCCGGCCAGGCAGGCCTCGACGGACGCCGGGTCGGTCACGTCCAGCGCCCGGACGTCGACGGTGACCCCGGCCTCCTCCGCGGCCGCCAGCAGCGCGCCGGCCTTCGCGGTGTTCCGCATGGTGGCGATCACCTGCCAGCCGCCGCGCGCGGCGGCGACGGCGGTGGCCAGGCCGATGCCGGAGGAGGTGCCGGTGATCAGGACGGTCTTGTCGCTCATGTCGCTGCCCTCGGATACTTATGAGTCATAACCAATATGATCCATAACTATGTGCCCCGATATTTCACTTTGTCAAGCACCTGGATACCCTGGTGGTCATGCCTCACCCATCGGATGACCTCGCCAAGGAGATCGTCGGACTCTTCGCGGCCATCAACCGCCGCTACGGCCAGGAGTCCGAGGCCGCCGCAGCGGTCCACGACCTGACCCCGCTACAGGCCAAGGCACTGCTCGCCGCCGAGGCCCCGGTCCCGACGCGTCGCATCGCCGAGCGGCTGCACGCGGAGCCGTCCAACGTGACCGTGATCATCGACCGCCTGGAGTCCCGAGGCCTGGTCGAGCGCAGCGTCGATCCCGGTGACCGCCGCGTCAAGCGCGTCGCCGCCACCGCGGCCGGCCGCGACGTCGCCGCCGATCTGCGCGCCCGCATGCCCTTCGCCGGCGATCCCCTGGCCCGGCTCAGCGCCTCCCAGTGCGCGTCCCTGCGCGAACTCCTGCAGCTGATCCTGGAGGCCTGACGGCCGCTCCGACGACTGTGCGGGGTGGGCGACTCGGCGGCCCTGGCGCCCCGGAACAGCCTGAAGGGCCCCCGCGCGCGCGGGGGCCCTTCGGAATTCCTGCGGGGGGATTCCCCGGTGGGTGCGACTACTTCGCGCCGAAGGCCTTCTCGATGTCCTCGACGACCTTCTCCGCCGCGATCGGGCCGGAGCTGCTGCTCCACACCTGGCCGTCGACGCCCATGAGCTGGCCGGTGCCGACTGCCTTGAGACGGGTGAAGGCCTCCTGCTTGCGGGCGGTCTCCAGGGCCTTCTCGCCCTCGGCGTTCAGGGTGGCGACGAACACCCGGTCCGCGTCGGCCTTGTTGAGGTTCTCCAGGGACAGCGGGTCCGAGTGGGGCTGGGCGCCCAGGCCGTCGGCGATCGGCATGGTGCCGGCGCCGGCCTTCTTCAGCAGGTCGCCGGGCATGTTGGCGGTGTTCATCACGATCGGTCCGTTGGGCATCCAGCGCATCACCACGGCGCTGCCGGTCCTGCCCTCGCCGGCCTTGGCGGCGCGCTTGTCCAGGGCGTCCAGCTTGGCCGTCAGGTCGTCCTTGTGGCCGAGCGCGTCGCCGTACACGGCGAGCACCGAGCGCCAGTCGCCGGCCTTGGGGACGACGGTCGGGGCCACCGCCGCGAGCTTCTCGTACTGGGACTTCTCGATGCCCGAGGAGGCCAGGATGAGATCGGGGGCGGCCTTCAGGACGGCCTCGATGTTGGGCTCCTTGACCGTGGCCACCAGGGGGATGCCGTCGGCCTTCAGGTAGGCGGGGGCGGTGGTGCCGCCGCGGCTGGAACTGGTGCCCACGGGGGTGATGCCGAGCGAGAGGGCGGTGTCCAGCGAGGTGTCGCCGAGGGCGACGACCCGCTTGGCCTCGGCCGGGACCTCCACGGCGCCGAAGGCGGTGTCGATGCTGCGCCTGCCGTCCTTCGCGGCGGCGGACGAGGGGCCGGAGTCACCCGAGGGGCCGCCGGACCCCGAGGAGCCGCACGCGGTCAGGCCCAGGGAGAGGGCGCCGAGGACGGCCGCGCCGAACAGGGTCTTGGTAAAGCGGGTGCCAAGCATGGGTGTTCTCCGGGCAATGGTAGTTTACGGACGAACCGTTTTTCTGAGGTTAGCCTAACCATATGTAAGGCCCTGACGGGGAGGCCCGGTGTGACATTCCGATCACTCCTGCTGCGCGGACTGCTGCCCGCCGGCGCGATACTGCTGGCCGCCGTGCTGGCGAGCCTGCTGCTCGGCGCGGGCGATGTGGGGCCGTCACGGGCACTCGCCACGCTGCTCGGTGACGGGGACTCCGACTCCCGGTTCACCGTGTTCCACCTGCGCGTCCCGCGGACCGCCGTGGCCCTCGCGGTCGGACTGGCGCTCGGCGTGGCCGGCACCGTGCTGCAGGCCGCCGCCCGCAACCCGCTGGCCGAGCCCGGCCTGCTCGGCGTCAGCACCGGCGCCTCCTTCGCCGTCGTGATCGCGATCGTGCTCGGCGCCGGCGCCGCCAGTGTCGGCCCGTACGTCGCCGTCCTGGGCGCCGCCGCCGGCTGCCTGCTTTCGCTCGGCGCGGCCCGGCTGCGCGGCACCGGCGACGACCCCGTCCGGCTGGTGCTCGCCGGCGCGGCGCTGAGCGGGCTGATGAACGCCGGCTCCTCCGTCCTGCTGCTGTCCGACGCCCGGGCCGCCGACGAGATCCGGTTCTGGACCATCGGCTCGGTCGCCGGCCGCGGCACCGAGCAACTGGCGGCCGTGCTGCCGGTCCTGCTGCTCGGTCTGGTGCTGGCCCTGCTCTCCGGCCCGGCGCTGACCGCGCTCAGCCTCGGCGACGACGTCGCCACCGGCCTCGGCCACAAGCCCCGTCGGGCCCGCGCCCTCGCGGTGACCGCCGTCGCGCTGCTGGTCGGCGCCGCCACCGCGATCGCCGGACCGGTCTCCTTCGTCGGCCTGGTGGTTCCGTTCGCCGCCCGGGCCCTGGTCGGCCCGGACCTGCGCCGGCTGCTCGTGGTGTCCGCGCTGCTCGGGCCGGCCGTCGTGCTGCTCGCCGACGTGGCCTCCCGGCTGGTCGCCCGACCGTACGAGATGCCGCTCGGCGTGATGACCGCCCTGTGCGGCGCCCCCGTCCTGGTCGCCGTCGTCCGCTCGCACAGAATGCCCGCACTGTGAAGGCTCCTTCGAACACCGCCGCCGTGAAGAACGCGCCGAGCCCTGACGGCCCGAGCCCTGACGGCCCGAGCCCTGACAACCCCGCGGCCGCGACCCGGCGGTCGGCACCGCCCGTACCGCCCGGCACCCGGCTGCTCGCCCTGGGCGGCCGTTCGGTGCTCGTCCCGGTCCGGCCGCTGCTCGGCTGCACCGCCCTGCTGCTCGCCGTGGTCGCGGTGACCGCCGTCTGCCTGGCGGTCGGCGAGACCGACCTCGACCCGGTGACCGCCCTGCGCGCCGCCTTCGGCGACGGCACCGCACGCGACGTGCTGCTGGTGGAGAAGCTGCGGCTGCCCCGCGTCGAGGCCGCGCTGGCCGTCGGCGCCGCCCTCGGCGTCGCGGGCTGCCTGATGCAGACCCTCGCCCAGAACCGGCTGGCCACCCCGGACACCGTCGGCTTCAACGAGGGGGCCACCGCCTTCGCGGTCGCCTCCGTCACCGGCGTCGCCACCCAGCTGCTGCCCTCCGCCGCCGCCCTGGTGGGCGCCGCCACCGCCGCCTCGCTCGCCTTCGCCCTCGGTGGCGGGGCCGGCCGCAACGGTTACCGCTTCCTGGTGGTCGGCCTCGGCATCGGCGCGGTCTTCGGCGCGGTGACCAACCTGATGCTCTCCCGCGCCGCCGTCGACGCCGCCAACTCCGCCTTCGCCTGGACGGTCGGCACCCTCAACAGCCGGGACGCCGACGCCGTCGGCCACCTCCGGCTCGGCCTGCTGGTCTGCCTGCCCGCCGCCGTGCTGCTCGGCCGCCGGCTGTCGCTGCTGCGCTTCTCCGACGCCGTCGCCACCGGGCTGGGCGTGCGGGTGCGCGGTCTGCGGGTCGGCGTCCTGGTGGTCGCCGTGGTCTGCGCGGGCCTGGCGGTGGCCGTCGCCGGACCGCTCGGCATGATCGCGCTCGCCGCGCCCGAGGCCGCCCGCCGGATCGCCGGACCGCGTTGCGTGCCGGTGCTCACCTCGGCCGCCGCCGGAGCCGTCTTCACCCTGCTCGCCGACCTGATCGGCCGCACCGTCCTGTCGCCGCTGGAGGTGCCGGCCGGCCTGGTCACCGCCGTCGTGGGCGGCCCCTACCTGCTCTGGCTGCTGCTCACCACCCGTCCCCGGAGGACCGCATGACCGCCCGCACCGCCGCCGACGCGCACCGGCTGACGACCAGCGCGCTGAGCCTCGGCCACGACCGCACCATCGTGGTGCGCGAGCTCGACCTCGAACTGCCGCAGCAGCAGGTCACCGTCATCGTCGGCCCGAACGGCTGCGGCAAGTCCACCCTGCTCGGCGGCCTCGCCCGGACCATCGCCCCGCGCTCCGGCGCCGTGCTGCTCGACGGCAAGCCGCTGACCTCGCTGTCCACCCGCGCGATCGCCCGGATCGTCGGCCTGCTGCCGCAGTCCGCCACCGCCCCGGACGGGCTGACCGTGCGTGACCTGGTCCGCTACGGCCGCCAGCCGCACCAGGGCCTGCTGCGGCAGTGGTCCGCCGCCGACGCCGAGGCGGTGGAGCACGCGCTCACCGCCGCCGACCTGCACGAGCTGGCCGACCGCCCACTGGACACCCTCTCCGGCGGCCAGCGCCAACGCGCCTGGATCGCCATGGCCGTCGCCCAGGACACCGACATCCTGATGCTGGACGAACCCACCTCGGCGCTGGACATGGGCCACGCCCTGGAGGTGCTGGAGATGGTGCGCGGCCTGACCGGGCGCGGCCGCACCGTCGTCCTCGTCCTGCACGACCTCACCACCGCCTGCCGCTACGCCGACCACATGGTGGCCATGCGGGACGGCCGGGTGGCCGCCCAGGGCGCGCCGCGCGACATCGTCACCCCCGAGCTGGTGCGCGAGCTGTACGGGGTGGAGAGCGCGATCCTCACCGACCCGGTGCACGGCACCCCGGTGGTCTGCCCGGTCGGTCTCAGCGCCCGCCCCGCCCGGGCCCGGTGACGGTCCCGGCCGCCGGCCCGGTCAGCCGGCCAGGCCCGGCAGGACCTGGGCGCCCGGCAGCTTCGCCAGGGCCCACCCGGGCAGGATGAGCTTGCCCCGGCGCCGGCCGCTGCCGACCAGGACGTACGGGGCCGCGGCCACCGCCTCGTCGATCAGCAGCGGCCAGTCGCCGGGCAGACCGACGGGGGTGATGCCGCCGTACTCCATGCCGGTCAGCTCGACCGCGGTGTCCATCGGCGCGAAGGACGCCTTGCGCGCCCCCAGGTGGGTGCGCACCGCCTTGTTCACGTCCACCCGGGTGGTCGCCAGGGCCAGGCACGCGGCCAGCGTCACCTCCCCGGCGCGCTTGGCGGCGACCACCACGCAGTTGGCGGAGAGTTCCGGCGGCACGTCGTAGGCCGCGCAGAAGACGGCGGTGTCCGCCTGTTCCGGATCGCTGTCCACGTAGAGCACCGAGGCGGCCGCCCCGGGCGCGCCCCAGTTCTTCAGCGCGTCGGCGACGGGCGCGGCGAGGTCCGCGCAGACCTCCAGCGCGGCCGCGGCGGTGGCGAAGTTCCCGAAGGGCGGGTGTACGGACTCACTCATGGGACCGGACTGTAGCGCGCCCGGCACCCCGGTCAGCCGTACGGGACGACCGCGACCGGGCAGTGCACGTGGTGGATCGCGGCGTGCGCCACCGGGCCGAGGTGGTGATGGCGCAGCGGCTTCCGCCGGACGCGGCGGCCGACGACCAGCAGCCGGGCCGTCGCGGCTGCGTCCACCAGTTCGACGGCGGCCTTGCCGCGGATCAGGTCGGCGGTCACCGCCACCTCGGGGTGCCGGGCCCGCCAGGGCTCCAGGGCCTGCGCGAGCCCGCTGCGCTCCACGCCGGAGACCTCGCCCTCCAGCCCGCCGATCGCCCCGTAGGACATGTACTCGGTGCCGGCCGGCGGGGACCAGACGTGGATCACCCGCAGCGGCGCCGAGCGGAGCGCGGCGGCCTCGAAGGCGAAGGCCAGCACCTCGTCCGCCGGGTGCGCCAGGTCCAGGCCGACCGTCACCGCGCCGGCCGGTTCGTCCCCGCCGGCCCGCACCAGCACCACCGGGCAGGCCGCCCTCCGCAGCACCTCCTGGCTCACCGAGCCGACCAGGAACCCGCGCAGGGTTCCCAGCCCGTGCGAGCCGAGCACCAGCAGGGCGGCACCCTGCGCGGCGGCCTCCAGTGCCTCGACGGGATCGGCGGCCACCGAGGTGGCGGAGACCGCCACCTCGGGTGCCAGTGCTCGCAGCTCGCCCTCCCGTTCGGCGAGTTGAGCCAGTGCGGGATGGTCGCCCCGTTCGCTCCCGGGTGCGAGGTGCTTCGGCCGGGGCCAGGCCTGGAGGACGTCCAGACGCAGGCCGCGGCGCTGCGCCTCGCGGGCGGCCCACGCGGCGGCGGCCAGGCTTTCGGGTGAGCCGTCGAATCCGACGACGACGTGTCCGGTCACGGCGTGCTCCTCAGTTCCGGTGCGGCCCCAGTATCCGCGCCGGTCCCGGCGGGCGCCTCCCGGCAGCGGCTCGCGGTACGGAGGGTGACCGCGTGGCGCTTCGGCGGCTCCGGTTCGGCCGTCCGGCTGGTCGGCCGGCCGGCGGCGCGGCCCGCCCGGGCCCGGAGGGGGCGCCGGGCTAGGGTCGGCCGGGCCGCTCCGTGCCAGCCCGGGAGAACGATGCCGAGGGTCCCCGATTTCCGCTCGCGATGGACGGGCGCAGCCGCCGGACTGGCCGTACTCGCCTCCGCCCTGGTGGGCTGCGGGGGTGACGGGAACGGTGGCCCCGTCACCTTGAACTGGTACAACTTCCCGGACGACTCGGGCGCCCTCCAGCAGGCCGCCGACCGCTGCGGGCGGCAGTCCGGCGGCCGCTACACGATCCGCTACGACAAGCTGCCCCGGGGTGCGGACGGCCAGCGCCAGCAGCTGGTGCGCCGGATGGCGGCGCACGACGCCGGCGTGGACATCCTCGGCCTGGACGTCACCTGGCCCGCCGAGTTCGCCGAGGCCGGCTGGATCCGCGAGTGGACCGGGGCGATGCGCGAGCAGGCCACCGCCGACACCCTCGACGCGGCGGTGCGGACCGCGACCTGGCGGGACCGGCTGTACGCCGTGCCGTACAACTCCAACACCCAGCTGCTCTGGTACCGCGACGACCTGGTGCCGACCCCGCCCAGGACCTGGGCGGAGATGCTCTCCCGGGCGCAGGAGCTGGCCCGCGAGGGCAAGCCGCACTTCGTGGAGATCCAGGGCGCCCAGTACGAAGGGCTGACGGTCTGGTTCAACACGCTGGTCACCAGCGCGGGCGGCTCGATCCTCACCCCCGACGCGCAGGCGCCCTCGCTCGGGGCGCCCGCCGTCACGGCCGCCGGGGTGATGCGGGACCTGGCGGTCTCGGAGGCCGCCGACCCCTCGCTGCCGAACCAGATGGAGGACCAGAACCGGCTCGCCATGGAGTCCGGCACGGCCGCGTTCGAACTCAACTACCCCTTCGTCTACCCCTCGATGAGGGCCAACCGGCCGGAGCTGTTCCCGCACTTCCGCTGGGCCCCGTACCCCGCGGTGAGCGCCGACCGCCCCGCCAGCGTGACCATCGGCGGGATCGACCTCGCGGTGGGCGCCTACAGCCGGCACCCCGACCTCGCCGCCGAGGCCACCCTCTGCCTGCGCGACCGGGACAACCAGCTCACCAACGCGCTGAAGGGCGGCCTCCCGCCCTCGCTGCGGAGCCTGTACGAGACGGCCGAGCTCACCGCGAGCTACCCGTTCGCCGCCGACGTGCTGGCCGCCCTCGACTCCGCGAGCGTGCGGCCGCAGACCCCGGCCTACCAGAACGTCTCGATCGCCGTCTCGCACACCCTCTCCCCGCCCGCCGACATCCACCCGGAGCAGAACGTGGCCGACCTCCACGGGCAGATCCAGGACGCCCTCGGCTCGAAGGGGCTGATCCCGTGACACCGTCCACCGAGGCCGCCGAGGCCCCGCCGGAACCGGCCGGGCCGTCGCGCGGTGCCCGCCAGGAGCGCAGGCTGGGCCTGCTGTTGTGCGCCCCCGCGGTGATCGTGATGCTGGCCGTCACCGCGTACCCGATCGGCTACGCCGTCCACCTCTCCCTGCACCGCTACGACCTGCGCTTCCCCGAGCAGGCGCACTGGGTCGGCCTCGCCAACTACGGCGCGGTGCTGGCCTCCCCGTTCTGGTGGCAGGCGCTCGGCGTCACGGTGCTGATCACCGTGGTGTCGGTGGCCGTCGAGCTGGTGCTCGGCCTGGCGCTCGCGCTGGTGATGCACCGCACGATCTTCGGCCGCGGCACCGTGCGCACCGCGGTGCTGGTGCCGTACGGGATCGTCACGGTGGTCGCCGCCTACTCCTGGCAGTACGCCTGGACACCGGGCACCGGGTACCTGGCCGCCCTGCTGCCGGAGGGCAGCGCCCCGCTGACCGGGCAGTGGCCGGCCATCGGTCTGATCATCCTCGCGGAGGTGTGGAAGACCACCCCGTTCATGGCGCTGCTGCTGCTCGCCGGCCTGGCACTCGTCCCGGACGAGACGGTCCGGGCGGCGATGGTGGACGGCGCGAGCTCCGGGCAGCGGCTGCGGCTGGTGATCCTGCCGCTGATGAAGCCGGCGATCCTGGTCGCGCTGCTCTTCCGCACCCTGGACGCCTTCCGGATCTTCGACAACATCTACGTGCTGACCGGTGGCGCCAACGACACCGGCTCGGTGTCGATCCTCGGCTACGACAACCTCTTCACCGCGCTCAACCTGGGCATCGGTTCGGCGATCTCGGTGCTGATCTTCGTCTGCGTGGCGCTCGTCGCGCTGGTCTTCGTCAAGCTGTTCGGCGCGGCCGCGCCCGGCGCGGATCCGGAGCGCCGATGACCGGCGGACACGCCCGGACGGTGACCGGCTGGGGCATCGCCAACCTGGTGATCGTGCTCTACGCGCTGTTCCCGGTGTGGTGGATCGTGGCGCTCTCCTTCAAGGACCCGAGCACCCTGTCCGACGGCGACTTCGTGCCCCGCCGGTGGACCCTGGCCAACTACCGCGGCATCTTCCACACCTCGGAGTTCACCCACGCCCTGGTCAACTCGATCGGCATCGCGGTGATCGCCACCACCGTCGCGGTCGTGCTCGGCACGATGGCCGCGTACGCGGTGGCCCGGCTGCGCTTCCCCGGCAAGCGACTGCTGATCGGGGTGTCCCTGCTGATCGCGATGTTCCCCCCGATCTCGCTGGTCTCGCCGCTGTTCGACATCGAGCGGGCGCTCGGCCTGTTCGACACCTGGCCCGGGCTGATCATCCCGTACACGACCTTCTCGCTGCCGCTGGCGATCTACACGCTCTCGGCGTTCTTCCGGGAGATCCCCTGGGACCTGGAGAAGGCGGCCAAGGTGGACGGCGCCACGCCGTGGCAGGCGTTCCGGCTGGTCATCGCGCCGCTGGCGGCGCCGGGCGTGTTCACCACCGCCATCCTGGTCTTCATCTTCTGCTGGAACGACTTCCTGTTCGCGATCTCGCTGACCTCCACCACTTCGGCCCGGACGGTTCCGGCGGCCATCGCCTTCTTCACCGGAAGCTCCCAGTTCGAGCAGCCGACCGGCTCGATCGCGGCCGCCGCCGTGATCATCACGATCCCGATCGTGGTCTTCGTGCTGCTGTTCCAGCGCCGCATCGTCGCCGGGCTCACCGCCGGCGCAGTCAAGGGCTGAGGCCCGACCCGAGACCCAGCGGATGAGCCCGCCCCACCCGGCGGACCAGGAAGGCGGACCGTGGCCGAGATCGTCCTCGACGGCATCACCAAGCGCTAC
Organism: Kitasatospora sp. NPDC093102; assembly: GCF_040683915.1. NCBI lineage: Bacteria > Bacillati > Actinomycetota > Actinomycetes > Kitasatosporales > Streptomycetaceae > Kitasatospora > Kitasatospora sp. NPDC093102. The sequence goes on along the minus strand of NZ_JBFBFA010000004.1, from coordinate 24,986 downwards.
CCCGACGGCGTCCTCGCCGTCCACGACGTCAACCTCACCATCGCCGACGGCGAGTTCGTGATCCTGGTCGGCCCGTCCGGCTGCGGCAAGTCCACCACGCTCAACATGATCGCCGGGCTGGAGGACATCACCGAGGGCAGCCTGCGGATCGCCGGGGAGGTGGTCAACGACCGCGCGCCCAAGGACCGCGACATCGCGATGGTGTTCCAGAGCTACGCCCTCTACCCGCACATGAGCGTGCGCGACAACATGGGCTTCGCGCTGCGCCTGGCCAAGGTCGACAAGCCGACCATCGCCGCCAAGGTCGAGGAGGCCGCCCGCATCCTGGACCTCACCCGGCACCTGGACCGCAAGCCGGCCAACCTCTCCGGCGGGCAGCGCCAGCGGGTCGCGATGGGCCGGGCGATCGTCCGCGACCCCAAGGTCTTCCTGATGGACGAGCCGCTGTCCAACCTGGACGCCAAGCTCCGGGTGCAGATGCGGACCCAGATCGCCGCCCTCCAGCGCCGCCTGGGGACCACCACCGTCTACGTCACCCACGACCAGGTCGAGGCGATGACGCTCGGCGACCGGGTGGTGGTGCTGCGCTCCGGCGTCGTCCAGCAGGTCGGCTCGCCGCAGCAGTTGTACGACGAGCCGGTGAACCTCTTCGTCGCCGGGTTCATCGGTTCGCCCGGCATGAACTTCCTCGGCGCGGTGCTGGAGCACAACGCCCTGCGCACCTCGCTGGGCGACCTGCCGTTGGACGACCGCACCCGGCGCGCCCTGGAGCGTGCGGACACGCCGCGCGAACTGATCGTCGGCGTCCGCCCCGAGGACTTCGAGGACGCCGCCCTGGCCGAGGGGCACACCGGAGGGGTCACCGTCACCGTGACCGTCGACGTCCGGGAGTCGGTCGGCTCGGACGTCTACGTGCACTTCGCGGAGGAGGGTGGACCGGCGGCGGCCGAGGAACTCGCCGAGCTCGCCGCCGACTCGGGCCGGTCCGACACCGGCATGCAGGAGCACCGGGTGGTCGCCCGGCTGAGCACCGGCACCCGGGCCGCCGAGGGAAGCCCGCTGGAGCTGCGGGTGGACACGGCGCGCATCCACGTCTTCGACCCCCGCAGCGGGGCCAACCTGACCCACCCGGAGCGTTCGTAGCTTGGCACGGAAGGCCCAACCCCTGGCCGACGCGCGGTGTGCCTGACCATGGCCGTTCAGAAGTCGACCTACATTGCCCGGATATGAGAGAAGATGTCGGAATCAGTCGCCGGTCGATGCTCAAGGCCCTCCCCGCAGCCGCCATCCTCGCGGCAGCCTCCGACGGGATCCTCGCCCCGTCGCGGGCGGCGGCCGCCGCGGTGCCCTTCCCGCAGCCGGCCGTACGGGCCTCGCGGCCGGCCGCAGGCGTCTCGCGGCCGGGCTCCGGCCGGCCGGGGGCGGTGCTCGAGCAGATGCTCGACGTGCGGTTCACGGACACCCGCGTCCCCGGCTACGGCACGGTCACCACGCGCACCTACAACGGGACCATCCCCGGGCCGACCCTGCGGGTGCGCGGCGGCGACACCCTGCGGCTGACCCAGGTCAACGGCCTGCCGCCCAACCGGCCGTACGACGGCAACCACAACCACCCGCACCGCGAGAACAGCTTCAACCTGCACACCCACGGCCTGCACGTCTCCCCGTCCGGGCGCGCCGACAACATCCTGCGCGAGTTCGCACCGCGCACGGCCGACGAGGTCGAGGCCGGCGCCCCGGAGCCGTCGTACCTGACCGTCATCGACATCCCGGCCGACCACCCGGCCGGCACGTACTGGTACCACCCGCACGTCCACGGGGCCACCGCCGGGCAGATCGCCGGGGGGATGGCCGGGGTCGTCATCGTCGAGGGCGACGTCGACGAGGTGCCGGAGATCGCGGCCGCCGCCGACCTCGTCGTCTGCATCAACGAACTCAAGCTCAAGGACGGCCGGGTCCCCGACTTCACCGCCGACAACTCGCTCACCGGCACGCCGTCCGCCTTCACCGTCAACGGCCAGGTCAACCCCACCCTCGTGCTGCGCCCGGGCGAGGTCCAGCGCTGGCGGCTGGTGGCGGCGACCGGCTTCACCACGCTGTCGCTCCAGGTGGCCGACGGGGACGCCACGTTGACGATGCATCAGATCGCCCGGGACGGCGTGACCTTCCCCGCCTCGGTCGCCACCGAGGTGCTGCTGCTGGCCCCCGGCAACCGCGCCGACGTGCTGGTGCGGGGCGGCGGGGCCGGGACGTACGAACTGCGGGCCAAGGGCGTGTCCGTCCCGCTGATGACGGTCGAGGTGGCGGGGGAGGCCGTCGAGCCGCCGATGGGACTGCCGGTCACCCTGCCGCAGGGCAAGCCGTTCCTCGACGAGGCCGACATCGCCAACCCTGGCGCCGATCGCACGGTGGTCTTCCACGTCGACCCGGGCGTCTTCGACAAGCCGTTCCCCAACGCCTACCGCCTCCTCGGCAGCCACCCGACCCCGGCGGCCGACCCCGAGGGCGACCTCACCCGCGACCCCGCCTACGGCCTGTTCGACCCCAAGGACGTCAACCACACCCTGAAGCTCGGCACCGTCGAGCGGTGGACCCTGCACACCGACGACACCGCGCCGGGCTTCCACCACTCGTTCCACCTGCACACCAACCACGTCCTCGTCACCCACCGCAACGGTGTGCGGCTCGACCCGCCGGTGTGGCAGGACACCGTGGACCTGGCCGGGGGCGAGCCGGGCGACACCGTCACCTTGCTGGTCGCGTACGAGGACTTCCCCGGCCGTACCGTCCTGCACTGCCACCAGCTCCAGCACGAGGACCTCGGCATGATGCAGCTGATCGACTACGCCAGGCCGCGGCGGCCGATCCGGCCGGATCGGCCGGATCACTCGGACCGCCCGGATGGGCAGGGGCAGTCGGGGCGGCCCCTGCCGACCGGCCGCTGAGCCGGGCGGTCAGGGCCGGAACGGCACCTCGACCGCGCCGTCCCGCTCGCGCCGGACCATCTCGCAGGGCCGGCGGGCCTCCGTACGGGCCGGGTACGCATGCCTCCGCTTCCCCGTTCGAGCCGGTACGGCCCGCGCGGTCCCGGGGCTGCGCGTCCGAGGGCGGGGGAGCCGGTCCGGCTGGAGGCCGCGCTCGTGGTGGTCCTGCGGGACCACCACGAGCGCTGGGCCTGACGGCCGGGCCGGGACCCCGGGGGCGAGCCCGCGTGAGTACCCCGGAAACGGAGCAGGAAAACCTCCGGATCGTGAGTTCGGAACCGGATCCCGGGGTAGAACGACTCATGCAGCGGCCGTGTCCGAACCGGCTGCTCCAGCACCGTGGACGGTGCCACCGGGACCGCGCTTGAAGAAGCCGGGCACAGGTCCTGGGGGAAGAAGTCCGCGACGCACCAGGTGCGAGTCCGCACGCGTCGCCGGGCGTTCACCCCGATGCCCAGGAGAAATCAGGTGTCCATCAACCTGGAAACAACCGCTGAAGGAGTCGCGCCTTCGGACCTGCCGCCCGACCTGCCGCCGAGACCGACGGCGGCCGAACTGCGCCGGATGGGGAAGTCCGAGGCGCGCGAACTGAGCGACGCGCTGTTCGAGCGGCTGGCCGGGCTGGCCCAGGAGACCCACGCCTACAGCTACGTCCGCGGCACGATCATCGAGCTCAACATGCCGCTGGTGCGCTTCATCGCGGCCCGCTTCCGCCACCGCGCCGAGGACATGGACGACATCCTCCAGGTCGGCACGATCGGCCTGATCAAGGCCGTCGACGGTTACGACCCGCAGCGCGGCGTCGAGTTCGTCACCTACGCGATCCCGACCATCACCGGGGAGATCAAGCGGTTCTTCCGCGACACGTCGTGGCCGGTGCGGGTCCCGCGCAGCATGCAGGAGCTCTACCTGTCCGTCGCCCGGGGCTCGGACCGCCTGGAGCAGGAGCTCGGCCGGCTGCCGCAGCCCGAGGAGATCGCCGAGGACCTGGACATCACCGTCGAGCAGGCCACCGAGGGGCTGATGGCGGGCCGGGTCTACCGCCCCGACTCCCTGGACGCGCTGCGTGACCAGGACACCGACGAGACGGGCAGCGCCCTGCTCGACCGCCTCGGCGACTGCGACCCCGGCATCGAACTCGTCGACTTCCGCATCGCCGTCCGCCCGCTGCTGGCCCGGCTGCCCGCGCGCGAGCAGACCGTCCTCAAGCTGCGGTTCTGGGACGGGTGCACCCAGTCCCGGATAGCCGAGCGGATCGGTGTCTCCCAGATGCACGTCTCCCGGCTGCTCAGCGCCACCCTGGCCCGGCTGCGCGAGGAGCTGGAGGACCGGGAGGCCCCCGGCTGGGCCGACGAGCCCGAGGAAGTCGGCTGAGACGGCCGGCTGGACCAGGCCGGGCTGCCGGCGGGCTGACCACCGAGGGCCGGCCACCGAGGGCGGCCGGCCGGCGGCGTGGCTTCGCTGCGTGATCGGCGCATACTTTCCGTAAACACACGGAGGTGCTCATGCGCATGGTGGATGTCGCGGCCCTCGGCCGACTGGTCGCGGAGTACGAGGCCCTGTCCTCGTCGAGTTCGCCGGAAGCCGGGCAGCGGCTGCGCGACGTCTGCTACACGATCGGCATCTACACGGGGGAGGCCGACGCGGCCCGTGCGGTCGCCCGGGCCCGTGAGCTGCTGGACCGCCAGGGCCCGGGCGGCGCCGGCGGGACGGCGGCCGGGGCCCGGGCGACGGACCGGGCCCGCGCGACGCTGCTGGCCGTACTCGGCGAGCTCGCGGCCCGCGAGCGGGTGCGGTCCGGGTCCTTCCCCACGCTGCACGACGTGGTGCAGCTGACCAGGGTCACCGTCCCGCACTGCGTGGGCGCCGCCGTCAGCACCTGGCACGACGACGGCTCGGTCGAGACCTTCGCGGCCACGCCGTCGTACCTGCTGGCCCTCGAACGCGCGCAGGGCGGGGCGGAGGCGGGCCTCCTGGCCCGGCTCCGCCGCCAGGGCGAGGGGCAGGTCGTGGTGCGGCTCGACCCGGGCCGGCCGGGCCGGTTCGCCGACCGGGCCCGGCGCTGCGGCGTACGGGCCGTGGCCGGTGCGCACCTGCGCACCCACCCGCACGGCTGCACCGTGTTCAGCGCGTACCTGCGCACACCGGCCGAGCCCGGTACGCCGGCCCTCGGGCTGGTGGAGGTGCTCGCCCTCCAGGCGTCGGCCGCCCTCGACCGCTTCGCGCTGTCCAGGGCGGTGGCCGACCTGCTGGACCGCCGGCACGCCACCGGCCTGGCCATCGGCATCACCGCCGAGCGGTTCGGCGTGACCCCGCACACCGCGCTGAGCCTGCTGGTCGCGGCCGCCCAGCGGCTGGGCACGGACCTCGACACGGTGGCCCGGCGGCTGGCCGAGGGCGACCGGCTGCGGTCCGCGCCCGGCGAGTGGAGCGGCTCGTAGCGCGGCCGGGGTCTCCGGGCGGCCGGGGCCGAGGGGCCCGGCGGGCACCGGTGGTCGTCAGGACGAGTGGCGGTGCCCGGAGGTGTCGTGCCCGCCGACGTGGTCCCGGCGGGCCGCGATCGCCCCGGGCCGCGGCGGGAGCCCCCGCAGCGGTGCACCCGGCCGGCGGCCCCGGCCCTCGTACATGCGGCGCTCGCAGATCCGCAGGTCCCGCGGCGCGGCGCGGGCACGCAGCGCGGGGAACAGCCGTTCCTCCTCGCCGCGCAGATGGGCGCGGAGCAGGACGACCAGCACGGCCGTGGCATGGCGGCGCCCGCCGGCGGACAGCCGGCCGTCCTCCGCCCGGTCGAGCAGCCGGCGGATCGCCGCGTGGCTGCTGCCGGCGGCGTCCGCGAGCGCGTCACCGGCCGCGAGGCACCGCCGGGCCAGCGGGTACAGGTGGGCCTCCTCGGTCAGGAGGTGGGGGGCGAGGAGCCGCCGCAAGGAGCCCAGCAGCCGCAGGGCCTCCTCGTCGGGGATGCCGGTGCGGGTGGCGGTGCGGTTCAGCCGGTGCAGCAGCGCCTCGATGGCCCGGTGCTCGGCGGACAGCCGGCTCGGGAAGTCTTCGGCAGCGTTCATGGCGGTTGCCGCCTCGTTCCGGTCGCCGTCCGACCTGGTGCGGGCAACCGGTGGAAGGCCGGCGTCCGCCCGCTCCGTGTGGAGGGAACCGTCCGTGGGCGGCCGGACGGGCGCGGCCCGCCGAGCGCGTCGAGGACGGGCGTGTGCGAAAGGTCCATGCCCGGCGGCTGCCCGGCCGCGTCGGAGGGAAACCCGGTTGGTCGAGTCCCGACCGGGCGCGAACCGCTCGTGGCAGCGGTGCACGGCCTGGCCGAGGGCCCCGGCGCCCGGCCAGGCGAGCGGCAGCGGATCGGCTGTCACCGGCTCGTGGTCCGGGCCCGCACCGGCCACCCGGCCGGTCGGCACCCAGGACCTGGCGGCTCGGACAACTCGCCGCCAGGTCCGTGTACTTCACCACCCGACGGGCCACCCGGCCGGCGGCCGGACGGGGCCGAGGCCGTGCGTGCCGCAGGCCGGAGAGCCTCCTTTCTGCGCGCCGGGGCAGGGGCAGGTGCAGGTGCCGGGGGCAGGACGCCGGTCGTCGGGATCCGGTCAACTCGGCGATCCGGCGGGTGGAGTTCGACGTGATCGCAGGCGCACGGGAGCGGTGACTTCTAGGCTCGTCCGAACACCGCGCGTGAGGGGGAGTGCCGTGGCCCGTAGGCCCGTCCGGCGAGGGCGGTCGACCGCCGTCCGCCGGTTGCGACAGATCAGACGGAACGCACCGTTGCTGGGCGTGGTCGCAGTGGTCGTGTTCGTTCTGGCCTCGCTGGTGGTCCGCTGGCTGGCCCAGCACCTGGTGCTGGTCGCGGCGTTGCTGACCGTCGGAGCAGGAGTGGGCGCCGCCGTGCTGCGCTCGCGGGTACGGGCCCGTCGGCGGGAGCTGGATGCGCGGGCCGCCCAACTGCGGCACATCGGGCCGTTCCTGGCGATGACCCCGAAGGCCTTCGAGTACGCGCTGGCGGATCTGTGCCGCCGGGACGGCTGCACGAAGGTCCGGGTGGTCGGCGGAGCCGGCGACCTCGCGGCGGACGTCCTGGCCACCACCCCCGCCGGGCAGCGCATCCTCATCCAGGCCAAGCGGTACGGGCCGCGCACCTTCGTCGGTTCCCACGACGTCCAGAAGGTCAACGGGACCTACCGCGACGTGCACCACTGCGACCTGGCCGCCGTGGTGACGACCAGCTCCTTCACCAGGGCCGCCGCCGCGTTCTGCACGCAGGTCGGCATCCGTGCCGTCGACCGGCGAGCGCTCGCCCTGTGGGCGGACGGGCGCGGCAGGCCGCCGTGGGCCTGAGCCACGGGTTTCCGCGTTCCGAGGCTCACCCGTCGACCGGTGGCGCGCCTGGACCGGGGGTGGGTCCAGCCCCACCCCCGGTGGGGGTGCAGGTGGATTCTGCCGCCGCCCCGCCGTCCCTAGCGTTGATCACGTGCCGCCCGGACCGGGGCGGCCGTGACGACGTGGGAGGGGCGAGGTGCGAGGATCGGCGCGCGCGGGGCAGGCATTTCGGGCGGTGGGGGGCCGGGCAGCCCCGGCACTGCGACTGTCGGGGCTGCGCAAGCGGTTCGGAGCGCACGTCGCCGTGGACGGGGTGGACCTGTCCGTACCCTGCGGATCGTTCTACGGGCTCGTCGGGCCCAACGGCGCCGGCAAGACCACCGCGCTGTCGATGGCCGTCGGGCTGTTGCGACCGGACGCCGGGAGCTCGGCGATCCTCGGCGCCGACGTGTGGAGCGACCCGGTGCGGGCGAAGTCCCTGGTGGGGGTGCTGCCCGACGGCATGATGCTGCCCGAGCGGCTGACCGGGCGCGAACTGCTGTACTACCTGGGCCGGTTGCGCGGTCTGCCGGCCGGCACCGTGGACGCCCGGTCCGAGGAGCTGCTGGCCGTGCTGGAGCTCGACGGCGCCGAGCACACCCCCGTCATCGACTACTCCACGGGGATGCGCAAGAAGATCGGCCTGGCCACCGCCTTGTTGCACGCCCCTCGGCTGCTGGTGCTGGACGAGCCCTTCGAGGCCGTCGACCCGGTGTCGGCCGCGACCATCCGGGTCATTCTGCGGCGCTTCGTCGACTCCGGCGGCTCGGTGGTCCTGTCCAGCCATGTGATGGCGCTGGTCGAGCAGGTCTGCGACCACGTCGGTGTGATCGCCGGGGGCCGGGTGCTGGCGGCGGGCACGGTGGCGGAGGTCCGTGGCGGGCGCGGCCTGGAGGAGGTCTTCGTCGAGCTGGTCGGCGCCCGGACCGGGGGAGCGGAGGGCCTGTCGTGGTTGGCGTCCTGATCGGGATGAAGCTGGCCGTCCTGCGGCGTTCGATGTCCGGTCCCCGGGCGGCGAGTCTGTTCCTCGGGGCGGTGACCGGCGCGGTCGCGGCCGTCGGCACCGTACTGCTGGGCCTGGCGGACTTCCCCACCCCCGAGGCCGGGGTCGGTGTGATCGCCGCCGTGCTGCTGGTGTGGACGGCGGGCTGGGCGCTCGGTCCGACCGTCACGGGCGGCGATCCGACCCTGCGGCTCGACTACTTCACCCTGCTGCCCCGCCAGCCGCGCGTCCTGGCCGTCGGGCTGCTCGGCGCGGCCTTCGTCGGGGTCACCCCGCTGGTCAGCCTGGCCGCCTTCGCGGTGCTGGTCGTCCTGGGCGCCGGGTTCGGTCCGGTGCCCGCGCTGGTCGCCGTCCCCGCGGTGCTGCTGCACCTGCTCCTCGTGGTGGTGCTGTCCAAGCTGACCCTTCAGGGCCTCGGCAGCGCGGCCCGTTCGCGGCTGGGCTGGGAGCTGTCCGCGCTGCTGGTCGGCCTGGTCACCGGGTTCCTCAACACCGGCTGGTTCGCGATCGGCTTCTTCGCCCGGCTGCTCGGCGGCGAGTGGTCCGCCGCCGTCGGCACCGTCGTACGGGTCCTGCCCTCGGGCTGGTCGGTGGTCGCGGTCGACGCCGCCCGACGCGGGGAGTGGGTCCTGGCCGCGGCCTGCCTGGGTGGGCTGCTGGCACTCTCGGGGCTGCTGTTCGCCGCCTGGACGGCCCTGCTCGCCCGGCAGTTGGCGCGCGGTACGGCCGACAGGGGCACTTCCCGGCGGGGCACCTCCCGGCGGGGCCCCTCACGTGCGGGTGTCCGGTGGCCGGCCGTACCGGACACCCCCGGCGGTGCCGTGCTCGGCAAGGAGCTGCGCCTGTGGGCCCGCGACCCGCGCCGGGCCCGGCTGCTGCGGATGGCGCTGTGGACGGGCGTGTTCACCGGCCTGCTGCCGCTGCTCGGCGGCTTCCCCGCCCTGGTGCCGTGGGCCGGCGTGGTCGCGGCCCTGTTCGCCGGTGCGCTGTGCGCCAACCTGTACGGCCTGGACGCCGGCGCGCTCTGGCTGACCCTGGTCGTCCCCGGCGCCGAGCGGGTCGACGTCCGGGCCCGGCAGCTCGCCTGGCTGCTGGTCGTCGCCCCCGCCGCCCTGCTGCTCACCCTGGTCGCGGGCGCCGCCGCCCGGGCCGACGGGAGCCGGCCCTGGGTGCTCGCCGTCCTGCCCGCCGTGCTCGGCGCCGGGGCGGGTCTGGTGCCGCTGGTGTCCGTCCTCGGCCCCGCGCCGTTCCCGGACCGGCCCGGCGGCAACCCGCTGGACGGCTTCAGCGACGAGAGCGCCGACCAGACCCGGCTGCAGAGCATGGTCGTCCTGCTGCTCCAGGCCCTCGCCGCGCTGCCCGCCGCCGGCGTCGTCCTGGCCGGCACGCTGCTGCACAGCGAACCGCTGCGCTGGGCCGGGGTGGCGGTCGGTGCGGGCACCGGGCTGCTGTACGCAGGGCTGCTCGGGGCGGGGGCCCGGCGCCGGCTGGAGACCCGCGGGCCGGAACTGCTGGACGCGCTGCGCAAGGGCGCACGGCGGGTGGCGGCCCCGGACGCCCCGGGCGACGAGGAACCGTCGGACCGGCTGCCGCGCGGGCGCGCCGTGACGGTCGGGCTGCTGACCACGGCCGGCGTGCTGGCCGTGGCCCCGCAGGGCGCGGTGGCGTTGGGGATGTCGCTCTTCGCGCCGGCCAACCGGAGCTGGCTCCTGGCCCTGTACCTGCCGTCGGCGTGGCAGGTGCCGGTGGCGGTCGGGTTCGTGCTGCTGGGCGCGGGCTGCCTCGTGGGGACGTACCGGCTGACCCGTGGTCAGCAGGGACGCACGCAGGGGCCGACGTCGGGACGCACGCCGGAGCAGCCGACTGCGATCATGGACGGCCCGCACCGATCCCGACCGGAGGTCCCGTGAGCAGCCCGCAGACCCCAGCCGCCCGGGAACCGGGCAGTGCGGCCCGAGAGCTGCGCGCCGCCGCACGGGCACTCGGGCGGCTCGCCGTCCTGACCCTGCTGATACCGGTCGGGGTGGTGCTGATGACGGTCTACCTGCTGTCCTTCCTGCTCTGGGGCTGCCTCGGGATGTTCCCGCTCTTCCCGGCCGCCACCCGGATGGTCCGCTCCGCCGCCGGCGCCGCCCGGTGGGCGGCCGGCCACTGGTCGGAGGTGCCCGTACCGCCGCCGTACCAGCCGCTCCCGGCCCTGGAACGCACCCTCCACGGCTGGTTCTGGACCGGTCACGACTACCACAAGAACCGCTGGTTCGCGGGCATGAGCCGCACCGTCCGCTGGCTCTGGAACGACCCGGCGACCTGGCGCGACGCCCTCTGGCTGATCGCCGACCCCCTGGTCGGCGGCGGCATCGCGGCCGCACCCGTGCTGTTGGCCGGCGCCGGCCTGTACGGGATCGTCCAGGCCCCGCTGCCGTACGACCTGCCGTTCGGCCTGCCCTCCGGAGGCGTGCCCGCCCTCCTGTTCCTCCTCCTCGGGCCGGTGCTGACCGTCGCCGGACTTGCCCTCGCCCGGCCCGCGCTGCGTCTGCACGGCCGGTGGACCGGTACCCTGCTGGGCCCCACCGAACGCTCCCGGCTCGCCCGGCGGGTCGAGCAGCTCACCGAGATCCGGCTGGACGCCACCGAGGCCCAGGCCGCCGAACTGCGCCGGATCGAACGGGACCTGCACGACGGCGCCCAGGCCCGGCTGGTCGCGGTGAGCCTGCGCCTGGGCGCGGTCGCGGCGCTGATCGACCGCGATCCGGAACAGGCGAAGCGGGTGGTGACGGACGCCCAGGAGAACGTCACCCAGGCACTCCAGGAACTGCGCGACCTGGTGCGCGGCATCCACCCTCCGGTGCTCGCCGAACGGGGCCTCGCCGAAGGCGTGCGGGCGCTGGCGCTGGACGTCACGCTGAAGGTCGAGGTACGGGCCGAACTGCCCGGACGGGCCGAGGCACCGGTGGAGTCGGCGGTCTACTTCGCCGTCAGCGAGGCACTCACCAACGCCGTCAAGCACGGCGACGCCCGGCACGCCACCGTGCACCTCGCCCACGCGGCAGGACTGCTCCGTGCCGAGGTCACCGACGACGGCCGCGGCGGCGCCGACCCCGGCCGGGGCAGCGGCCTGCGGGGCATCCGGCGCAGACTCGCCGCGTTCGACGGTACGCTCACGCTGACCAGCCCCCCGGGGGGTCCGACCAGGCTGATCATGGAGCTACCGTGCGTGTTGTCCTCGCCGAGGACCTCGTCCTGCTGAGGGACGGCCTCTCCCTGCTGCTCAGTGCCCACGGGCACGAGATCGTCGCCGCGGTGGAGAGCGGACCCGAACTGGCCGCCGCACTGGCCGAGCACCACCCCGACATCGCGGTGGTCGACGTCCGCCTGCCCCCCACGTACACCGACGAGGGCCTCCAGGTCGTGCTCGCCGCACGTCGTGAGCGGCCCGGCCTGCCCGTCCTGGTCCTCTCCCAGCACGTCGAACAGCTCTACGCGCGGGAGCTGATCGCGGACGGCACCGGCGGCGTCGGCTACCTCCTCAAGGACCGCGTCTCCAAGGCCGATCAGTTCGTCGACGCCGTCCGCACCGTCGCCGCCGGCGGCACCGTCATGGACCCTCAGGTCATCTCCCGACTTCTCGCCCGCAACGCCTACGACCAGCCCCTCGCCCTCCTCACCCCGCGCGAGCGCGACGTCCTCGCCATGATGGCCGAAGGCCGCTCCAACGCCGCCATCGCGCAACGGCTGCACTTCAGCGAGGGCGCGGTCAGCAAGCACACCTCCAACATCTTCGCGAAGCTCGACCTCGGGGCGTCCGACGACGACAACCGCCGCGTCCTCGCGGTCCTCGCCTACCTCGACGGGACGCGTACGTCCTGAGGCCGTGGACGGCGGCCTGCCGACCCCGCGGGTGCCGGGGGCTGCCGGCGGCGGGGCGGGCGTCAGTGCCGGGACGGGCGGGTGGCGGCGGCCAGGTCGCCCACGAACCGCATGGGCGGTAGCGTCACCCTTGGTCACCGGGGCGTCGCGGTAAGCCCTCATCGGCGGGCGCCGACCGGCCCCCGGGACGGACCAGCCGTCGACCGTCCACCCGACAGGAGCGCCCCCCATGGCCGTACCGACCACCTTCGACCAGCACGTCACCGGCTACAGCCTCCCGCACGCCTACTGGCTGGCCAGGGCCGCCGACCTCGCCTACCGGGACGAGGCCACCATCGACGGGCAGGCCCGCGACTGGGGCTTCGACACCGTGCGTCACCACCAGACCCGGTTCACCCCGCCGTTCCCGCTCCAGGACACCCAGGCCTACACCATGGCCGGCGACAACATGATCGTCACCGCGTTCCGCGGCACCGAACCCGCCCAGATCCGCGACTGGCTCACCGACGCCTCCACCCCGCCCTGGCCGGGCCCCGCCCGGACGGGCTACGTCCACTACGGCTTCGCCGAGGCCCTCGAATCCGTCTTCCCCGATGTCGCCGAGGCCGTTTCCGACCTGCGGACCAACGGCCAGACCGTCTGGTTCACCGGCCACAGCCTCGGCGGTGCCCTCGCCATGCTCGTCGCCGCCCGGCTCGACCTGGAGGACCCGCGCCTGGCAGCCGACGGCGTCTACACCTTCGGCCAGCCCCGGACCTGCGACCGGCTGCTGGCCGCCGCCTACGACAAGGGCCTGAAGGGACGCACCTTCCGCTTCGTCCACGGCAACGACATCGTCCCCGAGCTGCCTCCGGAGCCCGCCTTCACCCATGTCGCGGCGCTGCGCCACATCGACTCCGCGGGCCGCGTCCAGGAGAAGGCCGGGCTGGTCTCCGCGCTGACCGACCGGGCCGGGGGCCTGAGCGCCGCGGCCTTCTCCCCGGACGGTGAGGGCGTCCGCGACCATCTGATGCGCAGCTATCTCGCCGCGCTGGAGAAGAGCCTCGCCTGACCGCGGGCGGGGGGTGCCGGGCCGGGTGAGGCGCCCGGCCGGTGATCTTGGACGGATAGGCTGCCGGGATGTCAGGTCCTCGGGGTTGAGGACGGAGCTGATGAGGATCGGTGGTGTACGGACATGATGGGACCGGCGCATTCGCTGTCGGGTGCGACCGCGTGGCTGGGGGTGGGCGCGGTGGCGGCCGGGATGGGGGAGCCGATGCCCTGGCCGGTCCTGCTCGCGGGGGCGCTGATCTGTGCGGGGGCGGCCCTGGCACCGGACCTGGACCACAAGGCGGCGACGATATCCAGGGCGTTCGGGCCGGTGTCCCGGGCGCTCTGCGAAGTGATCGACAACCTCTCGTACGCCGTGTACAAGGCCACCCGGGGCAAGGGCGACCCGCGGCGCTCGGGCGGCCACCGGACGCTGACGCACACCTGGCCCTGGGCCGTGCTGTGCGGGGCGGGCGCCGCGGCGGTGGCCGTGTACGGCGGCCGCTGGGGCGTGCTGGCGGTGCTGTTCGTGCACATGGTGCTGGCGATCGAGGGCCTGCTGTGGCGGCACGCCCGGGTCTCCAGTGACGTCCTGGTGTGGCTGCTGGGGGCGACCAGCGCGTGGATGCTCGCGGAGGTCCTCGACAAGCCCGGCAACGGTTCGCAGTGGCTGTTCGAGGAGCCCGGGCAGCAGTACCTCTGGATCGGGCTGCCGATCGCGCTCGGCGCGCTGGTGCACTGCCTGGGCGACGCGCTGACCGTCTCGGGCTGCCCGGTGCTGTGGCCGATCCCCGTCGGGCGCCGGCGCTGGTATCCGGTCGGGCCGCCGAAGGGCATGCGGTTCCGGGCCGGCAGCTGGGTGGAGATCAAGGTGCTGACACCGGTCTTCATGGGGGCCGGCGGGGTCTGCGCGGCGGGCGCGCTCGGTTTCTTCGGCAACGGCTGACGTCAATGTCCGAACGGTTGGCGAGAGTTGGACCTTCCCCGGGCGCGGCACCCGGGCCCTGTGGACGGCCCGGCGCCTGGCACCGCGCGCGCTGAGCGGCCTCCTCGGCCGGGTCCTGGTCGGGAAGCAGTCGGGAAGCAGCCGGGAAGTGGTCGGGGCGAGCCCGGGAGGCACCGGGGACGCAACCGTCCGGGCCGGGCGCCGGCCCGCTCAGCCTGCCGCGAGCAGGCCGTCCACCAGGGCGCCGAGGCCGTCCCGGTAGGTGTCCTGGGCGGTGAGCGGCGCCCAGCGCCCGGCGAGTTGGCCCAGGCGGGGGAGTTGCTCCGGGTCGAGGTCGGCGAAGACCTGCTGCCGGTGGGTCGGGCGGTCGTCGGTGGCCCTGCGGCGGGCCGCCGTCGCGCGGACCATGATCTCGCCGGCGGTGTAGTACCAGATCGCGCGGTAGCCCTGGACGGCCCGTTCCGGTGACAGGCCGCACCCGACCAGGCCGTCGACGATCTGCTCGACGAACCACAGGGAGTGAGCGGACATCAGGCTGTCCCCGGTCAGCACCTCGACGATCCAGGGGCAGGCGGCGAGCGCCTCGTGGATGGCGGCCGCGGCGGCGACGACGCGCTCGCGCGGCTCGGTCGGCAGTTCGGTCGGCCGCAGGGTCCGCGCGGCGTAGTCGTCCAGCAGCAGGACGAGCAGCTCCTCCTTGTCGCGGACGTGGTGGTAGAGCGCCATCGGCGTGCTGTCGATCTCGGCGGCCAGGCGGCGCATGGTCAGCCGCGCGACGCCCTCCTCGTCCACGATCCGGCGGGCCGTGGTGACGACCTCCTCCAGGGAGATACGGGGAGGCCGGCCGGTGGCCTTGCGCGGCGTGGACGGCTGTGGGGCGGAGGGCTGCTGCATGCCCCCATCATCACCCGGGACTCGACAGCGGGGATCGCTCGGGGCTACTTTCTATACATGTATAAAAACTTACCGAGGCGCCCCGGCCCGCTCACCCCCGCTCGGAACCGGCTGGAAGGAACCCGCTCATGACGCCCACTTCGATCGCGGCCGTGGACCTGTTCGCCTCGGCCCTGCACATCCACCCCGACGGCGGTGTCCGGGCCGCCGAGCGTCGGATGACCGGCGGCGACGCCGGGGCCTGGCAGATCGCGACCTTCCACGTGGAGAGCGACGCCGACGTCCACGCCGACCACTGGGAGATGCACCCCGAGGCCGAGGAGGCGGTCTGCTGCCTGGCCGGCGGCGTCCGGCTCTACCTCCGCCCGGCCGAGCCCGGCGGCGCCGAGTCCATGGTGCGGCTGGCGGCGGGCACGGCCGTGATCGTGCCCCGGGGGCGCTGGCACCGGCTGGAGCTCGACGCCCCCAGCGACCTGATGTCGGTCACCCTCCGCACGGGCACCCGGCTGGAGCCGCGCACCGAGGCCCGCTGACCGGGGGCGGCGTCCGGAGGGGTCGGACAGCGGGGTGGTCCGGTCTGAGGGCCGGACCACCCTGACCACCGGAGCGGCGGAGGCCGCCGCCACCGCCTCGGCGGGCGTGGCGGCGTGCGTCCGTGCTACGCCTTGCGGAGCCGGTCGATGATGCCGTCGATGTCACGCCTGAACATGTAGTCGCGGATGATGTGGCCGCCCGGCTCCTCGTGGGCCTCGTACGGGATGCCCGCGTTGTCGAGCAGGGCGCGGAACTCCCGCTGGCCGGCGAGCACTTCCGTTTCGTTGAACTGGTCGAAGGGGTTGGTCGGATCGGGGCTGGTGCCGGCGACCAGGAAGATCCGCTTGTTCCGGTAGCTGTCCAGGCGCTCGACCGGGTTGTCGGCGGTGACCCTGGCCTGGTCCCACAGCGGCGCGCCGTAGATCGTGCCGCCGGCCAGGTCCTTGACCGCGGCGGACACGTTGGCCCAGTGCACGACCGCGCCGCTGTCGCGGCGGAGGCTGGCCGGGCCGGAGTGGGAGCTCACCGAGGCGAAGTGGCCCCAGTACTTGGCCGCGTACTTCAGGGCGCCGAACCCGCCCATGGAGAAGCCGGCGACGGCCCGGCCGTCGTACTCCGCGTAGGTGCGGAAGTTGGCGTCGATCCACGGGACCAGCTGGTTGAGGTGGAAGCTCTCCCAGTTCCGGGGGCCGACGTTGGTACCGACCGGGTTGGAGTACCAGCCGGCCTGCCCGCCGTCGGGCATCACGACGATCAGCGGCTTGCCGGCGGTCCAGTCGCGGACGCCCTGGCGGTCGAACTCGATGAAGTCCTGGAGGCCGCCGTGCAGCAGGTAGAGGACGGGGTAGGTGCGCCCGCTGGTGTGGTAGCCGTCGGGGAGCAGCACGTTGACGGCGGGCTGCCAGCCGATCTCGGCGGTCGCGAAGCGGTAGTACCACATCCGGGCGTCGGCCTCGTTGCGGTCCACGATGTGCAGCCCGGAGCCGTCGTCGGCGGCGTGGGCCGCCGAGGCGGTCGCGAGGACGCTCGCGCCGCCGAGCGCCAGTGCTGCCGAGACGCCGCCGGCGGCCTTCAGGACGTTCCTCCGGGTGGGGCGGTGGGTGCTCAAGACGACCTCCTGGTCGGGGCGGCGAGCGATCGGTGAAGTACGGTGCAGTGCACCGGACTTGGGCGGCTCCGAGGCCGTCCTGCGCTCGGCCGCCCGGCGACTCCAGGGTGGGGCGCGGGAGGAGCGCCGTTCACGAGGATTCGAGGGCCTGTCCGGAACCCCGGCCAGGAGCGTCCGAAACCGGTTAGTGGTCGAACAGGAGTCTGGCGGGGTCGTTGTTCTGTGCGACGTCCCGGGAGGTCTGCCGTGGCTCACCGGCGGCCGCCGTCGCGTTCCCGGTGAGGCCGTGGCGCTCCGCCAGCACGCCCGCTTGGAAGCGGCTGTCGGCGCCCAGCGTGCTGTACAGGCCGGCGATGTGCCGCCGGCAGTTTCGCAGCGACAGCCCGAGCCGGCGGGCGATGGTCTCGTCCTTCAGCCCGTCGGCGAGCAGCCGCAGGATCACGGTGCGGAGCTCGTCGGAGACGGCGCGGGCGGCGGCCGGCCCGCTGTGGAAGGCTGCGCCCCGGTGCCAGAGCGTCTCGAAGGAGTCGGCCAGGTGGCCCACCACGGACGGTTGCGTCACCAGCACCAGTCCGTCGGGCCGCCCCCGCTCCGCCAGGAACGCGCTCTCCCGGTCGATGACCAGCAGCGGACCGTAGCTCTCGCCGGTGGTCCGCACCTCGGCGCCGGCCCGCGCCGCGGCCCGGGCCTGGCGCTGGGCGGGCAGGTGGAAGCGGGCCGGGTGCTGCCGGACGATCCGGGTGCGCGGTGCGGGCTCGGTGCGCGGCAGTTCGGCCGGCACCAGCTCGGCCAGCGCCGCCGCGGTCGGGTCGCCGCCGGGGCAGCAGAGGAGGACCTCCCGGCGGGCCCGCCGCAGCCGGTCGCCGACCACGGCACGCACGGTTCCGGGGTCCGCCGGGGTGGGTGCGGTGAGCGCGACCCTGGCGGTTCCACGTTCTCTCATGGCGGTCCTCTTGACAGCAGGTGGCGGTTGACGACGCGTCCGGTGAACGAGAGGTCTCCGGAGCGGTTGTTCGATAGTCGTCACAGTTCGCGGCGGTGGCCAAGGGCCGAAGGGGGTCAGGAAGATGAATGGCCGACTGAGGAGGGGTGGATGAATCCGGTGAACACGGACACGATCCGGCCGTCGGGGCGGGAGGCCCTGCTCGATCACGAGGCGCGGCTGGTCTACGAATGGGCGGTGCGGCACCGGCGGGTCGAGCCGGCCGACCGGGCGCGGATCGCCCGTGACCTCGGGCTCACCGAGGCGCGCTGCCGTCGGGCCGTCGACCTGCTGGCGGCGCTCTGCCTGCTGGTCCGGCGTCCGGGGGCCGAACGGGACTGCTACACGACGGTCGGACCCGAGGCGGCCGTGGCACGGCTGACCGGGCAGGAGGAGGCGCGACTGCGCCTGGAGGAGGCCGAGCTGGGCCGCCGGCAGGCGGCACTGGCCAGGCTGCGCGCCGAGCCGGCCTCGCTGGCGCCGGTGTACCGGTCACAGGGCGGCGGCTCGGACGGCTCGGTCCGGCTGCTGGAGGACGTGCACGTCCTGCGCTCGGCCGCCGAGTCCGTGGTGGGCGCCGCGAAGGAGGAGGTGCCGGCGATCCGGCCGGGCGGCGGGCACCCGGAGAAGGCCCTGGCGCAGTCGCTTCCCCTGGACCTGGAGCTGCTGGCGCGGGGCGTCCGGCTGCGGAGCGTGTACCAGCACCCGACCCGCTTCGACCCGCCGACCCGCTCCTTCGCGGAGCTGGTCATCGCCGCGGGGGCGGAGATCCGGACCCGCGCCGAGGTGTCGGCGCAGCTGGTCGTGGTGGACCGGACCACGGCCTTCGTGCCCGCCCGGCCGGCCACCGGCGGCGCGCTGTTGGTCCGCGAGCCGTCCCTGGTGGCGTACTTCGTCCGGGTCTTCGAACACGAGTGGAGCCAGGCCGTCCCGTACGACACCGCGCCGACCGCGGCCCGTACGGTGTCCCGCGACGTCCCGGACGTGATCGCCGTGCTGCTCGCCGCCGGGGAGAAGGACGACACGACCGCCCGGCGGCTGGGCATGTCGACCCGCACCTGCCGGCGCCACATCGCCGAACTGCTGGCGCGCCTCGGTGCGCAGAGCCGGTTCCAGGCCGGGGTGCCGGCCGAGCGCGAGGGGCTGACCGTCCCGGCGGATGTCAGGGCGGACGTCACGGCGCCGCGCTGAGGCGGGCCGCCGCTCGGGGCCGGACGGCGACGAGCGGCTGCCCGCCGGGGTGGGCCCGGCGGACAGCCGCACAGCCGACCCGGCCGCTACTCCGCGGGCTCGACCGGGGCAGCCACCAGCAGGTGCAGGTCGGTGCTGATGTGGCTGAGCGGGATGGCCGCGCCGTCCACGACCGCGTCGAGCCCCTGGAGGGCCAGGATCTTCGACATCAGTGCGTCCTCTCCTCGTTGGTCACCGGCGCGTCGAAGCGCAGGTGCGCGGCGCCGCTCCAGTGGCTGGGCGGCAGCTCGATGGTGGGCGGGTAGGTCGCCGCGCCGCTCTCGGTGTCGAGGCCCTGGAGGGCCAGGATCTTCGACATCAGCGCGCCGTCTCGTCCGAGACGGGCGCGTCGAAGCGCATGTGCAGGGCGCTGCTCGTGTGGCTGGGCGGGAGGATGGTGCTGGTGTAGGCCGACGTGCCGGTCTCGGTCTCCAGCCCCTGGAGCGCGAGGATCTGCGTCATGGTCCGTTCCTTTCCGTGATGTGGTCCCGGCCACCGGGTGGTGACCGTCGTGCTCCCCCGGCACGGGGCCGGGGGAAGTCCGTGATGCCGGGCAGCGCCGTGTGGTGCCGGGCGTCGATGGCGGGTGTCAGGGCCGGGCGAGGTCGGTGATGCCGGGCAGCTGCACCGGGCCGAGCACCGCCTCGTGCAGCGCGGCCAGGACCCCGGCCGCGCCGGTGGCCAGGTCCGCCGAGAGCCGCATCGAGCGGCGCCCCGGGAACGCCAGGTGACCGCGGTGGTCCATCACGTGCCACTCCAGCAGCCGCAGGTGTCGGTCGGCCTCCGCCCGCCGCCCGGTCCGGAGCTGGTGCAGCAGCAGCCCGGCCCGGCCCTCGAACAGGCCCGACGCGGCGACCAGGTCCGGCAGACAGGCGCGGTCGGCGGCCGTCAGCGCCTCGGCGAACCGGTCGGGCAGCCGGTCGGCGCCGGTGCGCCCGGTCAGCTCGGCGATCAGGCCCGCGGTGCCCACTCCACCCGCGGCCAGGTACGGGAGCTTGCGCCGGTAGCGGTCCTCGACCAGGAAGAGCATCCCGTCGGTGATGTCCGCCTCGTCCAGCTCCCGGCCCAGCGCCGCCTCGGCCGCCGTCAGCCAGCCGGCCTCGCCGGTGTGCCCGTGCAACCGCAGGAACAGCGAGGCCTGCCCGCTCCAGCCGTCCAGCAGACCGCGCAGCAGCGGCGCTCGCTCCTCACGGGCCAGCTCGTGCCCGAGGGCCAGGGCCCGGTCGGCGAGGCGGTCCTGGCCGAGTGCGCCGGCCAGGTCGAGCAGTCCGAGCGCGATGCCGGCACGTCCGGAACCGAGCCCCGGATCGAGCGGCAGCTCGGCGGTGAGCAGTCGCTCGACCAGCGCACCGGCCGCGTCCGGCGCACCGAGGCGGGCCAGCGTCCAGGCGATGCCGGTCAGGCCGTCGTACAGCCCGGCCGGCAGGTCCGGCTCGGTGTTCGCGCGGGCCACCAGCCAGTCGGTGTGCTCGGCCGGGGCGGGGCGGCCGCAGGCCCGCAGCGTGTACAGCACGCCGGCCGCACCGTAGGAGAGGCCCAGCCCGTTGTGGCCCGGGGCGAACTGCTCGACGTCCCCGGGGAAGAGACGGTCGGTCCGCTCGGGCGTGGCCGTCGCCAGGATGCCCGCGGCCAGCGAGTCCAGCACCGGGCGCCAGGCCTCGGTGTCCGTCGCCGGTGCCTGCGGCCAGGCCGGCCGCGACGGCCCCGGGCCGCCGTCGGCGGCGCCCGGTCGGCGCTCGGTGGCGCCACGCGGCAGCCGTCCGCCGGCCGCCCGGTGCAGCGCCTCGGCGACCTCGGCCCCGAAACCGGGGCCGACGGGGTAGCGCGCGGAGATCTCCCGACCGGCCAGCTCGGCCTTGCCCGAGTCCAGTGCGAGCAGGTTGTTCACCGGCAGGAAGAGGTAGAGCCGCAGCGCGGCGAGCGCGTACGCGTCCACCGCGGTGCCGCGCCGGGCCGAAGGCGAGACGAAACCGGGCGCGCCCAGCGGGGGCGCGGTGGTGTCGTCGGCCGGGAAGGTGATCTCGAAGTCGACCAGCGCGCAGCGCCCGTCCGGCCGGATCAGCACGTTGTTGGGGTGGAGGTCGCCGAAGACCAGCCCGCGCTCGTGCAGCGCTGCGAGCATGCCGGCGACCTGCTCGACCACGTCGAGCGCCCAGGTGGTGTACTCGGCCAGCTCGGCCTCGTCCGGGTCGGGGTGGGCGAGCGGGCAGGTGCGGGTGAAGACCTCCTCCAGCCGCTGGCCCTCGATGTACTCCTCGACCAGGTAGTGGTGCTCCCAGACCTGCCGGTGCTCGTACAGTGCGGGCACGAAGTCCAGCCCGGCCAGGGCCTCCAGCACCCGACGCTCGCTCAGCAGCCGCTGCACCGCGTCCCGGCCGGCGTAGTCGAGGCCGGCGTGCGGGCGGGCCTCGCGCAGCACCACCTCGCGGCCGTTGCGCCGGTCGGTGGCCAGGTAGACGCCGCCGCCGTTCGAGAAGTGCAGCGCCTTGGTGACCTCGAACGGGAACTCGGTCGTCGTCCCGGCCTCCCGCTCGGCGTCGGCGGCCAGTTGGGCCGCGACGACCTCCGGCACCGGCGCCCAGTCCGGCACGGCGAAGACCGTACCCCGGACGTCCGGTACCGGCTCGCCGTCCGGCCCGTTCACGGCCGGCACCCGCCGGCCCTGCTCGTCGGTGCAGTAGCGCTCGACGAACGAGCCGTAGCGCAGGTAGAGCGGGCCCTCCCGGTAGCGCAGGTCGCTCAGCACGTACGGGCCGGGGACGCCCTTGAGCAGGGTGGACAGCTCGTCGAGCACCTGCGCCAGCCGGGCGTCGTCCTCCGGGTAGAGCGTGATCAGCTTGCCGCTGGAGCGGCGGTCGGCGTACTTGCCGTTCGCCATCAGTACGGTGGCCCGGCCGCGCAGGAACTTCCAGGTCAGCTCGTGCTCCAGGCAGTACGCCAGGACCTGGTCGATCACTCGCTCGGCCTCGTCCGGGGTGGCCGAGACGTGCACCTTCCAGCCCTGCTCGGGCAGCTGCGCGTGTGGCGGCCGCACGTGCACCCAGGGGCCGTGCTCGCCCCGCTGCCAGCCCGGCGGCAGCGGGGCGGAGGCGGCGGCGAACCGGTCGTCCGGGTGCTCGGCGCGGGCGGGTTCGTCGTAGAACAGCGGGTCGGCGAGGCAGTGGCGCTCGTAGCGGTCGTCCATGGTGCCCGCCTCAGCCCGCGGTCCGCGGCCGGTAGGTGTCGGCGCCGGTTCCGGTGGCCGTCCGGCTGTCGGATGTCGTCGTCAAGGGAGCCCCCCGGATGCAGTGGATCCCGCCGGTTGCGGGCTGCTTCCGACCTTGCCAGCCGGTGCGCGCAGGGTCGACGGGTCCGATCCGCCACCTTCCTGCCAGGGGCTCCGGCCGGTCGGGGGTGGACCGCGGCGGCGGTCCGGTCAGTGCCGGGGGCGGGCGGCCGCGGCCGGGACCGGCGCGCGGTCGAGGGCGGGCAGCGGGACGGCGGGCTGCTCCGCGGGGCGTTCGGAGGGCCGTTCGGGGGCGAGGTAGCGGCTGCGGACCGCGGCGACGATCTCGGCGCTCGCCTGCCCGGTGCCGTAGGGCGAGGGGAGGCGCGCCAGCCGTTCGGTGGCGGCCTCGTCGGCGAGCAGGTCCCGCAGGGCGCGGCCGAGCCCGCGGCCGCGGTCCCGATGATCGACCCGTCGGTCGCGAGGACGGGTGGTGGGGCGGTGCTCGCCGGCGTCCTGGCCACCGTCTACGTCCGTCGCCGCAACGCCAGGCCGGCCGCGTCGGCCGTCTGACGGGAGGGAGGGCGGCCGGCCCGGGAGCGCGGGCCGGCCGCCCTCCGCCCGCCGCCGTCAACCCGGCTGCCGGCGCCTCGCTCTGACGTGTGAGGCGCGGCCTCCGGGTGACGGGGAGCGGGCGACAGGCCCCGAGTCACCGCCACCGTGCCGCCCCGGCCCGCCCGGGGCGGCCCTTGCGCACCCGTCACCGGGGGTGCCTCCGGCCGGATCCGTCGGACCCGTCGGATCGGTCGCCTACCCTTCGAACGGACCGGCCGTTCCGGCCGTGGCCGCTCTAGGAGGAGTCCTGTGTCGTCCTGCGACCCCCAGCACGCTCCCGTCGGTGATGTGAGCGCAGCGCTCATGGTGATCGACTCCCGGCTCAAGGCCGTCTACGACGGCAAGTCCGGGACGGACCCCGAGCACCAGCGGATGGTCGACCAGCTCACCGCGTCCTTCGGCCCCGAGGAGGCCGAGGCGCTGGTGGAAGGCGCCTGCACGCTCGTGTACCTGTACATGAACTGGCTGCGATCGGCCTTCGAGCAGCACGAGGAGGACGTGATCGAGCACGCGATCCCCAGCCTGGTGGCCACCA
Source organism: Kitasatospora sp. NPDC093102 (assembly GCF_040683915.1). Lineage (NCBI taxonomy): Bacteria > Bacillati > Actinomycetota > Actinomycetes > Kitasatosporales > Streptomycetaceae > Kitasatospora > Kitasatospora sp. NPDC093102. The sequence continues at coordinate 1,698 of NZ_JBFBFA010000004.1, read as the reverse complement.
TGCGGATGATGCCGAGGACCTTCCGTCCCGAGGTCATCCCCACCATGGCCGGCCTGCTCATCGCCGCCGGCACCGGCCTGAGCCCCAACCTGTGGCGCGCCCAGTACGGACCCTGGACGAAGGAGGAGATGAATCCCCTGGAGGCCACGGCGGTCCTGCTCGCGGAGTACGTCAACCGGATCTCCGGCAACGGCAAGGACTTCGCCACCAAGCTGGTCACCGACGTGCTGTCCGAGGCGGACCGGGACTGAGGCGCCCGACCGGCGGGCCGGCCGCCCCTTGCCGTCGGGTTCCGGCGGCAGGGGGCGGGCCCGCGCTGGTCAGCTGAGCATCACGCCGGTCTCCCGGGCCAGGGTGTCCAGGCCGTACCGGGTCACGTGCTCGCCGTTCTCCAGGTCGATCGTGCGGACGCCCTCGGCGGCGAGCCGCTCGTTGATCTCCTCCAGGTGCTGCTGGACGAGCTGCTTCTCCGCATCGGTGGTGCGGCCCTTGTGCGGCCGCCCGGCGTGCTCCAGGCTGGCGTAGTTGACCCGTTCCCGGCCGGCGGTGACCGCCGTCCCGGACGTGGCGGCCCGGGCGGCCGGCCTGGCGCCGCGCAGCACCTCGGCCATCGGCGCGGCCGAGGCCAGCCGGTTGAACGTCTCGGCCTCCATCACCACCGTCTGCGGCTCCGCCCGGTCCGGGTGGTGCAGCTCGACCGTGACCAGGTCGAGCGCCAGCTCCCGCACCCCGCCCAACTCCCCGGCGAGCGCGTCGATCTCGACCGGACCGTCCGTCAGGTCGGGGTGCTGGAGCACCACGATCCGCACCAGGTCCCCGTCGTTCTCCGCGTGCTTGCCGGTCAGGTCCGAGAACCGGATGATCTTCTGGCCCATGTCTTCCTCTCCTGCCCCTGTGATCAGCCGAGAGCCTACGCCCGGATGATCATCCCCGCCGCTCCGACCGGACCGGCGCCGGCCCGGGGCGGCCGGCCGGCGGGGCCAAGGCGCGTACGGGCAGGTGGAGTTCGGGCCTTCGGTCAGGCCGTACGGCCTTCCGTCCCGGACAGCCACTCGGCGAGGACGGCGGCCTGGCTGTGGTCCACGTCCTTGGTGGCGGTGAGCAGCGTGAGCCGGCCGTGGCCGGCGAGCTCGCGCAGGTGGCCGACCGCATCGCGGTGTCCGGCGTCCCGCAGCTCCGCGTGGTAGCGGCGGCGGAACTCGGCGTAGCGGCTCGGCTCGTGGCCGTACCAGCGGCGCAGTTCGGTGGACGGCGCGACGTCGCGCAGCCACTCGTCCAGGTGCGCGTCCTCCTTGCGCACGCCGCGCGGCCAGACCCGGTCGACCAGGACCCGCTGCCCGTCCCGGGGCGAGGACTCCTCGTAGACCCGCCGGTAGGTGATCTGTGCGGCCATCGCGACGCCTCCCGGGTCGAGCGGTCCGGACCGTACGCTTCCGGTCCGGCTCCGGACCGGTGACCGGGCTCCGGACACCGGTGGAACGGGGCTCCTGCGGGGCCCGCGCGCCCGCCACAGCCGCCGTCGACCCGGCCATCCTATCGAGCACCGGACGCGGGCTCCTGCCGAAGGGTGCGGACGGCGGGCGTGAAGGCGGCCCGGTCCCGGTGCGGGCTCCCGGTGCCGTCCCGGTGGGGTGGGGGGGGGGGGCGGGCGGGGGGGCGCGCCGCCCCCGCAGAACTCAAAGAAAAAAGAAAAAACAA